>NZ_CP022521.1:1811666-2113611 GCF_002234535.1 Actinoalloteichus hoggarensis
GCTCACCGTTGCCTCCTCGTCGTGTGCTCGGATCGACTCGAGATCCGCCTGAGGCGCTTCGACGACGTTGGCAACGCGCTCGTGTTTCGGCTCACACAGTAGGTGAATACGAGTCTTGTTCAAAATCGATTAAGGCTCGTCACGCTGGGTGAACAGTTTGAGTGGCTCCTCCTGGTGAATCTCTGGTTGTGTCTCTTGTCACACGGAGCGATTGTCGGGACAGTCGGAGCCTGCCGCGTGGCTTCACGCGGACCGTACGGGACGGTCGAGGAGGTCGTTATGACGACGGGTGAGATCGTGGCGGTGCAGCGGGCCATCGGGGAGGTGCGCCGGTGTGTGTCGGCGCTGCGGACGAGGCATGGGGACATCGGTCCGGTGCTGCGAATGCTCAACGACGTGGATCGGCTGAGCATCGACGCCGCCGATCTGATCACTCCGCCGCCGGGGTCGGGCGGCATGACCGAGGCGACCGTTCCACGCATCGTCGGGGTGTCGACGGTGCCGTACGACCTGGAGCCTTGGCAGGACAGGGATGCGGGAGGCACAGGCGGACATCTCCGTCGGCATCACTGACGACGGGGGCACTCCGCCGCAGCGCCCGCGCCTGAGGCGGCCGGCGTCTGGAACGTCCGGCGTCCGAGGCCGTGAGCATCGCCGAGGCGTGGAGTCGGAGTCGGAGTCGGAGAGGAGCGCACGAGACCCGGACGCCGGAGACCGTCGCGGCGTGGAGTTCGGCAGTTCGGCGGTCGGCACATCCGCGGTGTCGTAGCACCGGAGGCATCGCCCAGACACGGCGATGACGACGAAAGGCGACTTCATGGCTGCCAGATCGAGCATCCCGAGCGGCGCCGGGCGGCTGCTGCCCGTCGCGGTCCTGCTGGCTCTCGCCACGGCGTGCGCGAACGAACCGGTCCGGCCGAATGATCCGGACGCCCCGGAGGTGTCGACACCGCCGGTGATGGAGACCACCGGCCCCGCTGTGAGCGACCCCGCCCGTCCCGGCGAGAGCGGTCTACCCGACGTCGAACCATGGCCGACCTACCGGTGGTCCGACGCTCCGCGCGGGCCGCGCGAATCGGATGATCTCGACGACGAGTTTCGGCCGTCCCGGGCGCCCGGTAATCGACGGCCGACCGTCGTACCCGCCGATCCCTCGCCGTCCCCGGACGGTGTGGAGGTCGACCACGACCCGCGGACCACTCCGACGGGGATCGACTGCGGGACCGTCGAGACCCGCGGTCGGACGCTGCTGGTGCGGGCCTCGGGTGCGCCGATCGACTGCACTCGCGCTCGACAGATCGTGGCGGCGCACCAGGACGCCCTGCCCGCCGGTGCCCAGCCGGGCGCACCCGGCACGGCGGGCGTCCGGATAGGCGAGTGGCACTGTGTCGTCCCCACCTCGGACCAGACCGAGACACTCGACGCGGCGTTCGCCGACCGATCCGCTGCCGGCCCGTCCGGACAGCGGCCTCCGGTCCCATCGCCTCGAACCGCACCGCCTCCCGCCGCCGAGTGGGACGCTCCTGCGGAGCCGGGCGAGGTCCGGTCTCGCATCGCCTCCCGAAGAGACGGCCGGGACGTCGGCCTGTGCACCCATGCCGACGGAGTTCGCGTCGTGGTGGCCACGGAACAGGACTGACGCAGCGGCCTGCGTTTCGGCGTTCTCGTGCGCCGCGGGCGGGTCGCCTCGGAAGTCCGGCCCACGGCGGGGAGTCGACGGCCGACTCCACCCGGCCCGAATCGTGTCAGCCGTACGCGGCTCGCTTCGACGGCGGCCGGCGCCAGGGCAGCCGACGGCCGCGGTGGTCGATCGCCCTCGATCGTGGGCGACTCCGGGCAGTACGGCTCGGTCCTCCACTCGGTGCGAAGGAGGTTCGGGTGCCGAGCCGACGGAGAAGACCGACGGCTCGGCGCCGTTGGCGGGTCGCGATCGTCCCAGCGGGTCGGGAGTGCACGGCGGGTGGAGACACACTGAGGAGGACGCAGCGGCCTTCCCCGCACGCCGTGCGGCGACCGGTCATCTCGGACCGGCGTTCCGCCGTGCCCGCGCGTCGACGGCATCGAGCGGTGTCGGCGTCGCCGCCGCAGGGCGGATCCGCCTCCCTGCGGCGCGCGGCGTCCGGCGACGGCGACCGGGCGCGTCACGACGAAGGCCGGGCCGGACACCAGCACGGTGTCGAGCCCGGCCTCCGATCGGCGCGTGAGCGTCGGTTCTCGCCGCCTCGCCGGTCGAGTCGTTCAGTCCCCGACGTCGATGTTCCGACCCGGCTCACCGGGCGCGGCGCCGGGGGCGCCGACGACGGCCTTCTTCTCGTCGCTCCGCTTGACCGCGACCCGCTTCGTCCGACGCTGCCGATTGTCCAAGACCCTGGCCAGCCAGGTGAGCAGCAGACACAGGATGATGTAGATCGCGGCGACGACCAGCGCGGTCGGGATCTGCGGGCGGTTGAACTGCCCGAGGCCGCCGATGAGCCTGGCGTAGTCCAGCAGCTCCTCATAGGTGATCAGGAAGCCGAGCGCGGTGTCCTTGAGCAGCACCACGAGCTGGCTGATGATCGCGGGCATCATCGCGCGCAGTGCCTGCGGCAGCAGCACCACGTTCATCACCTGGGTCTTGCGCATCCCGATGGCGTAGGCCGCCTCGCTCTGGCCCTTGGGCAGTGACAGCACGCCCGCGCGGAACACCTCGGCGAGCACCGCGCCGTTGTAGAGGGTCAGGCCGAGGACCAGCGCCCAGAGCTGGGACATCCCGAGGCCGTAGTAGAAGATGAAGATCAGCACGACCAGCGGGGCCGCCCGGAAGAACTCCACCACGATCATCGCCGGACCGCGGAACACCCCGTGGTCGGAGAGTCTGGCCGCCGCGAAGACCGCCCCGAACGCCAGCGCCAGCGCGGCACCGAGGCCGAAGGCCGTCAGCGTGTTGATCAGCGCGTTGCCCAGGCCGACCTGGACGTTGATGTAGAGGATCCACTCCCAGCGATCGGCGTCGAACTGCCCGGTCGCCCAGAAGCGGTAGCCGACGAATCCGACGCCGCCCACCAGGATCAGGACGCCGAGTACGCCGAGGAGACGGTTCCGGGCCCGAGCCTTCGGCCCCGGCAGGTCGTAGAGAACCGAGGTCATCGAGCCACACTCCAACGCTTTTCCAGGCTGCGCTGTAGCAGCGTCAGCGGAATGACCAGCAGAACGAAGATCACCAGCACCCAGACGAGCCCGTAGAACACGTCATAGCCGCGCTCGGAGAGGATGCTGCGCAGGGCACCCGCCTCGGCGACGGAGAACCCGGCCGCGATGGTGGTGTTCTTCAGCAGCGCGATCAGGACGCTGACCAGCGGCGGGAACACCGACCGCACCGCCTGCGGCAGGATCACCTCGCCGAGTGTCTGCGTGAAGGTCAGGCCCAGTGCCCTGGACGCCTCGGCCTGCCCGACGGGCACCGTGTTGATGCCGGACCGGAACACCTCGCACACGAAGGCGGCCGTGTAGAGCGACAGCGCGATCACGGCCGCGGTGAACGGCTGGAAGCTGTTCAACTCCAGGTACGGGTAGGCGAAGACGAAGAACACGAACACCAGCGTCAACGGCGTGTTCCGCACCACCGTCACGTACAGGGTGCCCATGGCCCGGAACACCGGCACCGGGCTCACGCGGAGCATCGCCAGGATCGCGCCGAGCACGACGGAGCCGATCACCGCGACGCCGAAGAGCCGAAGCGTGTTGCCGAATCCGCGCAGATAGGCGTCGGAGTTCTCGGCGAAGACCAGCCAGAAGTTCTGGATCTCGTCCAGCATTGTGTTCACGTGTCCTCATCCGGCAGCAAGAGAAGGACCGGTGGTCACCGCTCGCGGGTGACCACCGGCCCTGGTGTGACTCAGTACCGATCGACCTCGGGCTGTTCCACGGTGGTGCCCGACTGCCCCAGCGTGGCGTCGTAGATCTCCTGCCACTGGCCGTTCTCGCGCGCCTCGTCGAGGATGTCGTTCATCGCGTTGCGCAGGACCTCGTCGCCGAGGGGCAGGCCGATGCCGTAGGGCTCCTCCGAGAAGGTCTCGCCCACGACCCGAAGCTCGTCGGAGTTCTCGGCCGCGTAGCCGAGCAGGATCGCGTCGTCGGTGGTGACCGCGTCGACCTGGCCGTTGCGCAGCTGCTCCACGCACTCGGAGTACAGCTGGTACTCGCGGATGTTGGACTCCTCGGTCAGGCCCTCGTCCCGCACCCGCTGGATCGGGGTGGAGCCGGTGACCGAGCAGACGACCTTGCCCTCGAGGGCGTCGGGGCCGGTGATCTCCTCCTCGTCGGCGCGGACCAGCAGGTCCTGACCGGCGATGAAGTACGGGCCCGCGAAGTCGATCTGCTCCTTGCGGCCGTCGTTGATCGTGTACGTGCCGACGTAGTAGTCCACCTGCCCGTTGGCGATGGCCTGCTCACGCGACGCCGAGGGGATCGCCTGGTAGGTGATGTCGTCGGCGGGGTCGAAGCCCAGCTCGGCCGCGATGAGCCTGGCGATCTCGACGTCGAAGCCCGAGTACTCCCCGGTGGTCGGGTCGAGCAGACCCAGGCCGGGCTGGTCCTCCTTGACGCCGATGACCACGCCGCCGCGCTCCTGCATGGCGTCGAAGGTGGGGGAGCCCTCCAGGGCGACGTCGGAGGCGACCTCCCGGTCGACCGGCTCGGCTGCGTCCTCGCCCGGGCCGCCCTCACGCCCACAGGCGCTCAGTGCCAGCCCGCCGACGAGCAGAGTCACCGCAAGGTTGCGGATCTTCATCGTGGTGTCCTGCTTTCTGTCATCAGCGGCACCGCGCGCGCCGCAATGTGTACTTCGACTCCGACCGGGGCTGCCGTCAGTGCGTCAGGATCTTGCCGAGGAAGTCCTTGGCCCGGTCCGACTTCGGCTTGGTGAAGAACTCCTCCGGGGTCGAGTCCTCGACGACCTCGCCGTCGGCCATGAACACGACCCGGTGCGCCGCCTTGCGCGCGAAGCCCATCTCGTGGGTCACGACCAGCATGGTCATGCCCTCCTTCGCCAGGTCGGTCATCACGTCGAGGACCTCCTGCACCATCTCGGGGTCCAGCGCGGAGGTGGGCTCGTCGAAGAGCATCACCTTCGGCTTCATCGCCAGCGCACGGGCGATGGCGACCCGCTGCTGCTGGCCGCCGGAGAGCTGGGCGGGGTACTTCTCGGACTGGTTGGCGATGCCGACCCGTTCGAGCAGGCTCATCGCCAGCGTCCGGGCCTCCTCCTTGGGCAGCCTGCGGACCTTGATCGGCCCCAGCATCACGTTCTCCACGATGGTCTTGTGGGCGAACAGGTTGAACTGCTGGAAGACCATGCCGACGTCGGACCGCAGCCGGGCAAGCTCCTTGCCCTCGGAGGGCAGCGGCTGGCCGTCGACCTCGATGGAACCGGAGTTGATCGGCTCCAACCGGTTGATGGCCCGGCAGAGAGTGGACTTGCCCGAACCGGACGGGCCCAGCACCACGAGCACCTGCCCCCGGGGGACCGAGAGATTGATGTCCTTGAGCACATGCAGCGGCCCGAAGAACTTGTCCACGGCGGACACGCTGATCATTGGCGGCTGGCCTGGCGATGCGCTCATGGCCGCACACCATAACGGCAGCCACGACGAAATTGCTGTCGGTGCGGTGCTCCGTGACCTCACCGGTATTTTGCGGCGGCCCTCGGTGGGCCTGTGACCGGCCTCGACCGGCCACGACGCCCCGCCAGAGCGCCTCGGCGGCCGGCTCGTACCCTGAACCGCGTGACCCGAAGCTACGAAGTCCGCACGTACGGCTGCCAGATGAACGTGCACGACTCGGAGCGTCTGGCAGGTCTGCTGGAGGACGCCGGCTACGTTCGAGCCTCGGACGACGCCACCCCCGATGTCGTGGTCTTCAACACCTGCGCCGTACGGGAGAACGCCGACAACCGTCTGTACGGCAATCTCGGCCATCTCCGTCCCGTCAAGGCCGGGCATCCGGGGATGCAGATCGCCGTCGGCGGCTGCCTCGCGCAGAAGGACCGGAGCGAGATCGTCAAGCGGGCGCCCTGGGTGGATGTGGTGTTCGGCACCCACAACATCGGGTCGCTGCCCGCTCTGTTGGACCGGTCCAGGCACAACGACGAGGCCGAGGTCGAGATCCTGGAGGCCTTGGACGTCTTTCCGTCGACCCTGCCGGCCCGGCGTGACTCCGCGCACTCGGGGTGGGTGTCGATCTCGGTCGGCTGTAACAACACGTGCACCTTCTGCATCGTCCCCTCACTGCGGGGCAAGGAGCGGGACCGCAGGCCCGGCGAGGTGCTCGCCGAGGTGGAGGCGTTGGTCGCCGAGGGCGTGCTGGAGGTGACGCTGCTCGGGCAGAACGTCAACTCCTACGGCGTCGAGTTCGGGGATCGGCTGGCCTTCGGCAAGCTGCTGCGGGCCTGCGGCGGCATCGAGGGGCTCGAGCGGGTGCGGTTCACCTCGCCGCACCCCCGGGACTTCACCGACGACGTGATCGCGGCGATGGCCGCGACCGACAACGTCTGTCACCAGCTGCACATGCCCCTGCAGTCCGGCTCCGACCGGGTGCTCAAGGCCATGCGGCGTTCGTACCGCTCCGAGCGTTACCTCGGCATTCTCGATCGCGTCCGCGCCGCCATGCCGGACGCGGCGATCACCACCGACATCATCGTGGGCTTCCCCGGCGAGACCGAGGAGGACTTCGCCGCGACGCTGGACGTGGTGCGACGGGCCCGTTTCTCCTCGGCCTTCACGTTCCAGTACTCGCCTCGGCCGGGCACCCCGGCCGCCGAGCTGGACGAGCAGGTCCCCAAGGCCGTGGTCCAGGAGCGGTACGACCGGCTGATCGCCGTACAGGAGGAGATGTCCTGGGCGGCGAACAAGGAACTGCTCGGGCGGACGGTGGAGGTGCTCGTCGCGCAGAGCGAGGGGCGCAAGGACGGGGCGACCCGACGCCTGACCGGGCGTGCCAGGGACGGCAGGCTGGTGCACTTCGCGCCGGTGGGCCCCGAGATCGTCGGCGAGGTCCGACCGGGTGACGTCGTGACGACCCGGGTGGACTACGCCGCCCCGCACCATCTGGTGGCCGACGGCGCGGTGCTCTCGCATCGCCGCACGAGGGCCGGGGACAACTGGGAGGCGGGTGTCCGCCCGCAGACGCGCGGTGTCAGTCTGGGGCTTCCGTCGTTCGGTGTTCCTGCGGATCAGGCGCCCGCCGGGGACGGATGTCGTGCCGGATGAGCGAGAAGGCGGACGGATGAATCTGGAGACCGTGGACCCGAGCACGTCGTCGGAGCGCGCGGGACGTGTGCCCCTGACCAAGGCGGAGCGCCAGGCCTTGCGTCACTTCGAACCCGGCAGGCGAGCCCTGTTCCTGGCGGTGGGCGTGCTGGTGCTGCTCGCCGGGATCGCCTTGCCGTGGACGGGTGGTGCGACGGGGACCGACATCCTGCTCGGCACTTCCGACGAGGCGTTGGGGATCGGGGTGCTGCCGAGGATCTTCGTCGGGACGGTGCTGCTCTTCGGCGTGGGCGTGACGGCGTTGACCCTGATCCTGCGGCGGTGGTCGCTTGCCTGGGTATGTGCCTTCGGCTGCGGACACTCGGTGTTCGAAGGGATGCTCGCGATCTGGACGCGGCAGACGGGCGTCGACACCCCGGGACCCGGTGTCGGCCTCGTCATCACGGTCCTGGCGATCCTGTTCATGGCCGTGCAGTGGTTCAATCTCGCCTGGTCGCGTACCTGATCGCGGCCCTGCACCGTCGAGAGACGGGTCGGCGCCGCCGCCCGGCCGCCGCCAGGCGGCGCGGTGCCGTCGCTCCTCGGGTGCGTGCCGCCCGGCTCGAACGACGGCCGTCCGGCCGTCTCCCCGACGGGGAGACCTTGATCCGGCCGGGCGGCCCGGCGGACCCCTGGCAGAACCATGGTGTCGTCGGTTCGACATCCGCCCGCAGACACGGGACGCCGGGCGCCGGCGGCGGGCAGCTCGATACGGCGGTCTGCGGTTGTCGCGTCGATCTCCGAACGTCTTCGCCCCGCCGACGCGGGCGTCCGACGGCCTCGAACAGTGCTGCGCGTGCCGCGAGCCACGTCATCGCGCCAGTCCTCCGTCCGCCCGTCTCCCGGACTCGCGTCGGCTCGCGTCGCGGGGGTCGGTCCGGCCTGTGCGGTCGCCGGGTCACGGCGGAGTCGGACTCGACCGGCATGAGACCGCCGGCCGCGGCCGGCGTAGACCTGGGGGCGTGCCCGGCGGACGACCGTAGATCTCACGTCTCCCGCCCGACGGCGGATGTGCCCGCCTCGCCTCGCCGCCCGTGAAAGACGTCGCCGGGCCCCGTATTCAGTCGGGACCCGGCGACGCGGCTCGGTCGTACGGCGATCTGATCAGCGCGTGGCCAGCGCCTGCTCGGCCGCGGTCAGCCACTCCCGCCACTGCGCGGCCTGTGCCTCGGCCTGCTCGGCCTTGCGTCGGTTGCCCGCCGCTCTGGCCTTCTCCGCCTGCGCCTCGAACTGCTCGACGCGCTCACGGAACTGCGCCACCCGTGCCTCGGCCTCGGGGTCCGTACGACGCCAACGGGCATCGGTGGCCTCCCGAACGCCGTCCTCGACCGCCCGAAGCCTGCCTTCGAGTTCCCGGATGCGGTCCCTGGGCACCTTGCCGATCTCGTCCCAACGCTCCTGAATGCGCTGGAGCTGTGCCCGTGCCGCCTCGAGGTTCTTCGTCGGATCGAGCTGCTCGGCCTCGGCGAGCAGCTTCTCCTTCTCCTCGGCGTTGACGGCGAACTCCGCGTCGCGTTCCTCGAAGGTCGCCGACCGCCGGGAGAAGAACCGGTCCTGCGCCGCGCGGAAGCGCTGCCAGAGTGCCTCGTCGGCGTCCTTGGGCGCTCGGCCCGCCGCCTTCCAGTCCGTCATCAGCTGGCGGTACCTGGCGGCGGTGTCGGCCCAGTCGCTGGAGTCGGCGATCTGCTCGGCCTCCTCGGCGAGCTCCTGCTTGCGAGCCTTGGCCACGAGCCGCTGCCGGTCGAGGTCGGCGAAGTGAGCGCCGCGCCTGCGGTTGAACCCGTCCCGAGCCTTGGCGAAGCGCCGCCAGAGCTGTTCGTCGGTCTTGCGGTCGACGCCCCGGATCTCCTTCCACTCGTCGACGATGGCCCGGAGCCGGTCGCCCGCAGGCTTCCACTGAGTGGACTCCGCGGCGATCTGCTCGGCCTCCTCGGCGAGCGCCTGCTTCCGTGCGGTGGCCGCGGACCTGGCCTCCTCACGCTCCTGCTTGGCGACGCCGACGGCCTGTTCCGCGACGGCCACGAGGTGGTCGAGCCGGACGGCGAGCGCGGCGAGATCACCCACCACCGCCGCCTCGTTCAGGCCGTCTCGAAGCTGCTGCGCACTCGTGAGGGACTGTTTCGGGTCGCCTGCCTTCGAGGCCAGTCGGGCCTCCAGCAGTCCCGCCTCGGTCAGCAGGTCGTCGAAACGCCGTGCGTAGTGCGCCAAACCCTCCGCGGCGTCGCCTGCCTGCCAGGAGCCGACCGCACGTTCACCGGTCTCACTGGTCACGAAGACGGTCCCGTCCGCGTCGACGCGCCCCCACCGGCCGGGTTCCCTGGACGCCTGGGGTACCGAGGGCGTCGGGGTGGCGGGACGTGCGCTCTCCTGCGCCGCAGCCCCTGGGGTCGTCTGCTGCTCGGTCATAGCCGGCTCCTCCTTGCCTGCCGCCTTCATGCCCGTGGTGTCCACGGACGCCTCGCCTGAACGAGGCCGAAGCACGCGGGTCCGTGCCGGATCGGCTGATACCCGCGCGGGCATTCAAACAGGTCAACTCGCTCTTGGGTACCGCAAGGCCCGCACTCGTCGTCGCGGAGCTGGTCCCGGGGCGGCTAGCGTAGGGCGGGTGATCGTCGGTGTAGCGGTCCTTCCGCACCCTCCGTTGCTGGTCCCCGAGCTGGTGACCGGCGCGGTGACCGCGACCGCGCCGGTCCGGGACTCCTGCGTGGCCGCCGCTGTCGAGCTTCGTGACCTCGCGACGGACTGGGTCGTGATCGCCTCGGGCGCGGTGGAGTCGAGGGACTTTCGAGGAGCGGCGACGTTCGCCGGGTACGGCAGGCCGGTGGAGGTCCGTCTGGCGGAGCCCGTGCACGAGGAGGAGATCGCCTCCGAGTTCGAGCCAAGGGTTCGGACGAAGCGGGGCACTCAGGCAGTACCGGGATCTCGGACGGAGCCCGACCCGTCCTGGCCGTTGCCGCTGCTGATCGCGGGCTGGCTGCGTGGCCGGGTCGGCGCCCGCCGGGTACGGCCGCTGCTCGTCGACGAGCGACTCTCGACCGCGGAGTGTCTGGCCGAGGGCGCCGAGCTGGCCACGCGCCTGGCGGGTGCCGAGGCCGTCGGGCTGCTCGTTCTGGGGGACGGCTCCGCCCGGGTGTCCGAGCGATCGCCGCTGCCCGCCGACCCGCGTGCCGCCGCCTTCGACGAGGCGACGGCACACGCGCTCGGCGCGCCGTCGCCCGAGGCACTGGCCGCCCTGGATCCGAATGAGGCGAGCGACCTCGCGGTGAGCGGGCGGGCACCGTGGCAGGTGCTCGCAGGCGCGGTCTCGGCGTCCTCGGCGCGGTGGACGGCCGAGCTGCGTTATTCGGCCGCACCGTTCGGCGTCCGTTATCACGTGGCCTCGTGGCGCCCGGTGCCCTGACTCCGACCCGCGGGACGGCGAGGTCTGGTGAACGGCCTGCGCCGAGCGGCGCAGCACAGACACGGGCACCCTGACCGGCGGCCCGCGCGGTCTCCGGCTCTACGCTGACTCCCGTGAGACATCCCCTTGTGAGGCTGGTCGCCGTGGTGGGTCCGACCGCCACGGGGAAGTCCGATCTCGGGGTGCGGCTGGCCGAGGAGACCGGCGGCGAGGTGGTCAACGCCGATGCGATGCAGCTCTACCGGGGCATGGACATCGGAACGGCGAAGATCACCGGAGCCGAGCGTCGCGGCGTGCCGCACCACCAGCTCGACGTGCTCGACGTCACGGAGACGGCCTCGGTGGCGGCCTACCAGCGGCATGCCCGTGGCGTGGTCGAACGTCTTCTCGCCGCCGAGACGCCGCCGATCCTGGTCGGCGGGTCCGGGCTGTACGTGCAGGCGGTGCTCGACGAGCTCGAGTTTCCCGGCACCGACCCGGCGACCCGGGCACGCCTGGAGGCGCAGCTGGCGGCGGAGGGCGCCTCGGCGTTGCACGCCCGACTGTCGGCCGTCGACCCCACGGCCGCGGCGGCGATCCTGCCGAGCAACGGCCGCAGGCTTGTCCGGGCCCTGGAGGTCGTCGAACTGACCGGGCGGCCGTTCTCCGCGACGATGCCCAGGCCGGGGCCGCCACGCTACGACGCGGTGCTGATCGGGTTGGATCGCGAACCCTCGGTGTTGGACGAGCGGGTGGATCAGCGGGTGACCCGGATGTTCGACGCCGGTCTGCTGTCCGAGGTGCGCTCGCTGCTCGGCGTCGGCCTGCGCGCAGGCCGGACCGCCTCGCGGGCACTGGGCTATCAACAGGTGGTGGCGGCGCTGGACGCGGGCGGCTCCGAGGCCGATCTCGCCGCGGCGGCGGTCGACACGGCCCGTGCCACCCGCCGTTTCGTCCGCAGACAGCGCTCGTGGTTCCGGCGGGACAAGCGCGTCCGTTGGTGGGACGCGGGCGAGCCGGGGCTGTTCGAGGACGTCCTGCGGCACACCGGGCTGCGTCCGGCCGGTCGCTAGCGATCCGCTAGGGCGGGGGTCCGGCCGGCTGCCACCGGCCTGTCGATTCGGCGGTGCTGCCCGCTTCGGAGATCGGCGGCCGGTCATGACGAGAGAAGACCATGGCCACGCCCTAGGCTGTTCGGGTGACCGACGTGCGCTTCATCAAGGGACACGGGACGCAGAACGACTTCGTCGTGCTGCCCGACGCCGATGGTGATCTGGAGCTGACCGCGCAGCGGGTACGCGCCCTGTGCGATCGCGGACGCGGCCTCGGCGCCGACGGCGTCCTTCGTGTGGTGCGGACGGGGGCGTCGGGCGTGTCGGCTCCAGACCTCGACCCCGACCTGTGGTTCATGGACTACCGCAACGCCGACGGCTCCGCGGTGGAGATGTGCGGCAACGGGGTCCGTGTGTTCGCGCACTACCTGGTCGAGTCCGGTCTCGTGTCGCCGGGTGAGTTCGCGATCGGCACCCGATCCGGTCCGAAGCAGGTCCGTGTCGACGTCGACGGCATCGTGACGGTCGACATGGGCGCCGTGCGCATCGGTGCGCCGAGCACCGCCGTCGTCGGCGGCCGGGCCTTCGACGGGGTGGCGGTCGACGTGGGCAATCCACACCTGGCCTGTGTGCTGGGCTCCGCCGACGACCAGGCCGAACCCAGGGCCGAGGTGCTGTCCGGCCTGGATCTCACCGTCCCGCCCACGTATGACTCCGGGGTCTTCCCGGCAGGAGTGAACGTCGAGTTCATCGTGCCGATCGAGGAGAACCTGGCCCGGATGCGAGTACATGAACGGGGCGTGGGGGAGACGCGATCCTGCGGAACGGGCACCGTGGCCGCCGTCGCGGCCGTGCTGCGGTCCACGGGCCGCTCCACCGGCCGGGTACTGGTCGACACGCTCGGCGGCAGACTCACGGTGACCATCGGTCATGACGACTCTCAACTCGCCGGACCAGCGGTGCTGGTGGCCGAGGGACGGCTCGACGCGCTGTGGTGGCAGCAGGCCGGTCTGGACTGACCGACATCGGACCGGTGCGGACCGACTGCCGGTGAACCCGTGCTCGCGTGCGCGTCCGCCGTCGATGTCCGGTGTCCCGACCACGCGCCGCGCCCGGCGGTCGTTCGTCGCCGCAGCGGTGCTCCGTGCCTTCCTCCAGGCCGTCCGGTGCGGGTCGCCGTCCGTGCGGAGGTCAACGGGCCGAGGTGTCGGGCTCGTCGTGGCGATCACGATCCGGCTCGTCGCCGACGATCCTCGTCAGGTCCGCCTCGGCGGACAGCAGCTCCTCCGGTGCCTCGCGGAGGTGCCGCAGCGGCGCGACGAACAGCAGGCAGCAGGCGAGAGTCATGCCCACCGCCGCGATCATGATCGCCGCGCGGATGCCGAGGAGAGCGCCGAGCGCGCCGCCCGCCAGCGCACCCAGCGGGATGACGCCCCAGGTGAGGAACCGCGTCGAGGCGTTGACCCGTCCCAGCAGCCGGTCGGGGCACACCGACTGTCGCAGGCTGACCTGGAGGACCGCGAAGACGACCGTCCCGTAGCCGCCGACGAAGACGCCGACGACGAACAGCGAGAGTGCCCATCCTCGGTCGGCGAAGGGCACGAGGAGGCGGAACGGCGTGGTCAGCACGGTCACCACGATCAACGCCCGGACGGTGCCGAAGGAGTTCGACCAGAATCGAGTGGTCAGCCCGCCGAGGATGCCGCCCGCGCCCGTGACCGAGAGCAGCAGACCGACGCTGCCCTCCGCCAGCTGGAGGTCGCGTACCAGGAACAGCACGTTGACGGCCACGTACACGTTCAGGAAGAAGTTGTGGATCATGCTGAACAAGGTCGTCGGCCGCAGCAGCCAGTGTGCGAACAGGAAGCGCAGGCCCTCGCCGATCTCCTCGGTGAGTCTGCCCCGCGGCTGGACGGCGACCGCGGGCCGCTCACGGTTCATCCTGCCCAACAGCAGCAGTGACGCCACGAAGCCGAACACGCTGGCGACGAGGGCGTTGGTCGCACCGAGCAGCTGAGCCAGCGCACCGCCCGCCGGCCTGCCGGAGAAGTGCATGACCTGCCTGCTGGTGTGCAGTCGTCGATTGGCCTCGGGCAGGTCGACACGGGCGACGAGGCTCGGCAGGTAGGACTGGCTCGCGACTTCGAAGAGGGTGAACATCGCCCCGCACAACAGTGAGACGGCGAGCAGATGCGGGTAGGTCAGCGCCCCGGCCCACCAGGCGATGGGCACGGACGCCAGCAGGAGAGCCTGCCCCGCCTCCGCGTAGCGCATCACGGGTAGCCGACGCATCCGATCCGCCCACGCGCCGGCGGGCAGGCCGATGAGCAGATTGGCCGCCGTGCCCGCCGCCGTGAGCAGGCCCATCTCCACCGGTCCCGCCTCCAGCACGGTCGCGGCGATCAGCGGGATGGCGACGAAGTGGACTGCGGTGCCGAACTGGCTGGCTACGTCGCTGAGCCACAGCACACCGAAGTCCCGGTGCTGCCCCGTGCGGCGCGGATGAGGGTTTCCGGTCACGAGACCGCACAGTTGCGGAACCATATTCCCAGGTCAACGGCTTCTCAGCGCAGACGAGGCGAGCGGTCGTTTTCCGAGTGCGAAAGGACTTGATCCATCAGCCGGACTAATCAGTTCGGCTGTTCGTCCCCGAGCTCCTCGGCGTGACCGCCGACTTCCGACCCGGCTCGGCGGGGAATGGATACGCCTCGCGATTCGCTCTAGTGGGGTGACGTGGCGAAGCAAGCTGGAGAAACGCGCTTGCGGTGCGTGAGATGATGGAGGCGTATGACGACATCGATGCAGAGGCCCGATGAGGCCCGTGAAGAGTTCCTGTCCGGCGGCGATCTGGAGCGCTCCGAGCGCGCGGCGCTACGTCGGGTGGCAGGCCTGTCGACGGAGCTGGCGGACGTCAGCGAGGTCGAGTACCGGCGGCTTCGGCTGGAGCGCGTGGTGCTGGTCGGCGTCTGGACCGACGGCGACGTCGCCGACGCCGAGGCATCCCTCGCCGAGCTGGCCAGGCTTGCCGAGACGGCGGGGTCCGAGGTGCTGGACGGCCTGGTTCAGCGCAGACAACGACCCGACCCGGCCACCTACATCGGCTCCGGCAAGGTGCTGGAGCTGCGTGACCTCGTCGCGGACAGCGGCGCGGACACCGTGATCTGCGACGGCGAGCTGTCGCCCGGTCAGCTGCGCCAGCTCGAGGACAAGCTGAAGGTCAAGGTCATCGACCGGACGGCGCTGATCCTCGACATCTTCGCCAGTCACGCGCGGTCGCGGGAGGGCAAGGCGCAGGTCGAGCTGGCCCAGCTCCGGTATCTGCTGCCGAGGCTGCGTGGCTGGGGTGACGCGATGTCCCGGCAGGCGGGCGGCCAGATGGGCAACGGCGGCATCGGCACCCGAGGCCCCGGTGAGACGAAGCTCGAGACGGACCGCAGGCGGATTCACAAGCGGATATCGAAGCTGCGTCGCGAGATCCTCGACATGAGCAGGATGCGCGAGACCAAGCGGGGCCGGCGGATCGCCAACGAGATTCCCAGCGTCGCCATCGCCGGCTACACCAACGCAGGCAAGTCGAGTCTGCTCAACGCCATCACCGGCGCGGACGTCCTGGTCGAGGACGCGCTGTTCGCGACGCTCGACCCGACCACCCGTCGCGGTACGACGCCGGACGGACGGACACTGACCTACACCGACACCGTGGGCTTCGTCCGGCACCTGCCTCATCAGCTGGTCGACGCTTTCCACTCCACGCTGGAGGAGGTGGGCGAGGCACAGCTGCTGGTGCACGTCGTGGACGGCGCGGACCCGCGGCCAGAGCGTCAGGTCTCCTCCGTGCGCGACGTGCTGGCCGAGATCACCAAGGACCGCGACGAGCAGATGCCGCCGGAACTGCTCGTGGTGAACAAGACGGATGCGGCCGACGAGGTCGCCGTCGCCCGGCTGCGACACCTGCTGCCGGGCGCGGTCTTCGTCTCGGCCCGTACCGGTGCGGGCATCGAGGCCCTCCGTGAGCGCATCGCTGAACTGATTCCCCGGCCGGACTCGCTCGTCGAGGTCTTCGTGCCCTATACGGACGGTCGGCTGGCCGCGCGTCTGCACGCGGAGGGCGAGGTCCTGGAAGAACGGCATTCTGATGAGGGCACGACGATCCGGGCACGGGTGGGCGAGAGCCTGGCAGCCGAGCTGGCCGACTCGCTCGTGGAGGCCGCCGCGGACTGAGCGACGCGGAGAGGCGAGGGCGGCGCGTAGGGTTGTGCCGCTGCTCGCCGCAGGGCTGCTCGCCTCGGCGGCGCCCGCCTGGGCGGCCGTCGCCGTTCCCGAGCCGGAGCCGGTGTGCGTGATGACCGATCCGGCGGTCACCATGCTCTCGGGCCTGGTGTCCGACGGCGACCGCTGGTACATGGTCAACGACCACGATCCGCTCGTTCAGGTGTTCGTGGTCGGGCGGGACTGCGTCGTCGAGAGGGTGATCCCGACCGGGGTCGATCATTACGACGTCGGCGATCTGGCGATGGCTCCCGACGGGACCCTGTGGGTCGCGGAGACGGGGGACAACCGACTTCGACGCGAGACGGTCGCTCTGGTCTCCGTCCGGCCGGACGGGGTCGCCGCACTGCATCGACTCACCTACCCGGACGGCCCGCGCGACGCCGAGGCGCTGCTGATCGGTCGCGACGGCGTCCCGTACATCGTGACGAAGCAGCTGATCGGCCCGGCGGAGATCTACCGGCCTGCCGAGCCGTTGGCCGTGCCGGGCCCGGTGCCTCTGGAACGGGTGGGCGAGGTACGGCTGAGCGGCTCGGACACTCCCGGCGGCCCTGTGCCGGGCTTCGTCGGCTCCTTCCTGGTCACCGGTGGTTCAGTTCACCCGGACGGGACGATGGTGGCCCTGCGCACCTACACCGACGCCTACCTCTTCTCCGCGCCCGACGGTGACGTGCTCAGCGCGCTGGCGGGTGAACCACTGCGTATCCCGCTGCCGAACGAGCCGCAGGGCGAGGCGGTGGCGTGGGAACCGGACGGGACGCTGCTCAGCGGTTCGGAGGGCGCGGATCAGCCGATCCGTGCGGTGCCTGATGCCGCCGGACTCCTCGTGGCGGAGCTGGAACGTCGGGATCGGGAGGCGGCGGCGTCGACCGACCCGGAACCCGAACGCGGCGAGTCCGTCCACGGCGCAGCGCGGTCGGGGGAGGCCTCGGCGAACTCGGATGCGGTGAGCTCGCCGCGGTGGCAGGAGTTGGGACTCAGCGTGAGCGCCGTGCTGATCGCGGCGGCGACGCTGGCGTGGTGGCGCGGCAGGGGCCGCCGCGCCCGGCGGTGACCGTGCCGCCTGCACGGCGTAAGCGGCGTTCGCGGACGCAGGCGTGGAGCCCGGTGGGCCGAGGGGCGTCACCGGCCGTCCGCCGCACCGCGGGGTGTGAAATGGGTTCCGACCATCGGAGGGGCCGGTGGCGCCGTGCACCGGCCGCCGCCGTCCTACCGAAGCCGGGACGTCGCCCGGAGCCCGCGCGCCGTGTCGCCGCCACCGCGACCGGCCCGCCGTCGGTGAAAGGGCACTGCAGGGTGGCGGTCCTGCGGTGCCTCGTCCCGCCGCCTGCCGGGCCGGTCGTGCGGCCGGGCCGGTCGCGTGCGTCTAGAGCCTGCGTAGCACGGCGACGACCTTGCCGAGGATCGTCGACTCGTCGCCGAGGATCGGTTCGTAGGCCGGATTGCGCGGCATCAGCCACACATGGTCGTCCCGTCGCTTGAAGGTCTTCACCGTGGCCTCGCCGTCGATCATCGCGGCGACGACGTCGCCGTTCTCGGCGGTGGGCTGTTGGCGCACGACCACCCAGTCGCCGTCGGTGATCGCCACGTCGATCATCGAGTCGCCCGCGACCTTCAGCAGGAACAGCGAACCCTCGCCGACGATCTCGCGAGGCAGCGGGAAGACGTCCTCCACGGCCTGCTCCGCGAGGATCGGTCCGCCTGCGGCGATCCTGCCCAGCATCGGGACGTACACGGGCGCGCCGTCCGCATCGGTCGCCGTGCCCGCCGCCTGTGCGACACGGTCGACGGGCAGCACGCCGACGGCCCGAGGTCGGTTCGGGTCGCGGCGCAGATAGCCCTTGCGCTCCAGGGTCCTGAGCTGGTGTGCGACCGAGGAGGTGGAGGTCAGCCCGACCGCCTCGCCGATCTCCCGCACGCTCGGCGGGTAGCCGTTGCGATCCAGCCACTCACGGATCACCGCCAGCACTCTCTGCTGCCGGGGGGTCAACTCCTCGACCGTCGTGGTCTCGGACTGCTCGGGTAGTGCACGCACCGCCGCGCCATCGCGCGCGCCGCCGGTGTCCTGCGCCGTCGTCTTGCGTGCCATCTCGTGCCTCCCGGCCTGTCGTGCAGGCCTCACTCCGCCACCCTTCGCGGGTGCCCCATCAGTCATTCTCACGCTACGTGCTCGTGGAGAGACCACAACGGTAACTCGTGAACTACGCAAGATCAAACACCTGTTCGAAGGAATTCGTCCCCCGGGCTGGCCATCTCGCGAATGTGGTGATACAAATTCGCACAGCGGTTCGATCGAACGTCTGTTCGAATCATGAAAGACCTTCGCGGGAGGACTCGTGACCATCATCTCGGACGAGCGCACCCGAAGTCCTCGGGGCGATGGCGGTGCCCCCGGCGATCGGCGGCCGGGGCGGGCCCGCTCGCGCCCGCGACGGGCGGAGCGTCTCGTCGTGGACCGGGCGGCGGCACGGCGTGGTCGGCTGCTGCGGCTGGGCACGGCGTGTTCGGCGGGCGGTTCAGGAGTGTGTCGCGTGCGGCGAGGGCCGGGCAGGCCGAGGGCGGGTCGGTACCGGGTCGGGGCGTTCGGGTCGAGCCTGTGGGCGCTGCTGCTCGTCGCGGCGCTGCTCGGAGCGGCCTGGGTCTCGTCCCGGCCCGCCGCCGACGGCCCGGTCCCCGTCGAGACGACGACTGTCACGGTGGGGGCGGGCGAGACGGTCTGGTCGATAGCGCGGCGGACGGTCCCCGAGAGTGCCCCGGCGGAGGTCGTCGAGCGAATTCGACTGCTCAACGGGCCCGACATCGCCGAGCTGCGCGTGGGTCGGGTGCTGCGGGTCCCCGCGGCGGGCCGAGGCTTACGCGGGTGAGTCGGGGCCTCGCCTCGTCGGTCTCCTCGACCGGCGTGTCGGACCGCATGTCGACTTGCAATCCGATCGATCGGAGCCTAGGTTCTACCCCAACATCTTGTGGTTGCACCGGCTGGCGTGTCCACAGATTGGGGTTTTGCCACAGTTCGTGCTGAGGCGGTGGCAGAATGACACGGGCAGCTCTCGGTGACCGGTTATGTGAGGTGATGGATCGTGCGGTGCCCGTTCTGCAGGCACCCCGACTCGCGCGTGGTCGACTCCCGTGAGGTGGAGGACGGTCAGGCGATTCGGCGCAGACGATCCTGCTCCGACTGCGGGCGGCGGTTCACCACCGTAGAGGAGTCGGTCCTCGCCGTGGTGAAACGCTCCGGGGTCACCGAGCCGTTCAGCCGGGACAAGGTCGTCCGAGGCGTCCGACGTGCCTGTCAGGGCAGGCCGGTCAACGAGGACGCACTGCAGCAGCTGGCACATCGGGTCGAGGACGCCATCCGGGCGACCGGGTGCGCGGAGATCCCCAGTAACGAGGTCGGACTGGCGATCCTCAGCCCGCTGCGCAGCCTTGACGAGGTCGCCTATCTGCGCTTCGCGAGTGTGTACAGATCCTTCTCCTCGGTGGAGGACTTCGAGAAGGAGATCGCCGAACTGCGGACGGCGGACCCTGCGGGCGAACGGCCTTCTGGAGAGGCCCTCGTCTGATCGACACGCTGACGGGCGGCGGCGGCGGCCCTTTCGGCGGACGGGTGGGAATCACAGTGCGGCACCGTCTCGGCTCGGGCTGAGACGGTGCGATCAGCGATGAACACGGTGCGGTACCGAGCCGGGTCCCGGCCGGACGATGAGGGGATCGTCCGGGCCTTCGACCCTGGAGAATGAGAGTGAGCGGCATGACAGAGACCGTCGGGAGTGCGCCGGCACGGTCCAAGCGGGCCAAGGCGGCGGCGAACACGGCGAGCCCGTCGGGCGAGCCGGGCGGCGACGCGGGGGCGCGTCTCCGAGTGCGCCGAGTGCACACCACTGAGGGCGTCCATCCCTACGACGAGGTGACGTGGCAGCACCGCGACGTGGTGATGACGAACTGGCGTGACGGTTCGGTCAACTTCGAGCAGCGTGGCGTCGAGTACCCCGACTTCTGGTCGGTCAACGCCGTCAACATCGTCACGAGCAAGTACTTCCGCGGTGCGGTCGGCTCCGAGCAGCGGGAGCACAGCCTGCGGCAGCTCATCGACCGGGTCGTCAAGACCTACGTCGCGGCGGGCGTCGAGAACGCCTATTTCGACACCGACGAGGACGCGCTGGTCTTCGAGCACGAGTTGACCTGGATGCTGTTGCACCAGGTGTTCAGCTTCAACTCCCCGGTGTGGTTCAACGTCGGGACGACCTCGCCGCAGCAGGTCTCGGCCTGTTTCATCCTCGCCGTCGACGACACGATGGAGTCGATCCTCAACTGGTACCGAGAAGAGGGGCTGATCTTCAAGGGCGGCTCGGGCGCGGGATTGAACCTGTCGCGCATCCGGTCCTCCCGTGAGCTGCTCTCCTCGGGTGGGACCGCCTCCGGCCCGGTGTCGTTCATGCGTGGCGCCGACGCCTCCGCAGGCACCATCAAGTCCGGCGGTGCCACCCGGCGTGCCGCCAAGATGGTCGTCCTCGACGTCGATCACCCCGACATCGCGGAGTTCGTCGAGACCAAGGCCAAGGAGGAGGCGAAGGTCCGCGTGCTGCGTGACGCGGGCTTCGACATGGACCTGGGCGGCTCCGACATCGTGTCGGTGCAGTACCAGAACGCGAACAACTCCGTGCGGGTCTCCGACGAGTTCATGCGGGCGGTGGAGTCCAAGGGCGACTTCGGTCTTCGTGCCAGGCTCACCGGCGAGGTGATCGACGAGGTCGACGCGGAGGACCTCTTCGGCAAGATCGCCCAGGCGGCCTGGGAATGCGCCGACCCGGGGATCCAGTACGACGGGACGATCAACGACTGGCACACCTGCCCGGAGTCGGGGCGTATCTCCGCGTCCAACCCGTGCTCGGAGTACATGCACCTGGACAATTCCAGCTGCAACCTGGCCTCGCTCAACCTGATGAAGTTCCTCAAGGAGGACGGCACCTTCGACGGTGAGCTCTTCGAGAAGTCGGTCGAACTGGTCATCACCGCGATGGACATCTCGATCTGCTTCGCGGACTTCCCGACCGAGGCCATCGGCGACACCACCCGCCGGTTCCGTCAGTTGGGAATCGGCTACGCCAACCTGGGCGCACTGCTGATGGCGACCGGGCACGCTTACGACTCGGAGGGCGGCCGGGCCCTCGCCGCCGCCATCACCTCGCTCATGACCGGGGTGGCCTACCGGCGGTCGGCGGAGCTGGCGGGCATCGTCGGCGCGTACGACGGCTACGCGCGCAACGCCGAGGCGCACCAGCGGGTCATGCGCAAGCACTCCGCGGCCAACGACGAGATCCGCACCCTGCACGCCAACGACGCCGCCGTCCGAACCCTGGCGGGTCGGGCCTGGCAGCAGGGGTTGGAGATCGGTGCGCGCAACGGATGGCGCAATGCACAGGCCAGCGTGCTGGCCCCCACCGGCACCATCGGGCTGATGATGGACTGCGACACCACCGGCATCGAGCCGGACCTGGCGTTGGTGAAGTTCAAGAAGCTCGTCGGCGGCGGGTCGATGCAGATCGTCAATCAGACCGTTCCCCGTGCCCTCTCCGCGCTGGGCTACCAGCAGGAGCAGGTGGAGGCGATCGTCGAGTACGTCGCCGAGCACGGGCACGTGATCGACGCCCCCGGTCTGCGCGCCGAGCACTACGAGGTCTTCGACTGCGCCATGGGAGCCCGGTCGATCTCCCCGCTGGGCCACGTGCGGATGATGGCGGCGGTGCAGTCCTTCATCTCCGGTGCGATCTCCAAGACGGTGAACATGCCGGAGGACGCCACCGTCGAGGACGTCAAGGAGATCTACTTCCAGGGCTGGAAGCTGGGCCTGAAGGCCCTGGCGATCTACCGGGACAACTGCAAGGTCGGCCAGCCGCTGTCGGCGTCCAAGAGCAACACGGCGGAGAAGACTCCGGAGACGGTGGTCGAGTACCGGCCGGTGCGCAAGCGCCTGCCCAAGAAGCGTCCGAGCCAGACCTACTCCTTCACGGTCGGGGGCGCGGAGGGCTACCTGCACGCGGGCTCCTACCCGGACGACGGCCTCGGCGAGATGTTCGTCAAGCTCGGCAAGCAGGGGTCCACGCTGGCAGGTGTGATGGACGCCTTCTCCATGTCCATCTCCGTGGGTCTGCAGTACGGCATTCCGCTGGAGTTCTACGTCTCGAAGTTCCAGAACCTGCGTTTCGAGCCTGCGGGCATGACCGACGATCCGGACATCCGCATCGCCACCAGCGTGCTGGACTACCTGTTCCGGCGGATGGCCCTGGACTACCTCCCGTATGAGAAGCGGGCGGAGCTGGGCGTGTTCACGGCCGCGGAGCGCACCGCGCAGGTCGAGGCCGACTACTCGGACGCCGCGGCGTCGGTGAGCGAGAAGGTGGACCTCGAGGAGCTTCGCACCTCGGTCGACGCCGACTCCACATCCGGCGGCGATCGACGGTTGGAGCGTCCGGTGGGCAGCTCCACGGAGTTGATGGAGCTGCGGCTGGGCAAGGCCGCGGACGCGCCGCTGTGCTTCACCTGCGGCACGAAGATGCGTCCATCGGGCTCCTGCTACCTGTGTGAGGGCTGCGGCTCGACCTCCGGGTGCAGCTGACCTTCGGCGCTCCTCCGGAGAGGTGACTGGTCGGGCCGGGGCGCGAGCATGCGCCCCGGCCCTGCACCGGGTGACCGCCGATCGGCCCGCGAGCCGGGAGGAGACCGATAGATCGGCGACCGTCCGTCTGCCGCGTCGACGTGGCGATCGTCGGCGCCGAGCCGGATCGTCGGCGTCGTGCCGATTCCGTCCTCTGCCGAGGTCGTCTCCTCCGGAGCGGCCCGGCGAGGCGTCGCCAGGCGGAGCCGACCGCGTCTCCGTCGGGACGGAGTCTGAAGCCGGTCCTGGCCTGGGCGGACCGAGTCGGGATCGTGGGAGGTGCGGCGACTCTCCAGTACCGAGTCGGTCCGCCCGCGGCCGGGCCGGATGGCACTCCCAGGGCCGTCGCCGAGTCCCGCCTACCGCCGATCAGCAATCATGTGGCACGGCGGTTCATCGACCGCCACGGGTGGCGGCGACTGCGGTGAGCGCCTGCGTGCGGCGCCGCCGGCGAAAAAGAACATGCGCGCGGCCGACGGCCTTTGCTATGGTCTGTCCATGCGCTGACAAGCTCACTTCTCGTGGTGTCTCCTCCCACGTACGTTCGCCGGTTCTTCGGTGACGTGAACATTCTCCTGTTCCGGTCGTCGTGCTGTCTCGTGCCGTCGATCGGTTCTCTCACCTCACCTCGCCGTGGCATGTCGTTCTATCGTGACGATTCGACAGTCGGGCGACGGTATTCCGCAGTAGGCCTCGAATCCTCTGGAGGCGATCCGTTATGACCAGAGATGTATCCGATTTCGCGCCGCGTTCGACCGTGGTGGACGACTTCAGCGCCGGCATGTCGATTCCTGTTCCGTTCGCCGAGGCGACGGAGGTGCGGCCCGCCGTATCCGCAGGGCCCAACCGTGCCGAAAGAAGGAACGCGGGTCGACGGAGGAAGGAGCCCTCGGCCGGTCCTGGGTTGGTCGGGCAGCCGCGCATCGCCGCGGTACAACCTCGGCAGTTCGCCCACCGCAGGCGTGGCTGATCGGCCGTCTTCTTCCCGATCGATCGAGCACTTGTCCGCTGAAAGGCGAAGGCGATCGCGTCGGGTGAGGCGCCCGGTGCGAATCGACCGACGCGGTGATTTCGATGACGAGAACACGGTGTCTCGTACATCGGAATGAAGCGATGACGAACAACCGTGCCTTGGCCGCGATACGCGCAGAGCACGGTTCTTCGTCGTGCGTCAGGGCGATCTCGGGCGCTCTCGGGGGCTGTCCGGCCGGCGGGACGCCGAGACCGCCCGCGACCGGGTGTTCGCCGACAGAGACGGTCGCGGACGGTAGCGCTATGCGCGTCGATCACGCTACGTTCCGATTGGTCTGAATCACCTGGACCTGTCCGGTCGGCGGGCGCGCGGCGATCGGCGTGGTCCCCAACCGGCATGTCCGGGAGGAGAGCTGATGTCGAGGAGATCGTTCGCGCATCGGTCCGCCGCCGCCTTCATCGCGGCCGTCATCGCACCACTGACCATGATGGGTTCGGCCTCCGGCGCGGAACCCGTCGACGTCGATTCCGTCGTGCCTGCGACCCCCGCCGCCGAACAACTCGATCGTCTGTCCGTGAGCACCACACAGATCGCCTCCGGGCTGCGACGGCCGACGGCGATCGCCGCTCCGGACGACGGCAGTGAGCGACTGCTGGTCGCCGAGAAGCCCGGCACCGTTCGGGTGTATCACCCCGACACCGGACTGGCGACGTCGCCGTTACTGGATCTGACCGACCGAGTCGACGACTCGTCGAACGAGCGAGGTCTGCTCGGCATCGCCGCCTCGCCCGACTTCGCGGAGACACACACCCTCTACGTCACCTATACGTCACTGCCCGAGGGAGAGGTGACCCTCTCTCGTATCGCTCTGTCGGACGCGGCCCAGGACCCGGTTCCCGCCGACGTCGAGGAGGTGCTGCTGACTCAGCCGCATTCCGAGTTCACCAACCACAACGGCGGCCAGATCGCGTTCGGCCCGGACGGCAATCTCTACTGGAGCCTCGGGGACGGCGGCGGCTCCGGCGACCCGTTGAACGCGGCACAGGACCTCACGACGCTGCTCGGCAAGATCGTGCGCATCGACGTGAGCGCGAGCTGCACGGACGCCTACTGCATCCCCGCCGACAACCCGTTCGTCTCCGACGCCCAGGCCCGCCCGGAGATCTGGGCCTACGGCCTGCGCAACGCCTGGCGCTTCTCCTTCGACGACGAGGACGGATCGCTCTGGATCGCCGACGTCGGACAGGGCACGCAGGAGGAGGTCAACCGCCTGGCCGCCGATCAGGGCGGTGCGAATCTCGGTTGGCCCTGCCTGGAGGGCACGTCGGTCTTCGACGAGGCGCGGTGCGACTCCGAGGCGGAGTACGTCGACCCGGTGTTCACCTATGCCACGTCCGTGGAGGGCTGCGCGGTGGTGGGCGGACACGTCTATCGAGGCGCCGAGTTCGCCGACGCGGCGGCGGGCGTCTACGTGATGACCGACTACTGCACCGCGACGGGCTGGGGCCTGGACACGACCGACGACGCGCATCCCAGCGCGGTCATCGGCGAGTTTCCCATCCAGACCAGCACCTTCGGCGAGGGGGCCGACGGCGAGTTGTACGTGGCCAACGACCTTCCGGGCCAGCTGCACGCCGTCTCGTTCGAGCTCGCACCACCCGCGGTCGGCTGCTCGGTCGACTATCAGGTGCGTAGTCATTGGGGCACCGGATACATCGGCGCGGTCACCGTGGTCAACGAGGGCACCGAGCCGGTCTCCGACTGGTCCCTCACCTGGACGGCGCCTGCCGGCCAGACGATCACGTCCGCGTGGAGCGCCGTCGTCTCACAGACGGGCGACCTGGTCACGGCCGTCGGCGCCGCGTGGAACTCGTCGATCGCACCGGGTGGTTCGGTGAGCTTCGAGTTCCTCGGAACGCATGGCGGCACCGTCGCCGTGCCCGGCCAGTTCGCCTTGAACGGGAGCACCTGCCGCTAGTCGTCGGCGGGGTGTCCTGGTCTCACAGGTGTTCGCGGGGCCGGAGCGGCCTCGCCGTCGGGCTCGGACGTTCCGTCGGTCTCCGGCGGGGCGTCCGAGCCGTGGCGGCGCAGTATCCCCGCCTGCGCCGCCACGAGCACCATCGACGCCGACTGTTCGGCGAGACGGGCGTCGACGGGCTCTCGCGTGATGAAGAGCCGGTGGTAGAGCGGCGCCACCACCATGCGGGCCACGGCACCCGGATCGGTGTCTGCCGGAATCTCGCCTCGTGCGATGGCACGAGTGATCACCGGCTCGCAGCGGGCGTGTCGGTCGGCGAAGAAGTCGCGCAGGGCGGCCGCCGCACGCTCGGAGTGAAACGAGGCGTAGACGAAGGCGTTCGGCGCCGCCGCACGAGTGGGCTCCTCGAAGTAGTCCCGGACCTCGACGGCCAGCGCCGTCAGGTCTCCGGCGAGGGACCCGGTGTCGGGCGGCTGCCAGTCGTCCTCGCGCGCCAGGGCGAGGACGTCGATGACCAGGCCGTCCACTCCACCCCAGCGCCGGTACACGGTCGTCTTGTGCACCCCGGAGCGCTCGGCGACGTTGTCGACGGTGAGGCCTTGATAGCCGTGAGCCGCCAGTTCCGCCAGTGTGGCGTCGCGGACGGCACGCCGGGTACGGGCGGTGCGTCCGCCGGGGCGGACGGTGCCGGAGGCACGCTCAGGCTGCATGGGGGCTCCAGTCGCTTTGACTCGGCGGCGGACGACCAGGTCAGGCTAACGCGACGTGGATCGCGTTAACCGGCGATCCTCGAAGGCGAGCGCCAGGATCCTCGATGTGCGCACGTCGAAGTCCGTGCGGGCGCGAGCGCGACGCAAGATCGCCGAACCGGCGTCGTGCGCCACGCAGCGCCCCTCTCCGGATGGCTCCGTGACCGGCGGTGTCCGTCGCCCGCGCCGTCGGGCGGAACGGCTCTTGCTGCTCCTCGTCCGGCGGTATGAGGGCGGGCGCCGTCGCGGGTGGTCGCGCGGCGCGTCCACCCGGTCGCCGTCGGTGATCGATGGGCTTGGGATCATCACGGTATGGAACTGGATGTCCTGGCAGGCGAGTACGCGATATGCAGGCTCGACGCCGCGGAGGCGCTGCCCGACTGGCTCGGCCCGCGGGACGGCTCTCGACTGTGCTCCGTCACGTGGGCGGGCACCGAGCTGTCCGTGGTGTGTCCGGTCGAACAGGTTCCCGTCGGAGCGGACGGCCCGGATGTCCGGGTGACGGCGGGCTGGTTGGCGCTGCGGGTGCGGGGTCCACTCGACTTCAGCCTCATCGGGGTGCTCGCCTCGCTGGTGGAGCCGTTGCGGGAGGCCGGGGTCAGTGTGCTCTCGGTGTCGACCTTCGAGACCGATTACCTGTTGGTGCCCGCCGCGGACCGGCTCATCGCCCTCACGGCACTGCGGGAGGGCGGCCACAGCGTCGCCGAGGGCTGACATGGCTTCGGCAGGCGCGATGTGGGGGCGGCCGTCCGGCACTCGATCGGGTCGACGTCGACCCGCGAGCGGCCCGCCGGGTCGGGATGGCGTCGACGGGGCCGCGGCGGCGAGTCGGCTCTCCGAGGCCGTTGCGCGATGCGTCCGCCGACGGCCGGACCGGACGAACTCGCGGCCGGGCCGTCGGACGACGCCTGCCGTCGGGATCATCCGATTCGAGCACGGCGGCCTCAGCGCGGTACCACGCGCGTCGGCCGGCCCCTCGGCACGCAGGTCGGACTCGCCCCGACACGACGCCGGTCGGGGCCGGGTTGCGCTCAACGCCGATCGGTGCCGCCGCTCGCCAACGTGTCCAGCTCCGCACGAAGTCGGTCTACCAGGTCCCGCGCACGGTCGAGCGCGGGGGAGGAGGACGGGACGGGAGTGGGAGCGGCGGGCAGCAGATCCGGCGCGGGAGTCAGCCGGAGCCGTTCATCCTGCTCGCTGAGCTCCACTTCGAAGGCGACCCGGTCGGCGCGATGCCAGGTGGCGAACCATTCCAGCGGCCTGCCGAGTTGATCGGCTCCGCCGCCTTCCAGCAGCAACAGCGGCGCGCCCTCCGGCAGCGCGAGCGCCTCCGCCAGCCGGGCGTCGGCGGGGACGGCGCGGACCTGTCGGCGCCCGCTGACCGGACGGATGCCCAGCGTCGTCTCCAGGACGTGATGCAGCGAGGCATCGGTCAGCATCTCCTCGGTCAGGCCGGGTACTCGCGCCGACGGGAGCCAGGTACGCACATAGGCGACGGGCTCGGCGCCCACCGAGCGCAGCCGTTCGAGCCGCAACGTATCGGTGGTTCCCAGGTACTCGGCGACCTGTGGTGGCGGATCGGCTGGAACGAGATGGACGACGCTGGTGCTCAGCGTCAGGCCGCTCCGGGAGAACTGCTCGAAGAGTCCCGTCGCCCGTTGCACGAGCCTGCGGTGCTCCTGGGGTGAGGCCACCACCGGAGCCCGTCCCTGTTCCCGGCGGACCAGTCCTTCGCTGACGAGCGCCGCGAGGGCCTGCCGGACGACGCTGCGGGCCACCCCGAACCGGTCACGCAGGGTCGCCTCGCTGGGCAGCGTCGCGCCGGGCGGCATCTCGTGGTCGCGGATCTCCGAGCGCAGCACGGCGGCCACCTGTGCGTGCAACGGCTGCGGTGCAGTGCGGTCCACAGGCATGCCGGTGAGTTTAGGAGCCTGGGGCCGAGCCGCTCCTCCCCCTCGGAAGGGGGCGGCGTCCATCGTGGCCGCTTCCCCGTCCACCTCAGCCACGCCACGCCCCGATCGCGCCGGCTTCACCCGCCGACCTGCGGCTATGAGGCCGTGTCCGCATGTGCCGCACTCCGCCGAACATGGCCCCAGCCGGGAGCGAGTTCGGCTGCCCGGCGCAGCGCCAGCACCAGGCTGGCCTCCCTGGCCTGGCCGGTGCCCGCGATGTCGAACGCCGTGCCGTGATCCACGGAGACCCGCACGACCGGCAGACCGACGGTGATGTTGACCCCGTCGTCGCCGTAGACCGCCTTGAACGGCGCGTGTCCTTGATCGTGGTAGCAGACGGCGACGAGTCGCCACTTTCCTCGGACGGCCGCCGGGAGCAGCGCGTCCGCCGGGAGGGGGCCCACCGCGTTGATCCCCTCGGCGGCGACCTCGGCGATGGCCGGTGCGAGCACGTCGGCGTCCTCGTCGCCGAACAGCCGATCCTCGCCCGCGTGCGGGTTGAGTCCCGCGACGCCGATCGGCTCCGCGGGCCTGCCCGACGCCGCTCCGAAGGAGCTCGCCAGCCGCAGCACGGAGGCCACTCGTTCCCTGGTCACGCCCTCGATGGCATCGCGCAACGAGACGTGGGTGGTGAAGTGGAAGACGAACAGCTCTCCCGCCGAGAGGACGAGGCTGAAGTCTCGTACTCCGAACTCGTGGGCCAGCAGTTCGGTGTGGCCGGGCCAGCGGTGTCCCGCGGTGTGCATCGCCGCCTTGTTCAACGGTGCGGTGACGATGCCGTCGACCTCGCCCGCCCGCGCCAGCGCGCAGGCGGCCTGGACGAAGCGGACCGCGCCGTCGCCAGCCTTGGGATGGACGGCACCGGGCGGCACGTCCGCGAGCGAGTCCCCGACCTGGATCAGCTCGATGGTCCCCGGCTCGTTGCGTGCCTGCCGGGGTGACTCGATCAGCCTGACCTTCGAAGGGTCGCCGCCCGCGGCCCGAACTCCTGATCGCATGGCATCGGCGTCTCCGATGACCACCGGGACGCAGACGGCGCGGAGGTCGGCATGGCCGAGAAGCGCCTTGGCGGTGATCTCCGGGC
Organism: Actinoalloteichus hoggarensis; assembly: GCF_002234535.1. Taxonomy (NCBI): domain Bacteria; kingdom Bacillati; phylum Actinomycetota; class Actinomycetes; order Pseudonocardiales; family Pseudonocardiaceae; genus Actinoalloteichus; species Actinoalloteichus hoggarensis. Next base: position 1,841,038 of record NZ_CP022521.1, read on the forward strand.
CGATGCCCGCCACGTCGCCGATGGTGAGTGCGAGAACGGGGCTCGTCACTTCGGGCTCCTTCCTCGAGTGACCGCCTCGACGGCCGACGACAGCACATCCTCGTCGCCGAACCCGCCCGCCTTCGTCACCACGGACAGGCCCTCGGCCCGACCGCCGAGGATGGTGCCTCGCGGCACGCCGGGGACCACCTCGTCCAACAGCCGGAGCCCGGTGGCGCCGAGCACGTCGAGCACGGCGCGGGCGCCGTCGCCGCCGGTGAGCACGAGCCCGCCGACGGGATGACGGTCGATCACCTCGGCCGTGAGTTCGGCGAGGCGGCTCGCGATGATCGTCGCGTCCGTTCCCCCGCCCACGTCGTCCGGGCTGATCAGCAGCGTCGGGGCGTCCGTCGTGGGGGCGGTCGCGAGGAACCGTTCGCACCAGTGTCGCCACCGGTCGGCGTCGGCGATCACCTCGGCGGACGGTTGGAACGCTCGGCCGGGGTGATCCGTCGCGAGCCGGGCCGTCTGCCCGCGGGTGGCAGGGTGCAGTGAGGTGACGACGACCAGGGCGGCGCCCTGTGTCGGGCGCTTCCACACCCGGGCCAGGTGTCTGCCCAGACCCGCCGAGCCCACCGGTACCACCGTCGGCCCGAGCCGTTCGACAGCGGCGGCCAGCAGCGCCAGGTCGTCCTCGGTCTCGGCGTCGACGACCACGAGCGGTCCCGCCGTGCGCAGCCGCTCCGCGGCGGCCACGGGGTCGGCGAGCCCGGTCAGGCTGACGCCGACGCCGCCGAAGAGCCGGGGGAGCAGGCTGTCGCGGACCGAGGTCACCGGGTCCGACCCCGCCGCGGTCTCGGCCACCGGCACGCCGTCGACCAGCAGGGTGCCCGCTCGTACGACGCGGCCTGCCGCGGGAAAGGCCGGGCACACCACCGCCAGCGCGTCGTGGCCCCATGCGGCGATCGCCGCCGCCGTCTCCTCGGCGACGGGGCCGCGGACGGTCGAGTCGACTTTCTTGTACAGGTGCTCGACGCCCGCCTTCCGGAGCCGGGTTACCGCGTCCGTGACCAGTCTGGCGGCCTCGGCGGGCGGGAGGTGGCGGGAGTCGGTGGTCACCGCGATCACCTCGGAGTCGGTGTTCGCCTGCCGGAACTGTAGTTCGGTGTCCCAGCCTGCTCGGGCGAACTGCACGGCGGTGTCGTTCGCCCCGGTGAGGTCGTCGGCGATGATGGCGATCCTGGCGCTCATGCGGGGGACTCCGTTTCGGGCAGGGTCTGCTGAAGTGCTCCGTTGCGCCGGAGGACCCAGGAGGCGAACAGCGGGGCGGTGATGGCGGTGATCAACACGCAGGTCGCCACCTGCGCGGTCGCGGTCCCGACGAACTCGGCGAAGCGCGGGTCCGCGGCGGCGACCACCGCCGGAGTGGCGATCGCGTTGCCCGCGGTCGTGCCCGCCGCGAAGCCGAGGCCGCTCCGGCTGCCCCTGCGTAGGAGGAATCGATAGCCGAGGTAGACCAGTCCGCCGGTGATCGGCGTGACGAGGAGACCGAGGACCAGGCCGCTGAGGCCGCCGCTGACGATCGAGCCGAGGTCGATGGCGGTCCCGAGGGCGAAGGCGAAGAAGGGGATGACGATGTTGGGCACGGGGCGCAGGACCTCGCGCCACTGCGCGTCCAGATTGCCGACGATCACGCCGAGGACGAAGGGCACCAGCGCCGCGACGAGGGCGACGACGGGGATGTCGCCGAGCCCCGACGCGCCGAGGAACAGCAGGGTGAGGAAGGGACCGTCGTTGATCGCGCTGGCCATGTAGGCGCCGCGATCGCGCTCGTCGCCGTACTGCCCGGAGAAGGCCAGCCACAGTCCGCCGTTGCTGTTGTCCAGCGCGGCCAGCAGGGCGAGGATCGAGACGCCGAGGACGCCCTCGATGCCGACGAGACCGCCGAGTGTCACCACGAGCAGTGCGGGGATCAGGCTCTTCGTGAGCAGAAGTGTGCCCGCCGTGGCCAGGACGGGGCCGCCGGTGCGGCCGGTGACCTGCGTGCCGGTGACGAAGATCAGCAGTGCGATGAGCGGCATCGCGCTGTCCTTGAACAGCGCCGTGGTGAACCCGCCGATCTCCAGGGCGCCGGGTGCGAAGGTGCCCAGCAGTGAACCGAGGACCAGCGGAATCAGCATCAGCCCGCCGGGGATGCGGGTCATGGTCCCGAACAGGGGGACCACGGAGCGAAGTCGCTCGCTCATGGTCGTCCTTCCGACACGTCGGTGACGTGGCTGGTCCTCTCGCAGCGCAGCAACGTCGGTACGTACAAGTGGTACGGACAATGTGCCACAGGTCGGCTGATCAGGGAAGCACGACCTCGTCGACCGCGCCGCTTGACACCGATCCCACCTCCGGCAAGGGTGATCACAGTCCGTTCGGTGTCCGAATCTGCACGGGGAGTTGCCTTGCGACGTGCCCGAGGTGTCCTGCTCGCCGCCGCCCTCACGCTGCCCGTCCTCGCGGTCCCCGCGTTGGCCGCGCCCGCGCTCGGCGAACAGGATCACGACGTGACCGCCACGCCCTCGCTGGACTTCGAGGGCGGCGCGTCTCAGCCGGTACTCGATCCGACCGCGGTGATTCGCGAAAGCCTGTACGTCCAGGCTCCCGTGGACAGCGACGGCGACGGTCGCGATGACGAGGTCTACGTCGAGGTCGTGCGTCCAGACGTCACCGAAGACGGGCTCCGCCTGCCGGTCGTCTACTTCGTGAGTCCCTACTTCTCGGGCGGCAACCCGCTGGAGTTCCACGACGTCGACGTCGAACTGCATGTGCCGGGGCAGCCCGCGGTCACCGCGGCGGCCACCTCGGCCGCGCGTGACGCAGCGGCCGGGCAGACCGCCGCGCGGCCCGCGATCACCTCGGCGTACGAGTCGTTCCTCCTCGCCAGGGGATACGCGGTCGTCTACGCGGAGTCGCTGGGCACCGGGCTGTCGACCGGCTGCCCCACCACCGGCGGCGAGAACGAGACCATCGGGGCCCGCTCGGTGGTCGACTGGCTCAACGGCCGCGCCCCGGGCCGGGACGCCGCGGGCGAGCCGGTCGACGCCGGATGGACTACGGGACACGTCGGGATGATGGGCGTCTCCTACAACGGCACCCTCCCCAACGCCGTGGCGGCGACGGGCGTCGAGGGCTTGGAGGTCGTCGTCCCCATCGGGGCCATCTCCAGCTGGTACGACTACTACCGTGCCGACGGCGCCGTAGTCGCGCCCGGCGGATACCAGGGGGAAGACGCCGACGTCCTCGCCGAGTACGTCCACACCAGGGCCGACCGCGAGGTCTGCGCCCCCGTCATCGACGCGCTGACCGAGCAGCAGGACCGGGTCACCGGCGACTACAACCGGTTCTGGGATGAGCGCAACTACCTGAACGACGCCGACCGGGTGCAGGCCGCCGTCCTGGCCGTGCACGGGCTGGCCGACTGGAACGTCAAGACCGGGCAGGTGGCCCAGTGGTACGACGCCTTGGCCCAGCACGACGTGCCCCGCGCCATCTGGCTGCACCAGGCAGGCCATGTAGACCCACTGTCGGTCCGGCGCGAGGAATGGCTCGACACGCTCAACAGGTGGTTCACCAACTACCTGCATCGTGTGGACAACGGCGTGGCGCAGGAGCCGAGGGCCACGGTCCAGCGTGAGGACGGTTCCTGGACCGTCGAGGCCGACTGGCCTGCCCCCGGAACCTCGGACGCCTCGTTGTGGCCGTGGCCCGGCGGTGCGGCCGAAGGCGCCCTCGACCCGTCCTACGCGGTGCCCGGCAGCGCGACCGTCGAGCGGTTCTTCGACGACGCCACCAAGTCGGCGCAGTCCCTCGTCGACTCCCCGCGGTCCGGGAACCGGCTGGCGTACTACACGCCCCCCGCCACCGAGGACGTACGCCTGAGCGGCACACCCCGGGTCGACTTCGCCGTCTCCTTCACCCGTCCGGCCGCGAACCTCTCGGCGTTGCTGGTGGACCGTGCGCCCGACGGCGACACCCGGATCATCACCCGTGGTTGGACGGATCCGCAGAACCGGGACGCCGTCGACCGGACGAGCCCGATCGTGCCCGGCGAGACCTATCGGGTCGAACTGGCGATGCAGGCGCAGGATTACGTGCTGCCCGCCGGACACGAGCTGGGTCTCGTGCTGCTCTCCAGCGATCGTGACTTCACCCTGCGGCCCGCGCCCGGCGCGGGGCTGGCGGTCGAGCTGGGGCGGACCCGCCTGATCCTGCCCACGGTCGGCGGGCGTAGCACACTGACCCAGGCCTTCGGTTGATGATCACCCGTTCGGGAGCCGGGTTGTCCACATAGTCGAGTTGTCCACAGGGGAGCCGTCGACGACGGGCGCCGGGCAGAGCTGATCACGCATGGTCATGCCATGACCACGCCGCTGACGTCCTGTGTCCGTCTCCACGATCCCGGGGAGCTGATCGCCGCCGTACCACATCTGCTGGGCTTCCACCCCGCTGATTCGCTGGTGTTGATCACCCTCTGCGGCGGCGACCGTTCGCGCGTCGGCGTGAGCATCCGGCTCGACCTTCCCGGCCCCGACGAGTACGACGCCGTCCAGCAGACCCTGCTGGCTCCGGTCCGGACCCAGCCGACCACGGGGGTGCTCCTCGTCGTGGTCGGCGGCGGCAGCCACCATCGAGTCGACGGGCCGCCGCACCGAGCGCTGGTCGAGGCGGTGGAGCGGGCGCTGGCCGACGCGGGCATGCCGTGCCTGCACTCCGTCTGGACTCCCGACACCTCGACGGACAGCCGGTGGGTCTGCTACACCGAGGCCGACTGCACCGGCAGGCTGCCCGACCCGGCCGCCACCGCTCTGGCGGCCGCGAGCGCGGCCGCGGGCCTGGTCACCTTCGCCGACCGCACCGAGCTGGCAGGACTGCTCGACCCCGACGACGAGACGACCCTGCTCCGCCGTGCCGAGCTGATCACCGAAGCCGCCGAGGCGGGCGACCTGGATCGCACGCTGGGCGGTGCGGCGGCCGCACGCCGCGACCTCGCCGCGCTGCATCGGGCGCTGGAGGCGGCAGAGCGGGGCAGGCTGCTCGTCGACGACGAACTCGTCGTGCGGCTGGCCTTCTCACTCACCGATCGCCGAGTCCGCGACGCCTGCATGCGCTGGTGTGACGGCCCTCGTGCCGCCGCGGCGGAAGGCCTGTGGCTGGCCCTCACCAAGGCCACGCCCGCCCCGGCGCGGGCCGAGCCCGCGGCCCTTCTCGCGTTGTCGGCCTACCTGCGCGGTGACGGGGCGCTGGCGAGCCTCGCGCTGTCCGAGGCGAGAGCCGCCGACTCGGACCACGCGCTCGCTCGACTGCTCGACGAACTGCTTCAGTCCGGCGTCCCGCCGAGGAGACTCGCGGTGGTGATCGCGACCAACGCCGAAGAGGCCCTGCTCGCCATCGAGTCCGAGGATCAGGACGCCTGGTGACCGAACGCGGTGCCGCCCGGCTCCACCGACTTCCCCAGCCCGAGGCCGAACTCAAGGAGGTCGCCATGGACGTCATGACGGAGTACGCCCGCAGGCTCGCGGCATGCCTGACCACCGTTGTCGCCGCCCTCGTCAACCGCATGCGGCGCCTGTGTCGAGAGCGGCGACAGCGGATCAGAGCAGCTCGGGCCGCCGCCAGTCCTCACCGAGCACTCGTTCGGCGAGGAACGCGAACACCGTCTCGTACCAGATCTTGGCGTTGCCGGGCGTCAGAACCCAATGGTTCTCGGTGGGGAAGTACAGGAACCGGGCGGGTACGCCGTGCCGAGCGAGATCGTGGTACAGCCGCAGCGCCTCGCCGATCGGCACGCGGTAGTCACGGTCACCGTGGATCACCAGCATCGGTGTGCGGATGTCGGCTACCCGAAGGTGTGGCGAGTTCGACGCCACCACGTCCGGCTCGGTCAGCGGGTCGCCCAGCGCACGTTGCCAGAAGTAACCGTTGTCGGTCGTCCCGGAGAACTGATCGATGTTCCACAACGATGCGTGGGTCACCACGGCATCGAATCGATCGGTGCTGGTGGCGATCCAGTTGGCCATGTATCCCCCGAAGGAGCCGCCCATCGCCGCCGTGCGGCGCTCGTCGAGGTCCGCCCGCTCCAGCGCCGTGTCGGTGATCGCCATCAGATCGGTGTACGGAGCCGCGCCCCACCGTCGCCAGCCCACCCGGATGAAGTCCTGGCCGTATCCCGTGGACAGCGCGGGGTCCGGGAGCAGCACCGCGTAGCCGCGTGCGGTGGCGGTCCACGGACTCCAACGCCACGTCCAGCTGTTCCAGCTCATCATCGGCCCGCCATGCACCCACAGCAGCAGGGGAGCAGGGTTCGCCGCGTCGGCCCCGGCGGGCAGCGCCAGCCAGGCCCGTACGGTGCGGCCGTCGTCGACGGTGGTCTCGATCTCGGTGAGCGTTCCGGGAAGCGTGGCCACCGTGCCAGGGGCGGGCAGCCTCACCGGGTCCTGATCGGTGCGGGTGGTGTCGATCCGCACCGGCTGTGCCGGGTGGTCGATCGAGGAGCGCAGCGCGAACAGCACGTCGGGCTCGGCACCCGGCTGGAGGTCGGAGTACACCCCCTCACCGGTGAGGCGGTCGAGTCGGCCGTCCGTCAGATCGAGACGGAACACCGGCGTCCGTCCGCCTACGTTGGCGACCAGGAACAGGCTGCCGCCATCGCGAGCGGGCGTCACGTCCGCGGGCCAGAACGGGAAGTCGGGCAGCAGGTCGGTCAGCTCGCCCGTGGCGAGATCGGCGCGGACGAGGGTCACATCCGGCGGTTCGTCGGCCGTGGCCTCCGACTGGCGCAGGCAGAAGAGGAAGGACGAGTCGGCGGCGAAGGCGGCGGGACGAAGGGACGAGTCCGCCGCCTCGAAGAACGCTCTCCTCTCCCCGGTGTTCGCGTCGAGAACCACGACGGCCATGCGGCCGCCCTCCTGCGGGGACACCTCGACGCGGAGCGTGTGAGCGACGAAGGCCCCGTCCGGGCTGATCGCCAGGGGCAGTCCGACCTGGCCGGTGGCCTCGGGCGTCAGGTCGAGCGGGTCGACGAGTCGACCGGCGTCGGCGTCGAGGGCCTCGGCGGCGAGTAGGCGGGTGTGCGCCGGACCGAGGTCGTGATCCCAGAATCGCACCGGATACGACTCGTGCAGGATCGCCGTGACACCGGCCTTCTCTCGTGCCGTGCGCTTCTCCGCGTCGGCCGCGCCGAAGTCGACGAAGGGCAGCGTCGCGGCCGCGACGACGACCCGGCCGGTGTCCGCCGAGACCTGGACGTCCTGAACACCGCCGGGAGGGGCGAAGACCTGCCGGGCCTCGCCGGTGGGCGGCAGCAGCCACAGCGCGGCGGCCCCGGACGTGTCCTTCGCCGAGGCTGCCGTCTCCTGATCGCGGCGGGAGGAGACGAACAGCAGCGAGCCGTCCGGGCACAGCAGCGGGCTCGACTCGCTCGCGGCCGACCTGGTCAGCCTGCGAGCGGGCCGCCTGCCTTCAGGGTCGAGTTCCCAGAGCGCGCCCTGCCAGGTCTTGCCGTCCTCGGCCAGTTCCGTGACCACGGTGACCAGTCGATCGCCGGTCGGCGACACGGTCAGCGAACTCAGCCGGGGGACGGCGACGAAGCGGTCGAGATCGAGGAACGTCTCCGCCGAGTCGTCGGCGTTGTGATCTCCTGAATGGTCCGCGGAGGTCGGAGTCGTCATGGGTCAGCCTCCCAGTCGGCTCTGGGTGAAGCGCCAGGCGTCGGCGACGATGGTGTCCAGGTCGGGACGCTCCGGCTTCCAGCCGAGTTCGGTGCGGGCCCGGTCCGCGGCCGCCACCAGGGTCGCGGGATCACCGGCCCGGCGGGGCGCGAGCTCGGCCGGGATGGCGTGTCCGGTGACGCGCCTGCAGGCGTCGATGACCTCCTTGACGGAGAAGCCGGTGCCGTTGCCGAGGTTGTAGATCCGGTGCAGGCCCGCCGTGGCGTGCCGCAGCGCGAGCAGGTGAGCATCTGCCAGATCGGTCACATGGATGTAGTCCCGGACGCAGGTGCCGTCCTCGGTCGGCCAGTCGTCGCCGTAGATCGACACCTGGGCGCGTAAACCCGACGCCACCTGAAGCACCAGCGGAATGAGGTGTGTCTCGGTGGCGTGGCGCTCGCCGAACCGGTCGTGGGCGCCCGCGACGTTGAAGTACCGGAGGCTCACCGCCGCGAGGCCGTGTGCGTCGGCGTAGGAGGTGATGGCGTGGTCGATCGCGAGCTTGGTGGCACCGTATGTGTTGGTGGGCCGGGTGGGCGCGGACTCGGGGATCGGCACCTGCTCGGGCTCGCCGTAGGTCGCCGCGGTGGAGGAGAAGACCAGGCGGGGGACACCGTGCCGGTGCACGGCCGCGAGCAGTCGCAGCGAGGTCACCACGTTGCCGTCCCAGTACTTCGCCGGATCGGTCATGGATTCGCCGACCAGCGACTTCGCCGCGAAGTGCAGGACGCCCTCCACCCCGTCGGCCAGCAGGTCGTCGGCAGCGTCCGCCAGGTCGGCCTGGACGAACGTGGCGCCCTCGGGAACGGCGTCGGCGTGGCCGGTCGACAGATCGTCGACCACCACGACCTCATGGCCCTCTTCGACCAGCCGAGCCGCGCAGACACTGCCTACGTATCCGGCTCCACCTGTCACCAGCAGCTTCACGTTCTCCAGCCTTCCCTTGACGCCGCGCGGGGGAGCGCTCGATCGAGGCGGCCGGCCGGGGGATCAGTCCGTTGACGGCTCCTCGCGGCCTGCTCCCGCGGAGGGCAGCGCCATGAAGAACCGAGGGTGTGCCAGCCCACGCTCGTCGAACGCGGCGATGATCGACTCTTCGATCTCCGCCTGTGCCGCAGACCGTATAAGGGCGATCGCCGACCCCCCGAACCCGCCTCCGGTCATCCGTGCGCCGAGGGCCCCCGCCGCCAGCGCCGCGTCGACGACGAGGTCGAGCTCGGTGCTGGAGACTCGGTAGTCGTCCCGAAGGCTCTCATGGGAGGCGGTGAGCAGCGGGCCGATCGTGTCGAGCCTGCCCGCCCTCAACGACTCCACCACCGACTCGACCCTGGCGTTCTCCGTCACCACATGGCGGAGCAGCGGCCGAAGCTCCTCGGGCAGGCGCGCCGTCGCGGCGTCGAGCCCGTCCCGCGTGACCTCCCGCAGCGACCCCACCCGCAGGGCCTCGGCGGCCGCGACGCAGCCGCGCCGTCGTTCCCCGTACCCCGACTCGGAGTGCGCGTGCCGTGTCCGGGTGTCGATGACGAGCAGCCGCAGGCCGTGCGCCGCGGTGTCGAAGGGGACCTGGATCTGCTCGCCGGACCGGACGTCCAGAAACAGGACGTGCGCCGCCGTGCAGCACAGCGACGCCGTCTGGTCGAGAACGCCGGTCGGCGCGCCGACGAAGTCGTTCTCGGCGCGCTGGGCCCACCGCGCGATCAGAGTGAGGTCCGGACGTTCCGCTTCGCCCGCCGCGTCCACCGGCCTGCCCGCGAGGTCCAGCAGGCTCAGCGCCGTGGCGCACTCCAACGCCGCGGAGGAGGACAGGCCCGCTCCGGTCGGGACGTCGCCGCAGATCACCAGGTCGGCGCCGCCGAGCGGGACACCCTCTTCGCGCAGCACCCAGGCGACTCCGGCGGGATACGCCGCCCAACCGGTGACCTGCCCGGGTGCCAGCTCGTCGACACGCACCGGTTCGGCGACCTGGGGCCTGCCGTCGCTTCCGACGGTCGTGAGGTTCAACAGTCCGTCGTCGCGAGCCGAGGCCGCGACGACGGTGCGATGCGGCAGCGCGAACGGCAGCACGAAGCCGTCGTTGTAATCGGTGTGCTCACCGATCAGATTGACCCGGCCGGGTGCCCCCCAGCAGACGTCGGGGGCTCGACCGTATCGGGCCTGGAAGGCCGCGACGGCGCGCTGTGCCGCGACCGCCGAGTCGGCGGACGCGGTGGACGGCTCTTCGATGTGGATGTCGGTGCTCACAGGGCGCGCACCAGCACGGCGTGCGCGATGTTGGCCGCGAGCTGCGCGCTTCCGCCGGGCCCGGTCACCTTGATCTCGCTGGACCCGTCCGCTGAGGAGACGGTGACCACCCGGTCGGGCATGACACCGGCCTCCTTGAGGTGCGCCATCAGGTCGGGATCGAGTTGCACGTACTCGGCGATCCGGCAGACCTGTGCCTGACCGCCGCCCCGGCGAGCGATCTCGTCGAGCCGCAGCAGGTCGGTCTCCATCGGGGGTGCGGGCTCACCGACGCCGAGCTTGTCCAAGCCGGGGATCGGATTGCCGTACGGGGAGGTGGTGGGGTTGCCCAGCAGCGTGACGAGCTTGCGTTCGACGGCCTCGCTCATCACGTGTTCCCAGCGGCACGCCTCGCTGTGCACGTGCTCCCATTCCAGACCGATGACGTCGACGAGCAGCCGTTCGGCCAGGCGATGCTTGCGCATCACCGCCTCGGCGCGTTCCCGCCCGGCGCTGGTCAGCTCGAGATGGCGGTCCTCGGCCACGATGAGCAGCCCGTCCCGTTCCATTCTGGCGACCGTCTGGCTGACGGTGGGGCCGCTCTGACCCAGTCGCTCCGCGATGCGGGCGCGCAGTGGGATCACGCCCTCCTCGCCGAGGTCGTAGATCGTGCGCAGGTACATCTCGGTGGTGTCGATGAGCTCGTTCACGCCGGCTCCCCTGTTGAAAGTCTTAGAGCTTGTGGCAGTAGTGGGCAGGTCGCAGAAGTCGGTCTTGTCGTAAGAGAATGGAGGTCACGCCGCCAGGAGGGGCCGCGAGCAGCCCGACACCTCGGCACGCGAGCGGTGGGGCCGCGCTACCGGCTACCACGACATCCTAAAGCCTGCCGTTGTTCCTCGTTCTCACGTCATGTGACGGATTCGACGGCCGCCGACGTCCCGGCCGCGCCCTCTCGTCCCTTCTCGTGTTCGGCGTCTCCGTCACCCCGCGCCGCCCGCCTCGCGTACGTCGTCGCCGACGATGCGGTGTGATCGTCCACCGTCTTCATCGTAGGGTGCCTGCCGGATCCGGCTCGGTCCGCCACAGGCGTGGCGTGGTGGACCTTTCCGGCCTGGTTCCGCGAGGATGTGGGCTGTGCAGCCGTTGGTGAGTACCGAGGAACTGGCCGAGGCGATGGCGGGCGAGAACCCGCCGGTGCTGTTGGACGTGCGGTGGGCCCTCACCGGGCCGCCCGGGCTCCTCGCCTATGAGGCGGGCCATCTGCCCGGTGCGGTCTTCCTGGACCTCGACCGCGATCTGGCCGCTCCGGCGGGGCCCGGCGGCAGACATCCGCTCCCCGCTCCCGAGGATCTGGAGGCCGTTCTCCGGGCCGCGGGGGTCGGCGCCGATCGTCCGGTCGTCGCCTATGACGCCGCCGACGGCTCGGTGGCCGCGCGTGCCTGGTGGCTGCTGCGCTGGTCGGGGCATGAGCAGGTCGCGGTGCTGGACGGCGGGTTCGCGGCCTGGACGGCGGAGGGCCGAGAGGTCACGACCGTCGTTCCGCACCCGGAGCCGGGTGACGTCGTGGTGCTGCCGGGAAGCCTGCCGGTGCTCGACGCCGCCGGCGCGGAGGAGCTGGCCGAGCGTGGGGTGCTGCTGGACGCGCGGGCGCCACAGCGCTATCGCGGTGAGGTGGAGCCGGTGGACGCGAGGCCGGGCCACGTTCCCGGTGCTCGCAACGCCCCGTTCGTCGAGCATCTCGACGAATCGGGCCGCTGGCGTTCTCCCGCCGAGCTGGCCGAGCGTTTCGCGGCGCTGGGTGTCACCGAGGGCACGCCGGTCGGTGCCTACTGCGGATCAGGGGTCACCGCGTGTTCGGTACTGCTGGCGCTGGAGACCGCAGGCCTGAGCGGCCCCGACCGGCCGGCCGCGCTCTACGCGGGCTCCTGGTCGGAATGGGCCGCGCAGCCGCGGCGCCGTGCTGTCCTGGGCGCCTCGCCGCGTTGACATCGCCGCACGGCGAACCCGTGAAGGCCCGGGCGACGCGAGTCGGCTCCGACGTGTGCGATGCCCGGAGTCGGCAGCCCGTTTGCCTCCCGATGGGCGTCGAACTCACGTCGGGCAACGCGTGAGCCGCCGCCCGTCGGGCGGGCGGTCCGTCCGGCCATGGCCGGGGCCGCCCTCGGTCCGCGCGTGCCGGGGCCGCGGTGCGGTACCCGGCGGCGGACCGCCGGTGACGCGGGACGGCTGCCGACGTCACCTTGACTCCTGGGCCCCGGGGTCCTGGAGAACTCGTGGGCGCGCCCGAGGCGAGCCGGTCCCCGTCGACTCGAGTTCGTCCAGATCCGAGGCGTGGATCTCGAGCGCGGGCCGGTTCGAGTCGGCCGAGTCGCCCGCCCGGAGCACACCGCGGGCGGGTTACCTGCCCGGCTCCGTCGACCGGATCACGGCGGGACGGCGGTGCGGGCGGCGGACCGCACGCGGTGTGTCTACGGCCGCAGGCGCGGCCCCGGTGCGTCTGCCCGTCGACCCTTCCGCGGTCCGTCATCGGGCTGCGAGGATCAGACCTGTTCAGGCGGCGGGCACCGCGTCGTAGATGAGGCTCAGCACGGCCTCGGCCTCGGTGCAGAGATCGCGGGAGACGTCGCCGAAGGTGTCGAGGTCGACGTAGATCGTGTTGAAGACGACCGACGGGTCCTCGTTGACCACGGCGCCGAACTCGCAGCGTCCGTCGTCGACCAGGCGGTAGCCAGGGTGCCCGAGGATCTCGGTGTCCTCCTCGCCGTCCTCCCGCACCTCCTCGCCCCAGTAGGTCACGCCGAAACCGAGGTAGTTGTGCGACGTCCCGTCCAGCTCGATCGAGTAACTACAGGTGGTCGAATAGTCATTGGCCTCACCCACGTCGGATGAGCCGACGGCGGCCGCGATGGCAGCCGCGTCCACGATGCCGCAGAAGGCCTCGACGTCCCCGGGGTTCTTCGCACCGCCGCCTCCTCCGCTGCCGCCGCTGTCCGGCGTCGGGGTGGTGGGGTCGGGGATCGGGATCGACGGCGAAGAGGTCTCGTCCGTGTCCGAACCGGTCTCCTGCGCTTCGTCGGACCGCGAGCCGCCCGCGCCGGGTGCGGGAGAGGCGGTGCCCGCCACCGGCGTGGCACACGCTCCTAAACCGAGAACGAGCAGGAGGGCACTGATCGCGGTGGTCAGGCTTCGCTGAGACATGGCGCGCATACCTTTCAGACGGGCGCCGGGCACATTCGGTTTCACGACGTCCGGAGTGGACTCCGTCGAGCTGATCCCGGATTCGGCACCATGGGAGATCTGGCCGGACCATGGAGGCAGGCAGGATCGCTGAGACGGTAGCCGACGACCCCGCCGCACCACACGTTGAACGGCGAACTCCGACGCAGCGTGTCCGGGGATGAGCGCTTCGCGACGAGCGAGGACCCGCCTGCGATGGCTCGTGCTCGGGCGATCCCGCCGCCGGGGCGCCTCGAAGCGGTACGGTCGGCCGGTGGCGTCGGCGGCGATCGTGTGGGATGCGGACCTCCTCGGATACGACATGGGGGCGTCCCATCCGCTCACCCCGCTCCGGCTCGACCTGACGATGCGGCTGGCTCGTGAGTCGGGAGTCCTCGACGAGGTATCGCTGGTTCGGCCGACGCCGGTGGACGAGACGTTGCTCGCGGGCATCCATGACCACGCCTATCTCGCCGCCGTTCGTGCGGCCTCCGAGCCTGATGCCGAAGTGCGCCCGGAGCTCATCGCCCGCTTCGGCCTCGGCACGGTGGACAACCCGATCTTCCCCGGTATGCATCAGGCGTCCGCCCTGATCGCAGGCGGTTCGGTCGCCGGGGCACGGGAGATCATCGAGGGTCGCGCGGACCGAGCGGTGCACATCGCGGGCGGGCTGCACCACGCGATGGCCGGTCGAGCGGCGGGGTTCTGCGTCTACAACGACTGCGTGGCCGCCATCACGTGGCTTCTCGAGCAGGGCCTGGAGCGGGTGGCGTACCTCGACGTGGACGTGCACCACGGCGACGGGGTGCAGGCCGCCTTCCATGACGATCCGCGGGTGCTGACCGTCTCGGTCCACCAGCATCCGACGACGCTCTGGCCGGGAACAGGCAGCCCCGACGAGGTGGGCGGCCCGGGCGCCGAGGGCCGCACGGTGAACCTGGCGCTGCCGCCGGGCACCGACGACGCCGGCTGGCAGCGTGCCTTCCATGCGGTGGTGCCCTCGGTGCTCGCGGCATTCGAGCCGCAGCTGCTCGTCACGCAGTGCGGCGTCGACACTCACCGGGAGGACCCGCTGGCGGATCTCGCGTTGACGGTCGACGGGCATCGGGCGATCTATCGGACTCTGCGGGATCTGGCGCGGGCTCACGCCGGAGGGCGCTGGCTTGCGCTCGGCGGCGGCGGTTACTCACCGTATCGGGTGGTGCCGAGGTCGTGGACGCATCTGCTGGCGGTGGTGCTGGACCGTGACCTTCGGCCCGAGACGGCGACGCCGGCGGGATGGCAGGCTCATGTCGCCGAGCTGGCCCCCGACGTGCCCGTTCCGGCCACGATGTCGGACGACCTTCGCGGCGATGGGGATGGAGCAGGCAGTTTCCCGGCCTGGGACGGCGGCGTGTCGCATCCGGTCGATCGGGCCGTGTCGGCCGTCCGCCGGGCGGTGTTCCCCCTGTACGGACTCGACCCGCACGACCGACGGGACTGAGCGGCGTCGCAGACCGCCCCGATCCACCGCTCGACGTCGGTGCGGCCTGCCCGCCGACGCTCCGTGGTGGTCGCCGTCCCAGCGCGTCGTCGAGAGGGCATGGTCGGCAGGCCTCGTGGAGCCCGAACGAATCGGTTGCCCACGCCCGTCGACGTGGTACCCGGTGTCGATCGGCGCGGACCCCGATCGAGGCCCGAACCTGTTGGCGACTCGGCGTCGTCGTGCCACGGTGGGGACGGCGGCGCGGCGCCGCACATGGTGCGGTGTATCGGCCTTGACCGGCGGGTCCGCGTCTTCGGTGCGACGTCCGCGGCGGTCGACGAGAAGGGCGGCGGCTGATGAGTTCCGAATCCCGACGACGGGAGGAGACGGCGACGGCGACCGGTGCGCCCGCCCACTGGGCGGCCGACGTGGTGCTCAGCGACGGCGGCACCGTGCATCTGCGGCCGTTGGTGCCCGAGGACGGTCCGCGCCTGGTGGCGCTGCACTCCCGGATGAGCGAGCGGACCCGCTACCTGCGTTACTTCGGCGCCTACCCCCGGATGCCCGCCTCGGACATCCGGCGGTTCAGCACCGTCGATCACCGCGAACGGGTCGCGTTCGGGGCACTGCTCGGTGACGACATCGTCGCCGTCGGCCGCTATGACCGACTGCCGGGGAGCGCGGCCGCGGAGGTCGCGTTCGTCGTCGAGGACGGCCATCAGGGCCGTGGACTCGGTTCGATCCTGCTGGAGCATCTGGCTGCCGCGGCGCGGGAGCGCGGCCTTCGCGGCTTCGAGGCCGAGGTCCTCGCGGAGAACGTCCAGATGGTCTCGGTGTTCCGCGAAGCGGGATACACGGTGCGTCGGGAGCACGACGAGGGCGTCCTGCACCTGGAGTTCACCATCGACCCGACCGAACGGTCCGTGGCCGTCGCCAGGGCGCGTGAACAGGCCGCCGAGGCTCGCAGCGTCCACAATCTGCTGCATCCCGGTTCGGTGGCGGTGATCGGGGCCTCCACCGACCACGCCAAGCTGGGCCATGCGGTGCTGACCAATCTGTTGGCGGCCGACTTCGCCGGACCGGTGTATCCGGTCAACCCGGAGCATCGCTCGGTGCGGGGCGTCCGGGCCTATCCCTCGGTGGTGGACATCCCCGACGAGGTCGATCTCGCGGTGGTGGCGGTGCCCGCGGCGCGGATGGACGAGGTGCTCGACGGCTGTCTGGCCAAGGGCGTGAAGGCGCTGGTGGTGATCAGCGCGGGCTTCGGCGAGACGGGCGAGGACGGGTTGGGCGCCGAGCGGCGCCTCGTCCGGGCGGCGCGGGCGCACGGGATGCGAGTCGTCGGCCCGAACGCGCTCGGCGTGGTCAACAACGATGTCGAGGTGCGCTTGAACGCCTCCCTGGCGCCTGGTCTGCCCGCGCCGGGACGGGTCGGCTTCTTCTGTCAGTCCGGTGCGCTGGGTACCGCGATCCTGGCCGCGGCCGCCGCACGAGGACTGGGCCTGTCCACGTTCGTCTCGGCGGGCAACCGCGCCGACGTCTCGGGCAATGATCTCCTCCAGTACTGGCAGACCGACCCGGGCACCGACGTGGTCCTGCTCTACCTGGAGTCCTTCGGCAATCCCCGCAAGTTCGCGCGACTTGCCCGCAGGCTCGGCCGCACCAAGCCGATCGTGGCGGTCAAGTCGGGCAGGCATTCGGGTCCGCCCGCCCTGGCGGCGACGTCGGTTCCGGTGGACGAGACCAGCGTCGCGGCGCTGTTCGAGCGGTCGGGGGTGATCCGGGTGGAGACGCTGGCCCAGCTCTTCGACACGGCACTCGTCCTGGCGAATCAGCCGTTGCCCGCGGGTGACCGGGTGTCGATCGTCGGCAACTCGACCGCGCTGGGACTGCTCGCGGCCGACGTCGCGCTGGCCGAGGGCCTGCGGCTCACGGGCGGCCCGGTGGACGTCGGCGCCGCCGCGACGCCGGAGCAGTTCGCGTCCGCCGTGCGTGCGGCGATCGAGTCTCCCGACGTCGACGCGCTGGTGGCGGTGTTCGTGCCGCCTGTGGCGGTGCCCGGCAGCGCCTATGCGAGGGCCCTGCGGGCCGCGGTGTCCGACCCGCCCGGCGGAATCCGTAAGCCGGTCGTCTCGACGTTCCTCGCGGTGGAGGGCATTCCGGACGAGCTGGCCGTCCTCGGTCCCGGCGGCTCGCCGGGACCGGGCTCCGTGCCGTCGTATCCGAGCCCGGAACGTGCGGTGTCCGCGCTGGCCAGGACCGTTCGCCACGCCCGATGGCGGTCCGCGCCGCAGGGCGAGGCCTACCGTCCGGCGGGTGTCGAGCCCGACCGTGCCGCCGGTCTCGTCGATGCCTGGCGAGCGCGGCTCGGCTCGGCGCCGGTCGCGGCAGACGGATCGAGTCCGTCGACGGCGGGCTCGTCCACTGCCTCGGATCGGGCGACGATCACGTTGTCGGACGACCAGGTCGGCGAGCTGCTGGGCTGCTACGGCATCGAGCCGGTGCCCTTCACCCTCGTCGAGTCGCTCGAGGAGGCGCTGGACGCCGCATCGGAGCTGGGCTTCCCCGTGGCGTTGAAGAGCGCGAATCCCGCCCTACGGCATCGGCCGGACCTGGTCGGCGTCCGGTTGGGTCTCACGAGTCCGGATCAGGTGCGGTCGGCGTTCCATGGTCTGCGGGAGGCGTCTCCGACGGGAGGGCTGTACGTGCAGCGGATGGCGCCCGCCGGCGTGTCCTGTGTGATCGCGTTACAGGACGACCCCTCGTTCGGCACGTTGTTGTCCTTCGGGCTGTCCGGGATCGCGGGGGAGCTCCTCGGCGACCGGGTGTATCGGGCGGTGCCGCTGACCGACGTGGACGTCGACGCGGTGATCCGCGAGCCGAGGGCCGCACCGCTGCTCACCGGGTATCGGGGCAGCACGCCGTGTGACCTGGTGGCCTTGGCGGACCTGGTCTCTCGGGTCTCCGCCCTCGCCGAGGACGTGCGTGCCGTTCGGATGCTGTCGCTCGACCCGGTGCTGTCGGCCGCCTCGGGTGCGTACGTCGCCGGTGCCCGGATCGTCCTCGGTCCGGAGCCCACCTCGGATGCGGGGCCGAGGCGGCTCCGCTGATCGTCCTCGACCGAATCGGCGCCGTCCCGGGGGCGTCCCGTCCCGTCGGCTCCCGCCGTGCGGGCCGCGCGGGGCGGCGCCGCCGATCAGGAGTCGGACCCGGTGGGCAGTCGAGCCGCGAACGCGGTGAGCAATCGCGCGAAGTCGGCTTGATCCTCGGAGCTGAACGTGGACATCGCGGCGGCCAGGACGCTCTGCCGGAACCGGTGGACTGCCGCCGAGGCGGTACGGCCTTCGGCCGTGCGGGTCAGCACCGTGCGGCGCCCGTCTCGTTGATCGGCCTCCCGGCGCAGCAATCCTGCGGAGACCAGCTCGGAGACCAGTCGGCTGGCCCTCGGCCGGTCCACCGACAGCGCCGAGGCGACGTCGGTGACACCGATCGGTCGTCCGTCCAGCTCGGCGGCCTCGACCGCGTCGAGCACCTCGAAGCCCGCGGTGCTCGGCGAGACGCCGTTCTGCTCGCTCGCGAGACGCCCGATGACTCGGCGACTCTGCATCCTGCGGATGACCACCATGGCTCGTTCGACGGCCGCTACGTGCTCGTTCACCGTCCTCCATCACATATCATCGTGCAACTGGTTGTGAGATTACAATAAAAGGGTGACCGTGATGGACGAGGCGCGCACACCGATCGGCTTCTGGCTCAGACATCTGGATCAACTCATCGAGACCGGACTGGACGAGGCACTGACGGCGGCGAACGTGACGCGTCGACAGTGGCAGGTGCTCTCGCTGCTGCGCGCCCGGCCCAGGGACCCGGCGGAACTCCTGGTGGAGCTGCGGCCCTTCGCCACGATCGTCGAGGCCCACACGGTTCTCGACGATCTGCGCGACCGAGGCTGGATCGACGACGAGGCCGACCACTGCGCGATCACCGCCGACGGCGTCGCCGTCTGGAGCGCGGCCGCCGAGCACGCCCACGAGTTCCGGCGTGCCACCTCGGACGGGATCACCGAGGAGGAGTACCGCACGACGCTTCGAGTGCTGCGTCGGATGGCGGGGAACATCGTCGAGCGGGCCGTCTCGCCGCGCTGAGGCGCGAGTACGCTGCCCGCCCTGACCGGCCCGGACGGTCAGTCGGTCGGCGGTCCCAGATCCAGGGTGATCTGTGCTCCGCCCCAGGCCGAGGCGCCCAGACTCAGGCTCCCGCCGGAGGCCGCGGCCGTCCGTCGGGCGATGTCCAGTCCCAGCCCGGTCGATCCCGCGCCGCTGGCACCCCGCCGCAGCGGACCGGTGTCGCCGTTCGCCGACTCGCCGAAGCCCGGCCCGGCGTCGGCGACGACGAGCCGGGCCCCGCCGGTGGGCCAGGCCAGCAGCCGGACCGCGATGGCACTGCCGTCCGGGGTGTGCGCGAAGACGTTGCCCAGCAGGGCGTCGACACAGGCCGCCAGATCCGCCTCGACAAGACGGACCGGCACCGGACCCAGCGCCAGGTCCAGTTCCACGGGCCGTTCGGTGTCCTCGGCCAGGACGGACCAGAACTGCACGCGATCCCGTACCACCGCCGCCGCGTCACACCAGATCGGCAGCGGATGGACACCCGTCTCGACGGCGCGTCGTCTGGCGTCACCGATGATCTCGGTGACCGCGCGCTCCAACTCGGCCACGGAGGCGCTGATCCGCCGGGCCTCCGCAGGATCGTTGAGGCCCTCGGCCTCCAGCTTCATCGAGGTCAACGGTGTGCGCAGCCGATGGGAGAGGTCTGCGACGGTCTCCCGTTCCTCACGGAGCAGCTCCTTGATCCGGCCGGCGAGATGGTTGAGTCCGCCTGCCACCTCACGCAGCTCCGTCGGGCCCTCCGGGGTGGCCCGCGCGTCCATCTCGCCCGCCGCGAGCCGGTGCGACACGTCGGCGAGCCTGCGGGTCGGCCGGACCAGCGAGTGTGCCAGTCGGTCGGAGACCAGCACGCTGACCGCCATCAGGGCGATGCCGAGCAGCAGCAGGATCAACCACGATCTGGTGACTCCCTGCCGCATCTCCTCGGTGGTCACCAGCGTGCGGATCACCGCGGTACGACCGTCGGCGTCCACGGTGGCGAAGAGGATCTCGCGCCCCGCCGGTGTCTCGGCCGACAGGCTCTGTCCGAGCATGGCCAGCTCCACCGCGTCCGTGGGGGCGGTCTCCTCGCCGACGACCGTGCCGTCGGGAAGGAACACGCTCACCGGCCGATCGACCAGGCCGTTGGCCCCGAGGCTGCGTTCCAGCGCCTCGACATCGCTGTTGGCCACGACCCAGATGAGCGACTGCGCCTCGACCGTCGCCGCGTGCACCGCCCGGTCCTCGGCGAAGGTGCGGATCAGCAGGGCCAGCGGGATCAGGAACGCCACCAGGACGAGCGAGGTCGTCGTGCCCACCAGGATCGCGAGTCGACGTCTCATCGGGCTCTCCTCATCCCTGCGGGGCGGCGAGCTTCACGCCGACCCCGCGCACGGTGTGCAGATAACGTGCGTGCTGAGCGGTCTCGCCGAGCTTCCGCCGCAGCCACGACAGATGGACGTCCACCGTCTTGTCCGCGCCGCCGTAGGGCACCTGCCAGACCTCGGTCAGCAGCTCGCGTTTGCTGACCACCTCGCCCGCGCGGGTCGCCAGATAGTGCAGCAGATCGAACTCGCGTGGCGTCAGATCCAGTCGTCTGCCGTCGAGCTCCACCTCGCGCGCCCGCCCGTTGACCCGCAGTCCACCGACGATGACCGTCGGATCCTCGTCCTCTTCGCTCCCTCTGCGCAGCACCGCCCGGACACGCGCGTCGAGCTGGCCCGCGCCGAAGGGCTTGGTGAGGTAGTCGTCGGCTCCCGCGTCGAGTGCGGCGATGATCTCGGTCTCGTCGTCTCGCGCGGTGGCCACGATCACCGGGACACGACTGACCGCGCGCAGCATCCGCAGCATCTCGCGGCCGTCCATGTCGGGCAGCCCGAGGTCGAGAACGACGAGATCGGGACGGTCGGCGACGGCCTGGGAGAGCCCGTCCATCGCGGTCCTCGCCGAGGCGACGGCGTGCCCGCGTTCGGTCAACGCTCGGGTGAGCGCGGTGCGAATCGTCGCGTCGTCCTCGATCAGCAGTAGATGGGCCACCTGAGAACGCTAACCGAGGACGGGGCGGGTCGAGACCGCCCGGACGAGTCCTAAGGCCGCCTTATCCTCGCGTTAACCCTCGAGATCGCGGTGTGGACGAATCATCGTCGCGCGTCTGTCGGACGTCGACCGAGGCGAGTCGCGTCGAGAGAAGCGCTAAGCGAGCCTTAGTGTCGTCTTAACCATCTTCGAGCCAAGGTGACGACATGACCGAGGAGCGGCCCGCACAGGGCAGGACGGCGTTGGGCATCGTGGGCTGGGCGGCGGCCGCCGTGGTGGCGACCGGAGTCGGTGTCGCCGCCCTGAGCGCCATCGGTGCGGGGATCACCGAGTCGGTGATCCGCCCGCTGAGCCAGTCCGAGGTCGAGGGACGGCTCGCCGCCGCGACGGCCGCGGGAGACGCCGCCGACCGAGGCGGGCTCGACACGCCGCCCACCTCGGCTGTGCCGTCCGAGGGCCCGGCGGCGTCGGAGTCGGCCTCGCCGCCGCCGAGCGGCGAGCCCTCGTCACCGGACGAGGACGCCGCCGCGCCGCCCGACCCGGAGCGCATCGACACCGTCGGTGGCATGGTGACCGCCCGATGCGGGGATGCCGACGTGGTGGAGCTGGTGGCGCAGGCCCCGGCACAGGGGTTCGGCGTCGACGTCGACGTGGAGGACGAGGGAGATGACGATGAGCCGCTCGGGGCCGTCACGGTGCAGTTCGAATCCGAGGAGCTCGACGTCGAGGTGCTGTTGATCTGCTCAGGGGGAGTGCTGTCCCACGAGACGTCCATCGACGACTGAGCTGCTCGACCGCCGAGCCCGCACACCCGCCGGGCTTCGGCCCCACGGTGCGAGCGGGCCGCGGAATCGTGTCCGGCGGCCCGCCGCACGGGGACGTCCCGGCCGCTAGACCACCAGGTCCAGCAGGAGCAGGCAGATCAGGGCGAAGACCGAGATGATCGTCTCCATCACCGACCACGTCTTGATCGTCTGCCCGACGGTCATCCCGAAGTACTCCTTGACCATCCAGAACCCGGTGTCGTTGACGTGGGAGAAGAACAGCGAGCCCGCGCCGATCGCCAGAGCGAGCAGCGCGCCCTGCGCCGGGTCGAGGCCTGCCGCCAGCGGGGCGACGATCCCGGCCGCCGAGATGGTCGCCACCGTCGCCGAACCGGTGGCCAGCCGGATTCCCACCGCGATGAGCCAGCCGAGGATCAGCGGCGAGAGTGCGGCGTCCTGGCCGTATCTGGTGATGATGTCGGCCACCCCGGACTGCACCAGGGTCTCCTTGAAGCCGCCGCCCGCACCGGTGATCAGCAGGATTCCCGCGATCGGCGGCAGCGAGGCGCCGAACACCTCGGTGATCCGTTCCCGATCGAAGCCCGCGCCTGTGCCCAGCGTGAACATCGACACCAGCGTCGCCACGAGTAGCGCGACCAGCGGCGTGCCGAGGAAGTCCAGCGCGGTGCGTACGGTGCCGCCGTCGGCGAGCCAGATCTCGCCGACGGCCTTGCCCAGCATCAACACCACGGGCAGCAGCACCGTGGCCAGCGTCGCGCCGAAGGCCGGCCTGCGTGGCGGGGCCTCGCCCTCGGCCGTGTCGGCCGCTGATCGGGGCAGCAGATGCGCGGGCGGGGAGACCTCGACCCAGCGGGCGGCATAGCGGGCGAACAACGGCCCTGCGACGACGACCGTCGGCACGGAGACCAGAATGCCGAAGCCGAGGGTCAGCCCCAGGTCCACCTGCAGGCTGTCGACGGCGATCAAGGGGCCGGGATGCGGCGGAACGAGCCCGTGCAGCACCGACAGGCCCGCCAGCGCGGAGACGCCGATGAGCATCAACGGCTGCCTGCTGCGCTGCGCGACCAGCAGGATCACCGGGATCAGCAGGACGACGCCGACCTCGAAGAACATCGGCAGCCCGATGATCACGGCGACCAGGGCGATCGCCCAGGGCAGGGCGCGCACCCCGGATCGGCCGAGGATGGTGTCGACGATCCGATCGGCGCCGCCGGAGTCGGCGAGGATTCTTCCCAGCATGGCGCCGAGGGCGATCAGTGCACCGACCCCGCCGATGGTGCTGCCTAATCCGGCGCTGAACGTCTCGACGATCTCGGCGACGGGCATCGCGGCGATCAGCCCGAGCGCGCCCGCTCCGAGAGTGAGGGCGAGGAACGGGTGGACCTTCAGCCAGGTGATCAGCAGGACGATGACCGCGATCCCGGCGAGGGCCGCGACGACCAGCCGGGTGTCCTGACCGGTCCACGGCCCGCCGCCCTGCGCTAACAGGGTGGCCGGCCGCAGCGACAGGACACTCGCCGCCGGGCTCATGTCGGATCTGCTTTCGCCTCGCTCACCGCGGTGATCGCCGTCAGCGCCTTCTCGACGATCGTCTCGGCGTCCTCGGCGACGTCCGCCGTGTAGCCGAACTCGTCGGGTTCCAGCGGTTGCAGATCGGCGAACTGGGAGTCCAGCAGCGAGGCGGGCATGAAGTGCCCGGTGCGGCCTGCCAGCCGATTCCCGATCACCTCTCGGCTGCCCGCCAGGTGCAGGAACCACACCCCGTCGTTACCGCTGCGCAGCAGATCGCGATAGGAGCGCTTCAGCGCGGAACAGGTCACGACCCCGTTCACGTCCGCCCGCTCCTGCTCGTGGATCCACGCCGCGATGGAGCGCAGCCACGGCAGCCGATCCTGATCGTTCAACGGGACGCCGGACTCCATCTTCGCGATGTTCTCCGGCGGATGGAACTCGTCTGCCTCCGAGTAGGTCACCCCGAGACGGTCGGCAAGAGACCGAGCGATCGTGGTCTTGCCGGAACCGGACACGCCCATGACCACCACGATGGTCGCGGGTCGCTTCCTTGCGGACATCCGTGCTCCTCACCTTCGGCTGCCGGGTGCGTGGGAGACGCCCCGCCTCCAGCAGTCTCCTTGATCAGCCGGGTGCGACACCAGAGCCGCGTCCCGATCGCCGTCCCGCCCGACGGGCGCATGCCCCGACTTCGGCGACCGCCGCCGCCCTGCGGCCGTGGAGTGTCGCGATCCGAGCCTGACAGAGCCGGCCGTCGGGGGCCGAACGGCCACGCCGATCGGCGAGTCGCGGCGGCACACGGGGCCACGCGGGCACGGACCTCTCCTCAGGCGGACCGGGGTTCGTGCCCGGCGGGCCCGGAATGTCGCGGGGCGGCGCGGCCCCTCGGCGGCGCACCGGAGTCATCTCACTCCATCAGGCCCTGCGCGAGCGCCTCGCGCCGCAGATCGGAGAGCAGCGTGCCCGTGGCGTCGGAGCCCGCGCGCCAGAAGTCCCAGCCGTTGCAGGCCTTGACGTTCAGCGCGACCGCCGCCGCCCTGGACACCGAGTCGAAGGTCTGTCCGCTGGGCAGCCTGATCCGGCCGCCTTCGGTGACACGTGCGGTGTAGGTGTGCTTCTTGCGGTGGCCGTAGAGCTCGGTGCCGTCCTCGATCAACCCGGCCTCGATGAGGTCCGCGATCTCGACGCCGTAGCGTGCCTTGCGGCGGCTGCGCTTGACGGTGGCCCGATTCGGCGGGGTGTTCTCCGGTCGCAGGCCGAGAAGCTCCGGACGCCAGATCAGCTCGCACAACCGCCGGTACAGGCGCTGTCGGATCTGGATCGCGTCCAACCCGAAATGATCCGGCCACGGGCGGAACACCTCGGCGAGGTCGTGGTCGGCCACGAATCGCGCGAACTCCGGCTCGGCGTCCAGCGTCTCGGGATGCAGCGAGGCCGCGAGCAGGTTCTGCTCCCGGTAATGGTCGATCTTCGTGGCGTGCTCGTCCGGCAGCCGATCGCCCGAGGGCAGGAGCAGCAGCGCCCCCAGGCGTTCCCGGAAGTCCTCGAACGCCTCGGTCGTCATGATCTCGGCCTGGTAGCGCGGGAAGGCACGCGGCCAGACGTGTTCGATCTCCCAGGGCTGCGCGTCGTCGAGATAGACGGCGATCAGATCGGGACGCCCGGCGGCCACCTCCACGAACGCCGTCAGCCGGGCGAGCACGTAGCGGACCTGGGCCCAGTTGCCGGGTTGGAGGCTGAGCCGGTCCACACCGGAGAAGTCGTCGGGCAGGGTGGCGGCCTCGGCCTCCAGCAGTCCGGTGAGTCCTTCCAGGCCCTCGGCGCTGCGCAGCCGCACGGTCAGCTCGTCGACCTCGGGGCGCACCTGATGTGGCAGCAGGCTTCGATTGTTGACGATCTTCAGCGTGGTGGCGAGGTCCAGATAGCCCGCGATGCGCCTGCTCTTCTCCTCGAACACCTCGTCGGGGTCGTCGGGGCGCAGCGCGGACAGGATCGGCGGCAACGGGTCCACGACCTCCAGCCGTGCCGTGTGGAAGACGGCCTCCATCCCGGGCACGAGCATGGCCGAAGCGTCCTTCAACGCGCTGTACTGCCTGCTGAGGGGCACGAGGAAGTACTCGACGAAGGCTCGGAAGTCCGCCGCTGTTCGCAGCTCCAGCCGTATCTCGTTCTTGCGCACCCACTCGTGGAAGGCGCGGTCGATCTCCACCAGGTCGGCGCTGTCGGCGTCGAAGGCCGCGAACTTCGCGATCAGCACCGCCTTGACGAATTCGCTGGGCGTGTCGACCCCGTGCCGGGACAGATCGGCGATCATCCGGCGCCAGAGGTCGTTCAGCTGTCGTCTGCCGGTCTCGGCCCTGGCCAGCAGGTAGCTCTTGAGCAGGTCGACGGGGCTGAGCCGGGCGCCCCTGTTGTTCATCGTCTCGAAGATCTCCCAGCCGTGCTCCCGGTCGAGCGCGTCGATGGAGACCAGGCAGACCCGGTCGAGAAGCCAGTCGTGGAAGAACGGCAGCGCCTCGTCGC
Organism: Actinoalloteichus hoggarensis; assembly: GCF_002234535.1. Classification (NCBI taxonomy): domain Bacteria; kingdom Bacillati; phylum Actinomycetota; class Actinomycetes; order Pseudonocardiales; family Pseudonocardiaceae; genus Actinoalloteichus; species Actinoalloteichus hoggarensis. The sequence goes on from NZ_CP022521.1 coordinate 1,866,674, forward strand.
GCAGGCTCGCGGGGAAGTCCTCCTCGATGTCGCGGGCCCGCTCGTAGAGGTTGCGCACCGACAGACTGGCGTCGGCGGGCGGAGGCTTGGGGATGCCTCGCAGGAAGGCGTTGAGCACCTCGTTGCGTTCGGGGATGTCGATGTTGAACGTCGTCTCGCCGTGCCGAGTGCTGTAGATCATGGGGTCGAGGCCCTTGGCGTCCTGATCGAGGTCCTGTTCCTCAAGGAGCCTGCGGAGGTAGACGACGATCAGATGCAGCGTCGTGAGCCGTTGTTGTCCGTCGACGAGGAATGCGGCGTCCGGGGTCTGGTAGCACACGATCGGACCAAGGAAGTACGGGGCATATCCGATGGTCTCGCGGCGCGAGTGCGTCGGCCGCCACTCCCGGATGAACCGCCGTTCCAGGTCGTGCAGCAGCGCGACGACGTCCTTGCGTGACCAGCTGTATTCGCGCTGGTAGTAGTCCAGTTTGTACTTCTTGTTGCTCAGGAGTTCCTGGACCGTGGCCCCTCGGCCCTCCACCGGACTCTGTGCCACCGCGACCCCTCCGAAGCCCTTGTGATCCCGACGACGGAGTGTAATCGAAAAGATCGTCAGTTCCCTCGATGGAGTGATGCAGTCGTGTGGTCCGGCCATGCTCGCCGCAGGCGACGGCTGACCGAACCCGGCGGGATCGCCGGGCGTCGAGCTCGTACCTCCGACCGTCCGGGGCGGCGGGGAGCCGGACCGAGCAGTGCATCCCCGCGTCGAGACGAGGTCGCCCGCGTCGGAGGCAGTCATGATCGAGGGCGATCCCGACGTACCGCGTCGATCTCCGATCTCCGACCGGCCGCCTGCGGCCGACACCGCCGTTTCGACGATCACCGTGGTCCTCGCGCAGGGCTCCGTGCTGAGCGTCGTACGGTGGCGACCACCGCCGCCCCCAGCGGCGAGGTCCGGCCCGCCAGCTGCTCATGCGGCCGTCGACGAGGCCTGCGTGCCGCGCGCCGGGCGCCTGCGGCCGGCGGAGACTCGGCGGCGGTGTGAGCTGCCGGACGATCATGAGCGCGTCCCGGCGAGGCGGACGAATCCGACGCCACCCGCCGCCCCGACGCGGGGCGAGATGCCGGACCCGGCCGGCGGGGACGGTCCTCGTCACGGAGTTCGGCCCGACCGCGGACGTCATCCGCCGCCCCGCTCGCTCGACCGCACCGCTGGAGGCCTCGACGGTTCCGTCGCGGCTCGCCGTCGCGTCGGCCGCAGGTCGTCGTGTCCGTCGCGGCGGGCGCGCGGCGGGCCTGGCCTGCGCCCGAGGACCGAACCGGTCCACGGCCGCTCACACACGCCGTGACGACCGTGCGCCACGACGGGGGACCTCGGGCGGCTACCCTCGCAGGAAGCACTGCCAACCGGGTGAGGCCTGCCCCCGTGGGCCTTCCCGACGAGTCCTGGAGCCTGAGACCTCGTGTTCGACACTCTCTCCGATCGTCTCACCTCGGTTCTGAAGAACCTGCGGGGCAAGGGACGACTGTCCGACGCCGACATCGACTCGACCTGCCGCGAGATCCGCATCGCGCTGCTGGAGGCCGACGTCGCGCTTCCGGTCGTCCGGGCGTTCATCGCCCAGATCAAGGAACGCGCCAAGGGCGCCGAGGTCTCTCAGGCGTTGAACCCCGCCCAGCAGGTCGTCAAGATCGTCGACGAAGAGCTGGTCGCCATCCTGGGCGGGGAGACCCGCCGCCTCAATCTGGCGAAGAACCCGCCGTCGGTGATCCTGCTCGCCGGTCTCCAGGGCGCCGGTAAGACGACCCTGGCGGGCAAGCTCGCCAAGTGGCTGCGGGGCCAGGGTCACACCCCGTTGCTGGTGGCCTGTGACCTTCAGCGGCCGAACGCGGTCACCCAGCTCCAGGTGGTCGGCGAGCAGGCGGGCGTCCCGGTGTACGCCCCCGAGCCGGGCAACGGCGTGGGCAATCCGGTCGAGGTCGCTCGGCAGTCGATCCTGGAGGCGGAGCGGGCCCAGCACGACATCGTGCTCGTGGACACCGCCGGTCGTCTCGGCGTCGACGAGGAGATGATGCGGCAGGCCGCGGACATCCGCGACGCCGTCTCGCCCGACGAGATCCTCTTCGTCCTGGACGCGATGGTCGGTCAGGACGCGGTCAACACCGCCGAGGCGTTCCGGGACGGCGTCGGCTTCACCGGCGTGGTGCTGACGAAGCTCGACGGCGACGCCCGAGGCGGCGCTGCGCTGTCGGTCCGGCACGTCACCGGCCAGCCGATCCTCTTCGCCTCCAACGGGGAGAAACTGGACGACTTCGACGTCTTCCACCCCGATCGGATGGCCAGCCGCATCCTCGGCATGGGCGACGTTCTCAGCCTCATCGAGCAGGCCGAGCAGCACTTCGACCAGGAGCAGGCGGAGAAGGCCGCCCACAAGATCGGCTCCGGCGAGCTGACGCTGGAGGACTTCCTGGAGCAGATGCTCGCCATCCGCAAGATGGGCCCGATCGCCAACCTGCTCGGGATGCTGCCGGGCGCGGGTCAGATGAAGGATCAGCTCGCGGACTTCGATGAGAAGAGCCTCGACAGGATGCAGGCCATCATCCGCGGCATGACGCCCGCGGAGCGTGCCGATCCCAAGATCATCAATGCCTCCCGGCGGCTGCGGATCTCGCGTGGCTCCGGTGTCGCGGTCAGCGACGTCAACGATCTGGTCACCCGGTTCTTCGACGCCCGCAAGATGATGCAGCAGATGGCGGGCCGGTTCGGCATGCCCGGCGCGGGCGGCGGCGGGAGCAGCCGCAAGGGCAAGGGCAAGAAGGGGAAGAAGGGCAAGGGACGCGGCCCGACCCCGCCCAAGGTGCGCGGCGGAATGCCCGGCTTCCCCGGCGGATTCCCCGGCGGGATGCCGGGCGGCTTCCCCGGTGGTCTGCCCGGCGGACCGCAGGGCGGCGCGGGACAGATCCCGCCGGGCCTGGCAGGCATGGACCAGCTCCCGCCCGGCTTCGACCCGAGCAGGCTGACCTTCGGCGACAACAAAAAGAAGAAGAAGTGACGCAGGCGCCGCCCGCACTGCACCTCACCGGTGTCACCCTGCCCGACGGCGTCACCCGCGACCTGTGGGTCTCGGCGGGCCGTATCGGCTTCGACCCGGTTCCCGACGCCCGGCCGCTGGCAGGCGGCTGGCTGCTGCCCGGACTGGTCGACGCGCACTGTCATATCGGGATCGACCCCACCGGGCCCGTTCCAGTGGCGGAGGCGGCCCGTCAGGCCGAGATCGAGCGCGACGCGGGCGTTTTGCTCGTCCGAGACTGCGGCGTTCCGGTCGACACTCGGCCGTTGCAGTCCCGGGACGACCTCCCGCGCATCATCCGGTCGGGCAGACACCTCGCCCGGCGCAGGCGTTATCTGCGTGATCTCGGTCTGGAGCTCGACGACCCGGCCGAACTGCCCGCTGCCGTCGCGGCGCAGGCGGCCGAGGGCGACGGCTGGGTCAAACTCGTCGGAGACTGGATCGACCGGGAGATCGGTGATCTGGCGCCGCTGTGGCCCGACGACGTCCTCGTCGAGGCCGTGGCGGCCGCCCATCAGGCAGGCGCGCGGGTCAACGCCCATGTGTTCGGCGCGGACGCCCTGCCCGGACTCCTCGCGGCGGGCGTCGACTGCATCGAGCACGGCACCGGCCTCACCGACGACACCATCGACCTGATGGCGCGGCAGGGCACCGCACTGGTGCCCACCCTGATCAACACGGCCGAGTTCCTCACCATCGCCGACTCGGCGGTCCGGTTCCCCCGCTACGCCGCGCACATGCGTGCGCTGCACGCGCGCAGGCTGCCGACCGTCGCGGCGGCGGCGGAGGCGGGGGTGCCCGTCTTCGCGGGCACCGACGCGGGCAGTTCCGCGGGAACGGGCATCGGGCACGGTCGCATCGCCGACGAGGTGATCGCGCTGGCCGAGGCAGGCCTGTCGCGACGGCAGGCGCTCGGCGCGGCCAGCTGGGCGGCACGTGACTGGCTCGGCTTCCCCGGCCTGGTCGACGGCGCGTCGGCGGACCTGGTGATCTACGACGCGGACCCGAGGGACGACCTCGCCGTCCTGCGTTCGCCGAGGGACGTCGTGTTACGCGGCGTGGTACATCCGGGCAGCGGACGCTGAGCACACGGACCCGGCGATGAGACCCGGGCTGATCACGGACCGGCCGCAGGTCGGCCGGGGCTGACCGTCGAGGCGCGGTCGGAAGGACAGGTTGTGGGCAACGAACCTCCCCTGAACAGTGACGACCCCGACGGCACGCCGAAGGCCGAGCGCGTTTCCGACGCGGCGGCCGGGCCACAGGGCCAGATCGAGGGTGACGGAACTCCGCAGGCTCAGGCACGATCCGAGGCGCCGGAGCCCGGCGGCGCCGCGGCAGGCCGTGCCGGCACGGCGGCCGGACCCGCCGCACCGATCGACGAGCCCGCCGACACGGACCCCGCCACCCCGGCGAGCGGGCAGGCGGGCACCCCCCAGGCCGCTCTCACAGCCGAACACCGTCCCGACCGAACGCTCGACGCGTCCTCCGCCGCCGAGCAGCATCGGCCGGGGACGACGCCGATGCCCGGCACCGCAGGCGGCGGTTCCCCCGGTCGGGCCCCCGGCAGTCCGGTGGCGGTGGTCCCCGGTATGACGCCGGGTGCGTCTTCCCCCGCCGCTCCGCCGCCGGGCGGGCTCCCTCCGGGGGCGGCCGGGCCCGGTGTCGGGCAGCATCCAGGGGCCGCGCCCGTCCCGTATCCCTCGGCGCCGTCCTGGGCGAGTTACGGAAGGCCGATGGGCGGCGTTCAGGACGGCTACGATCCCAGGCTTCACTCCCGTTACTGGGAGGCCCAGCTGGAGGCGGGGGCCCGGAGCAGCCTGCACTGGGGATTCCTGGCCTTCTTCCTCGGCTGGGGCGGCTACTACCTCACCGGCATGCTGCTCTCGGTCGTCATGTCGGGTCGGTTCGAGAACTTCGATCAGCTCGACCCCCCGCCACTCGGTCCGTTGCTGCTGCTCTCCCTGCTGCCCAACCTGTTCCTCGGGCTCGGTCCTGCCGTGCTGTCGTGGTGGAAGGGCAGCGGGACGCGCCGGGACTTCGGCATCGTGCCGAAATGGCGTGACGTGTGGGTCGGGCTGTCCTGTGGGGGCGCGGGTCTGCTCGGCGCCTTCATCGTCGCTCTGATGGTGATGGGCGACGCGGTCGAGAACGGCGATGAGAGCGCCATCAGCGGGATGGGCGCGTTGTTCGAAGGCCAGGCGATCTGGGTCTTCTGTCTCGCCCTGTTCATGTTCATCGGCGCACCGCTCACCGAGGAGCTGCTGGTCCGAGGCGCGCTCTGGGGTGCCCTTGAGCATTTCAAGGTGCCGCGTTACGCCGTCCTCCTGCTGACCACCTTCGTCTTCGCGTTGATTCACGAGGAGCCGATGCGGACGCCCATCCTGTTGGTCGGCGGCCTGGCCATGGGAATCGCCCGAATGATCACCGGCCGGGTCTCCGCCGCGATCATCGCCCATGCCGCCTACAACTTCCTGCCGGCGTTGATCTTCTACACCCAGTTCTCCTGAACCGCCGCCGGCCGGCCGGCCCGACGGCGAATCACGGTGGTGACGCCGCCGCCTCCTCCCGGTCGGAATCGGCGGTACGGGCGGTTCTCATGCCTCCGTGGACTGCCGCGGGCCCGTCGATACGGACTAGCCTCGACGAAGGGCACCGATTCAGACCGAGCACCCGCGTGTGGGAGGCGGAGCGCTCGTCGGGACCCGCAGAGATGGCTGCCTGGCCTTGACGAAGCGGGGTGTGGGTGAGCGAGCCCGAGAAGTCGCGGAAGCGAAGCGGCGGACACGCGGAAATCGACGATACCGACTTCACCGGCACCGTACCTCCGAAGGCAGGCGGGAATGGCGTCAGGGCGACGCGAGCGGGGTCCGTGGTCGCCGCGCCGCCGAAAGCCGCGCCGCCGCACCGTTGGGGATTCGGCGTCTTCTTTCTCTCGCAACTGGTCTTTCTCCTCTCCTCGGTCTTCGTGGTCGCGCCGTTCGGCGACACGACCGAGGATCCCGGGCTGCGACCCGCCGTGCTGCTGATCGGACTGATCGTCCCGACGGTCCTCTCGGCCACGGTGGTCGTGGTCGCCACCCTGGTCCGGGGCAACGGCCCCCGGGCGGATCTGGGACTGCGCTGGTCGTGGGCCGACGTCCGGACGGGGCTGGGCCTGGGCGCGGTCGGGATCGTGCTCACGCTGGGCGCGTCCCGGCTCTGGACGAACTGGGTGGGGGAGGACCAGGCGACCTCCGCCGTCGGCTCGCTGCTGGACGATCTCCGGTTGCCCCCCGTGCTGGCGGTGCTGATCTTCCTGCATCTGCTGGTGCTGGCGCCGCTGTGTGAGGAGCTGGTGTTCCGGGGCGCGTTGTGGGGCGCGATGGATCGGCTGCGCTGGAGCCGGTGGAGCGCCTTCGCGGTGACCACGGCGCTCTTCGCCGTCGCACACCTGGAACCGGCCCGCACTCCGCTGCTGCTGATCATCGGCATCCCGATCGGGCTTGCCAGGCTCTTCACCGGACGGCTGATCGCGGCCGTCATCGCGCATCAGGTGAACAATCTGCTGCCCGCGCTGGGCGTCCTGTTGCTGGCCCTCGGCGTCATCCCGACCTGACGGGACGGGACGGGCGTCCGGGGGCGCCGACCGATGTCACCCGGCTCGGCCACCGTGCCTGCGGCGTGCGTGGCGAGGGACGGGGTTCCTCCGCCGCGGTCGCGGTCTGGCAGAATGTCTCCTTGTCCGCCATGGCGTCGGTCCCTCTCACTGACTCGTGGCCAGCTAGATGATGTCCGAACGCTCGGACCCGTCGCCCCACTCGGGCCTGCGGGCGTTCACCCATGAGCAACGAGAGCTTGAGGAGCACCTGTACCCGTGGCCGTCAAGATCAAGCTGATGCGGCTTGGCAAGATCCGTGCGCCGTACTACCGGATCGTCGTCGCCGACTCGCGCACCCGCCGTAACGGCAAGGCGATCGAGACCATCGGCAAATACCACCCGACCGAGGAGCCCAGCTTCATCGAGGTCGACGGTGAGCGCGCTCAGTACTGGCTGGGTGTCGGCGCGCAGCCGACCGAGCCCGTGCAGCGGCTGCTGGAGCTGACCGGCGACTGGCAGCGCTTCAAGGGCCTGCCCGTGCCCGAGGGCGTGCTGAAGGTCAAGGAGCCGAAGCCCGACAAGCAGGCGCTGTTCGCGGCGGCGCTCGCGGCGGCGGGCGAGGAGCCCATGGCCGACGCGACGACGCCGAAGAAGAAGGCCGCCAAGAAGGCCGACGAGCCCAAGGCCGAGGCCGAGGGCGGCGAGAAGACCGCGGACGGCCAGGCGTGAGCGTCCTCGCGGACGCCCTGGAACACCTGGTCCGAGGGATCGTGACCAACCCGGACGACGTCCGAGTTCAGCTGATCACCTCCCGGCGGGGACGCACCCTCGAGGTGCACGTGCACCCTGACGACCTGGGCAAGGTCATCGGCCGCAGTGGGCGTACGGCCACTGCGCTGCGCACCGTGATGGCCGGCATCGGCGGTCGCGGTGTGCGGGTGGACGTGGTCGACACCGACCGTTGACGCCAGAGGTGACCAGGAACCGAAGTCGAGACGACGACTCTGCCGACTCCCTGCTCGTGGGGCGGGTGAGCAGGCCGCACGGCGTCCGAGGTGAACTCGTCGTCGACGTGCGGACGGACTCTCCGGCGGAGCGGTTCGTCGTCGACGGCATCGTCGAGGCCCGGCTGCGAGACGGCGGTTCTCAGTCGCTCACCGTGACGGCCGCGAGGTCGCACGGTGAGCGACTGCTGCTGAGCGTGGCCGGTGTCTCGGACCGAGACGGCGCGGAGCGCCTGCGCGGCGCTCTGCTGACCGTGCCGAAGTCGTCGCTGCCTCCCACGCAGGACCCGGACGAGTACTACGATCACCAGCTCGAGGGACTCGCCGCCGTGCTGCCGGACGGCTCGCCGCTCGGCGTGGTCCGCGAGGTGTTGCACGGGGCCGGCGGCGATCTGCTCGCCGTGCGTCTCACCGGCGGTGACGAGGCGTTGATCCCCTTCGTCCGGGAGATCGTGCCGACGGTGGACGTCGACACGGGCGTGCTCGTCGTCGATCCGCCGCCCGGCCTGGTGGACGATCAGTTCGAGGAATGAGCTCGCGGCGCACGTGTGTCGGTGGTCATCCCGTTCGTCGGCGGCCGTTCTCGGTGCTGTCAGTGGTTCCGACACGGGGCCCGGTCGCGTGCGCCGTCCGGCGGCAGTGGTTCGACGTCCTGTGGGCCGTGCGTCCAGGCCCGGCGGCGGCAGGTGAAGGGGAACAGTGCGGATCGACGTCATCACCATCTTCCCGGAGTATCTCGACCCGCTGCGGGCCGCGCTGCTCGGCAAGGCGATCGATCGCGGTCTGATCGAGGTCGGGGTGCACGACCTGCGAGACTGGACGCACGACGTGCATCGAGCCGTGGACGACAGCCCGTACGGCGGCGGTCCCGGCATGGTGATGAAGCCCCAGGTCTGGGGACCCGCGTTGTCGGATGTCTGTGCTCCCCGTCCGGATCGCGAAGGCCCGCCGACGCTGATCGTCCCCACTCCGGCGGGCCGGCGCTTCGATCAGCGCACCGCCGAGGAGCTCGCCGGGTGTTCGTGGCTCGTCTTCGCCTGCGGCCGGTACGAGGGCATCGACGAGCGGGTGGTTCAGGACGCCGCGGAGCGAATGCCGGTCCGTGAGCTCTCCATCGGCGACTATGTGCTGGTCGGCGGGGAGGTGGCGGTGCTCACCATGGTCGAGGCGGTCAGCAGGCTGCTGCCCGGCGTGCTCGGCAACCCCGCCTCGGCACAGGAGGACTCGTTCTCCGACGGGCTGTTGGAGGGCCCCTCCTACACTCGGCCGGAGGTGTGGCGAGACCGGCCGGTGCCGGAGGTGCTGCGCTCAGGCAACCACGCGGCCATCCGGAGGTGGCGTCGCGACCAGTCCATCGTCCGCACCTATCACCGCAGGCCGGACCTACTGGCGGCGCTGGACGAGGCCGCGCTCGACAAGCATGACCGTCGGCTGCTGGCCGAGCTTCACGAGTCGGTGCACGGCGAAGGCGAGTCCGGTGGTTCAGGCGGCCCGATTTCATGACCAGGTCGCGGCCGTGGCACACTGGAGAGGCTGCTGTCGTCGGACAGACCGACGCGCGCCAGATGCCCATTCCCATGCAGGGTCGCGCTGTGTAGACAGCCGTGCCCGCGCGGGCACGAGATGCCCGATTGATTGACGAGGACGGACCACCGATGAACACCCTGGACGCTCTGGACGCTCAGTCGCTGCGTTCCGACATCCCGGCCTTCCGGCCCGGAGACACGTTGAAGGTTCACGTCCGCGTCATCGAGGGCTCCCGCCAGCGGATCCAGGTGTTCCAGGGCGTGGTGATCCGCCGCCACGGCGGCGGAATCCGCGAGACCTTCACCGTCCGTAAGGTCTCCTTCGGCGTCGGCGTGGAGCGCACCTTCCCGGTGCACTCGCCGAACATCGCCCAGATCGAGGTGGCGACCCGAGGTGACGTGCGCCGGGCGAAGCTGTACTACCTGCGCGAGCTCCGCGGCAAGGCCGCGAAGATCAAGGAAAAGCGCGAAACGCCGACCGCGTCCTGACCGCGTTCGAGATCACGTAACGTAGCCTGGGAGCGTGGCAGACCTCGTGCCCTCCACCTCACCACAGGGCGAATCAGACCAGCCGAATCCCTCGGATCGACCTTCCGAATGGCAGCACAGAGACCATGCGGGGGGTGCCGGGCATTCGGGGCCGTCGTCGGCGGACGATGCCGACGACGGCCGGGAGAAGCCGTCCAAGCCCGCGAAGAAGGGTTCCTTCTGGCGCGAGCTGTTCGTCCTGGTAGGGATCGCGGTGGTGTTGACCATCGTGATTCAGACCTTCCTGGCGAGGGTCTACGTGATCCCCTCCCAGTCGATGGAGGAGACCCTGCACGGCTGTGCGGGCTGTACCAACGACCGGGTGCTGGTCGACAAGATCACCTATCGGTTCACGGACCCGGAGCCCGGCGACGTGGTCGTCTTCCGAGGCCCGGAGGCCTGGGGACAGAACGACTTCATGACTGCCGAACCCGCCAACCCGGTGGCTCGCTTCGTGCAGAACGTCGGGGCGATGTTCGGGTTCGCCCAGCCGGACGAGAAGGACTTCGTCAAGCGGGTGATCGCCACCGGCGGCCAGACCGTCGAGTGCTGTGACGAGGAGAATCGAGTCCTCGTCGACGGCGACCCGCTGGACGAGCCGTACATCTTCTGGCAGCCGGGCCGTGGCAACACGCAGGAGCCGTTCGGCCCTGTCACGGTGCCCGACGACCACATCTGGATGATGGGCGACAACCGCAACAACTCGCTCGACTCCCGGGTGCAGGGCGGCGGCGGCGAGCTGGGTGCGGTGCCGCTGGACAACGTGATCGGCAAGGCGAGGATCGTCGTGCTGCCCCCGCAGCGATGGCAGGGCATCAGCGATCACGACCCGCAGCAGTCGGTGCTGAGCGCGCCCGCCTGGCAGGCGGCGGTGCCCGCCGGGCTCGGTCTGCTGGGCGCCTTCCCGACGCTCTGGCTGGGTCGCAGGCTCCTCGGCCGCCGAGACCGGGACTGACACGAGAAGAGACGCGGCGGGCCATGTCCGATCTGTTTCGCCCACCGCGCGTCGTGGTTCGTCGCGACGCCGGGAACTGGGCCCTGCAGTCGGCCCTGGACCGCCGAGGTCTCGGCCCCGTGGCCGGGGTGGACGAGGCAGGCCGGGGCTCCTGCGCGGGGCCGCTGGTCGTGGCCTCGTGCGTCCTGCGACCGCGCGACTCCGCGCGACTGACCGGGCTCACCGACTCGAAACTGATGACCCCGGCCGCCCGTGACGAGATGTTCGACCTGGTCACGGCCCGTGCACTCGACTACGCCGTGATCGTGATCCCCGCCGAGGAGGTCGACGACCTCGGGGTGCATGTCGCCAACATCGAGGGGATGCGTCGGGCGGTCGCCCGCCTCAGCCTGCAACCCGGCTACGTCCTGACCGACGGGTTTCGTGTCCCCGGCCTCACCGCGCCCGGTCTGCCGGTGGTCAAGGGCGATCAGGTGGCGGCGTGCGTCGCGGGCGCCTCGGTGCTCGCGAAGGTGACCAGAGATCGCATCATGACCGATTTAGACGCGGAGTACGCCCAGTACGGGTTCGCCGTGCACAAGGGCTACAGCACGCCGGACCATTCCGCGGCGTTGGCCAGGCACGGGCCGTCCGTCGTGCACAGATGGTCTTATGCCAACGTCGTCGCCGCCGGCCGTCTGCACGGCATGGTGTCGCCCAGGAGGCGGTTGGGCGGATGGGATTCGGGGTCGTCTCTCGTGGTGAGAGATGATGTGATGGACAATGAAGCGCCCGTATGAGGGTGTGCACAGTCCGGCGACAGGGAGGGCTCGAACTCGATGAGTTCGGAGGATCTCGAGAAGTACGAGACCGAGATGGAGCTGCAGCTCTACCGCGAGTATCGCGACATCGTCGGGCAGTTCTCCTACGTGGTGGAGACGGAGCGTCGGTTCTACCTGGCCAACGCGGTTGACGTCCAGGTTCGCAACTCCGAGGGCGAGGTCTACTTCGAGGTGCGGATGTCCGACGCCTGGGTGTGGGACATGTATCGGCCTGCCCGATTCGTGAAGAACGTCCGGGTGATCACGTTCAAGGACGTCAACGTGGAGGAGCTGGACAAACCGGAGCTTCGGCTGCCGGAGAGCGGGCCGTTCAACGAGACGTGAGGCGTCAGCGCAGGTGGGTGGGCCTGCGTGGACGCGGATGCGGCGCCTCGGCCCGTGCGCCGCGTCGAGACTCGGCGCCGGTGCCACGCCTGCCGCGGTCGGTCGTGGGGGTCGGGCGACGGCGGCAGCGCGGTGGAGTCGACCGAGGAGGTGCGGGGGCGGCGAGTGTCGTCGGGCTCGCTGGACCACCGCCGGCGACGACATCCGTTGGAACCGCGGACCGGCCGGCATGACACCCGGGCATGACCACCGGGCCCCGGATGACCTCGGGCTCGGTCCGAGAGTCGAGACATCCCGCGAGCCGGCACGCCCCAGAACGTGCCTCAGACCTCGGCGGCCAGGCGACTGCCGAGCATCTGGGGGGCGAACTCGCTGTGGAGCACCAGCGCGGCCGCGCCGATCGCGCTGACATGCTCTCCGATCGGCGACATGACGGCTGACAGCGGCCTTCCGCGCCTGGCGAACGCGCGAGTGGTCAGGATGTCCTCGATGGCGGCCGTGTAGAGATGGCCGACGCCGGCGAAGGCAGGCCCGCAGAGCACGATCAACTCGACGTCCAGCAGGTTCACCATGGTCAGCACACCTGCCGCCAGGTGCCGGGCGGAGCCCTCGATCAGTCGGACGGCCCCGGGCTCGCCGGCTGCGGCAGCCGTTCGGATGGCGGCGAAGTCGGTGTGGACGTCGGCCGCGTCACCGGACAGCGCGGAGCCGAGGACCTTCGGGCGTGCCGCCAGCGCCGCCGCGACGACGGCGGGCGGGGCACTGTACAGCTCGACGCAGCCCCGGTTGCCGCAGAAGCACCAGTCGCCGTTCACGTTCAGCGAGATGTGTCCGAGTTCGCCGACGTTGGATGTCGCGCCCCGGTAGACGCGCCCGTCGAGGAAGACGCCCGCACCGATGCCGGTCTCCATGTAGATGCTCGCGAAGTCGCGTGCCGTCGTGGCACAGCCGATCCAGTGCTCCCCGACTGCGGCGGCGGTCGCGTCATTGTCGATCATGACGGGCAGGTTCAGCGCCGCCGCCAGCTCGCCGCGAAGGGCCACGTCGTGCCAGTGGGTCATGTTCGGCGGGTCGAGGATCACCCCCCGCTCGTGGTCGATCGGCCCGGGCGCGGCGACGCCGACGCCGACGACCGCGGCCTTGTCGATGCGGGCGGAGTCGAGAATTCCGCTCGCGTGACCGGCGATGTTCGCGATGATCTCTCCAGGATCGGTGCTCGCCTCGCGGTGTCGTGCCCTGACCACGACGCGGCCCGCGAGGTCGATGACGACGAGGGTGGTGCCCTGGAGGTCGATCCGGACTCCGAGGGCGTAGCGGGCGGTCGGGTTGAGGGTCAGCAGGGTGCGTCGCTTGCCGCCGGTCGAGCGGCCCTGCCCCGCTTCGACCACGAGCCCGTCGTCGATGAGCCTGCGCACGATGTTCGACACCGTCGGGGCGGTCAGGCCGGTCAGAGTCGTCAGTTCCACGCGGCTGATCGGCCCGTTCGAGCGGATGCTCTCCAGCACCACCCCGCGGTTGTAGGTGCCGATCAGCGGCAGGTTGGCGCCTCCCCGCATGGTCACTCCTCACATCATGGCGTCACCGGCCAGCGAAAGTATCGCACCCTTGACTAACTTGCTGAAAATGACTAAGAAAGTGCTAGAGGTGTAACGCAGGACACATTCACGCTCCTTCTGTCGGCCGTGCGGCCTCACCCGAGCAGGTGGAGCGAGCTTGCCCCGACAGGAGGAACACCCCGATGACGGTCCTGACCAGACGACGGAGAAGCCTGGCCGCGCTCGCGGGCGCCTTAGCCCTGGCGTTGGTCGCAGGCTGCGCCGGAGCACCCGAGCCCGGCAGCCCGGCGAGGTCGATCACCGCCTATACCGGAGCCACGGGTCAGCTCACGGCCAACTTCAACCCTTACATCCTGTCGTCGAACCAGCCGGGTCGGGGGATCATCTACGAGACGTTGATGTTCCTCAATCGGGCCAGGGCGGACGAGCCGCTCCCCAGACTGGCTGAGGAATACGACTGGAACGACGACGGCACCGCGATCACCTTCCGGCTGCGCGAAGGCGTCCAGTGGACAGACGGCGAGCCCTTCACCAGTGCGGACGTCGTCTTCACCTTCGAGCTGATGCAGGAACACGAGGCGCTGAACACGTCGTCACTTCCTATCGAGTCCGTCGAGGCGGCCGGGGATGCCGAGGTGACGATCACCTTCTCCCGGCCCGCTTACACCGACCTGTGGACGATCGCAAGCGATACCTTCATCGTGCCCGAGCACATCTGGTCCGACGTCGAGGATCCGGTGACCTTCGGCAACGCCGAACCGGTCGGCACCGGCGCCTTCGCACTCGAGTCCTTCTCCGCCCAGAGCTACGAGCTGACCGCCAACGAGGAATACTGGGACGAGGGCAAACCGCACCTGGACTCGATCCGCTTCGTCTCGCACAGCGGTAACCAGTCCGCGCTCTCCGCCTTGACCGCAGGACAGATCGACTGGGCGAGCATCTTCATCCCGGACATCGAGAACACCTACGGCTCCCGGGCGGAGGGCAATCATTACGAGGTCACCCCGGTCTACATCTCGACGTTGGGCGCGAACCTCGACGAGGGACCGACCAGCGATCTCGCCGTTCGGCAGGCCATCTACCGGGGCATCGACCGTGACCAGGTCAACGAGTTGAACTACGACGGCCTGAGCACGCCCGCCACACCCGGCATGCTGATGCTGCCGCGCGAGGAGCGATTCCTCGCCGAGGAGCTGGAGGGCGTGGTCCCCACCCACGAGCCGGACGAGGCACGGCGGATCCTCCAGGACGCCGGCTACACCGAGGGGGCCGACGGAGTCTTCGTCAGCCCCGACGGCGAGCCGCTGAGCATCGAGGTGAAGGTCGTCACGGGATACACCGACCAGATCGCCGCGCTGGACGTCATGCGTCAGCAGCTCGCCGAGGTGGGTATCGACCTCCAGCCGAGAGAGGTCTCCTTCGCGTCGTTCGTCGCCGATCGGGATAACGGTGACTTCGAGCTGGTCATCGACAACCTGTACGGGGGCGTCACCCCGTTCACCCTGTACGAGGACTTCTACTCCAGCGCCGCCGCGCCGCCCATCGGTCAGCCCGCGGCCAAGAACTTCGCGCGGTTCCGCAGCGATGTCGTCGACGAGGCGCTGGAGGAGGTCGCGGCCACCGAGGACGAGGAGGCTCACGCCGAGGCCTACGCACGCATCCAATCGGAGATCGCCGAACAGCTGCCGTACATCCCGATCCTCCAGTCGATGGCGCTCACCCAGTTCGCGGGTGCGAAGGTCACCGGCTTCCCCACGGCGGATGATCCCTATGCGCTGCCGATGACGCACTCCTCGCCCGATCTGGGCATCGTGGCCGCGAATCTGCGCCCGGCGGGGTGAGCGTGGGTGCCGGGCAGGAGCCTCGGGAGACCCGGGCATGAACTATCTCCGTCGCAAGCTGCTCTTCTACCTGATCGCGGTGTGGGCGGCGATCACGATCAACTTCCTGATCCCGCGACTGATGCCGGGCTCACCCGTCGACGCGCTGCTGGGCAGGCTCCAGCAGGCGGGCGGCGCGGTGTCGGCGGAGGCGCGGGCCTCGCTGGAGGTCATGCTCGGTCACGGCGGTCAGGGTGGCCTCTGGGAGCAGTACGTCGGCTACCTGGGCAATCTGCTGCGCGGTGACTTCGGCATCTCCTCCACCTATTTTCCGACCGAGGTATCGACGATCCTCGGTGCGGCGCTGCCGTGGACGCTGGTCCTGGTCGGCCTGTGCACCTGCCTGTCCTTCGCCCTGGGCGTCACGCTGGGGATGGTGGTCGGGTGGCGGCGTGGCAGCAGGCTCGACCACCTGGTCCCGATCGCCACGTTCCTCGCTGCCGTGCCCTACTTCTGGCTGGCCCTCGTGCTGGTCTTCCTGTTCGGATCGACATTGCGACTGCTGCCGCTGACCGGCGGATACGAGTACGGCACGACGGTCGGCTTCAACTGGGCCTTCATCGGCTCCGCGCTGTACCACGCGCTGCTCCCGGCCATCACGATCGTCCTCAGCTCCGTCGGCGGCTGGCTGCTGGGGATGCGCAACATGATGGTGTCCACGATGGGTGAGGACTACGTCCTCACGGCGGAGGCGAAGGGTCTCCGCCCGCGCCGGATCATGATCACCTACGCGGCTCGCAACGCGGTGATCCCCAGCATCGCGGGTTTCGCGATCTCTCTCGGTTTCGTGGTGAGCGGTTCGATCGTCACCGAGGTGGTCTTCTCCTATCCCGGGATCGGCTTCACGCTGCTCCAGGCGGTGCAGAACAACGACTATCCCTTGATGCAGGCCGTCTTCCTGGTCATCACGCTCACCGTGCTGGGGGCGAACCTGCTGGTCGATCTCCTGTACGCGGTGATCGACCCTCGGACGAGGCAGGCGGGGTGATGGCAGGGGTGGAGAAGCGGCGAACAGCCTCGTCGGTCGACACGGCAGCCGTGCCGGTACCGCGCGGACCGGGGCGTGCGCGACGGCCCCGCGGCGGCGGGCTGCTGCGGGACGTCAAGCTGCGGACGGGGCTGGGCATCGTCGGATGTTTCGCGCTCATCGGCCTCGTCGGTCCCTTCCTCGTCACCGACGTCGGCGCGATCGGCAACGCCGTGCTCCGGCCGCCGTCGGCCGAACACTGGCTGGGAACGACCCAGACGGGTCAGGACGTCTTCGGTCAGCTCGTGACCGCCACGCGGGGTTCGTTGATCGTCGGACTGGTGGTCGGCCTGCTCGCGACTGTCCTCTCGGTGCTCGTCGGCGTCGTCGGCGGATATCTCGGCGGGAGGGTGGACGAGGGGCTCTCGCTGGTCAGCAACGTCGTACTGGTCATTCCGAGCCTGCCGCTGGTCATCCTGATCACCAACTATCTCGACGGCGCGGGCATCCTGACGATCGCACTGATCATCTCCATCACCAGTTGGGCGGCCTCGGCACGGGTGCTGCGCGCCCAGACGCTCTCGGTGCGAACCCGTGACTACGTGGCGGCTGCTCGGGCCATGGGGGAGCGGACCTGGCGAGTCGTGTTCGTCGAGATCCTGCCCAATCTGCTGCCGGTGATCGCGTCCCAGTTCGTCTTCGCGATCATCTTCGCCATCTTGACCGAGGCGGGCCTGTCCTTTCTCGGACTCGGCGGCATCGACTACCTGACCTGGGGGACGATGCTCTACTTCGCGCAGAACGCCCAGGCCCTCACGGTGGGCGCCTGGTGGTGGTTCGTTCCGCCGGGCCTGTCGATCGCGCTGGTCGGCGTGGGACTCTCCTTGATCAATTTCAGTTTCGACGAGCTGATCAACCCGAGACTGCGGGCTCCCGGCGTGCCCCGACGGCCCCGGACGAGGAGGAGGCAGGCGTGATCACCGACGATCCCGAATCGAGCCGTTCGACGCCACCGCCGATGCGAGGGCCCGCCGAGGCCGAGCGGGCACGGGCGGAGTCGGCGGAGCTTGACGGCGCGGACCCGGTGCTGCCGGAGGCGGAGCGCGGCACTCCGGTGCTCACCGTCCGGGGGTTGAGCGTGCACTACGAGACCGATCAACGGGTCCGTGCGGTCGAGGACGTCGATCTCACCCTGCATCGGGGCGAGGTCCTCGGGCTGGCGGGCGAGAGCGGATGCGGAAAGTCGACCCTGGCCTATGCGCTGAACCGGCTGCTGCGCCCGCCCGCCCGCGTCGTGTCGGGGTCGGTGACGTTCCATGAGCGGGACGGCGACATCGACCTCCTCGGCCTCTCCGGCGAGGAGCTGCGTCTATTCCGTTGGAAGAAGATCGCCATGGTCTTCCAGGGCGCGATGAACGCGCTCAACCCGGTGTTGACCGTGCGCGATCAGCTTCTCGACGTCCTGGCGGCCCACGAGCCGGACATGGCCGTCCCGGCCCGGACTGCGCGGTGCGCCGAGCTGCTGGACCTCGTCGGAGTGGATCCGGCGAGGCTCGGCAGTTATCCGCACGAGTTGTCCGGCGGCATGCGGCAACGGGTGATGATCGCGATGGCACTGGCCCTGCGGCCGGACGTGATGGTCATGGACGAGCCGACGACCGCCCTGGACGTCGTGGTCCAGCGAGACATCCTGCGCGAACTGAGCAGACTGCGGGAGCACTTCGGCTTCGCGGTCGTCTTCATCACCCATGATCTGTCGCTGCTGCTGGAGATCAGTGACCGCATCGCGATCATGTACGCGGGGCGGATCGTCGAGCAGGCCTCGGCGCGGCGGCTGCTCACCGCTCCGAGACACCCGTACACGGTGGGACTGCTCAACTCCTTTCCGAGCCTGACGGGGCCGCGCCGCGAGATGCGCGGCGTGCCGGGGCAGCCGCCGGACCTGGCCGTGTCGATCCCGGGGTGTGCCTTCGCGCCCCGCTGCCCCTACCGACGAGCGCCCTGTGACGAGCACCGCCCGGAGCTGAGTCGGCACGGCCAGACGTCCACCGGCCTGACCGCCTGCCATGCCTATGCCGAGGCGGACTACGGCGCTCCCGTCCCGGCCGCGTTGTCGCGCGGTGAGTTCCGGCCGGTCGAGACGGCGGAGGAGATCGAGACATGAGTGTTCTTCAGGTCAAGGGCCTGGTGAAGGACTTCGCGCTGCGAACCGGCGGCCGCCGGAGGCTGCTGCGGGCGGTGGACGAGTTGTCCTTCGAGCTGACGGCAGGCACGACCGTGGCACTGGTCGGAGAGAGCGGCAGCGGGAAGTCCACCGTGGCCAGGATGCTGGCCCAGCTCGTCCGTCCCAGCGCAGGCACGATCAGTCTCGACGGGGAACCGATCCGGACCCGAGGGCGAGGCCTGCGTCGTTACCGGGAGGACGTGCAGATGGTCTTCCAAGACCCCTTCGGCTCGCTGAATCCGTTCCACACCGTCGACCACCACCTGCGCAGGCCGCTTCGCGTGCACCGCCGTGCCGAGAATCGGGCGGACGAGGACCGCCAGATCGAACGTCTTCTCGAGCGCGTCAACCTCACCCCGGCCGCCGTGGTCGCGGCGAAACGGCCACACGAGCTGTCGGGCGGGCAGCGGCAGCGCGTCGCCATCGCACGCGCCCTGGCGCCCGCACCCCGCGTCCTGCTGGCCGACGAGCCGGTGTCCATGCTCGACGTGTCGATCAGGCTGGAGATCCTGAATCTCATCGACCGGCTGAAACAGGAGGACGCGCTGGCCGTCCTCTACATCACCCATGATCTCGCGACCGCTCGCCACTTCTCGCGGCGGATCATGGTGATGTACCGGGGTGAACTGGTGGAGAGCGGGGACGCGGACGACGTGATCCTGCGCCCACGTCATCCCTACACCCGTCTGCTGGCCGCCGCCGCGCCCGATCCGAATCGGCGGCTCGGGGTCGACGGTGCCACGGTCGCACCGCCCACCGTCCCGCGACCGGGACCCGTCGAGCCGCAGGTCGCCGCCGTGGCCGATCAGGCCTCCGGCTGTCGGTTTCGAGCACGCTGTCCCGCCGCGATGGCCGCCTGCGCGGCGCGGCCCCCGCTGCTTCCCGTCGCCGACGGACACGACGTCCGGTGCTGGCTCTACCGCGACGGGACGGACTCCTGAACCCGCCGCCGCGGACTCCGTACCAGCGGGTCCCGTGCAGGCGAACGAACACCACGAACGATGAAGCGATGAGGGAGAGTCGATGCGGACACCGTTGCACGAGGGTTGGACGCTGCGAGCCGTCGGCGGCGCCGTCCCGGACGCGATCGCCGAGACGGTGGTGCCCGCGACCGTGCCCGGCTGCGTGCACACCGATCTGCTGGCCGCAGGCCTGATTCCGGACCCCTACCTCGACGACAACGAGTCGGCGCTGGCCTGGATCGGGCGCACCGACTGGTGCTACGAGACGACCTTCGCCTGGGAACCCGCCGAGGCCCACGACGCCGTCGAACTCGTGTGCGCAGGCCTGGACACAGTGGCCACGGTGGTGCTGAACGACGTGGTGATCGGCGAGACGCGCAACATGCACCGCACCCATCGGCTCGACGTGGGCGACGTCCTCCGCGCGGGCGAGAACCGATTGTCGGTGACCTTCGCCTCCGCGGTGGAACACGTGGAACGCCTCCGCGAGGAGAACGGGGCGCTGCCGCACACCAATCACCATCCCTACAACCTCATCCGCAAGACGGCCTGCAACTTCGGCTGGGACTGGGGCCCCGACCTGGTGACCGCGGGGATCTGGCGTCCCATCACGTTGGAGACGGTGCGCGGTGCGCGTCTCGCCGAGGTACGGCCGCTCGTCGAGGTCGGTGAGGAGCACGGCCGGGTGACCGCCCACGTCGAACTGGCGCGGGCAGGCGATCGGGACGAACCGCTGGTGCTCTCCGTTGAGGTGGCGGGCCACCGGGTGGAGACGACCGTCGACGAGGACGAGGACACCGCGGTGGTGAGCGTCCTGGTCGACGACCCGGAACTGTGGTGGCCGCACGGGTACGGCGCTCAACCGCTCTACCCGGTCGCGGTGCGGCTGCGCTCTGTCGAGTCCGGGCTCGAACTCGATGCCTGGGACGGCGAGATCGGCTTCCGCACCGTCACCCTGGACACCGGCGCCGACGCCGACGGCACTCGTTTCACCTTCATCGTCAACGGCAGGACCGTCTTCGTACGGGGAGCGAACTGGATTCCCGACGACGCCTTCCCCCACCGCGTCGACGCGGCGCGGTACGCGAGGAGGATCGACCAGGCCAAGGCCGCGGGCGTCAACCTCCTCCGCGTGTGGGGCGGCGGCATCTTCGAGAGCGAGGACTTCTACCGCCACTGCGACCGCGAGGGCATCCTCACCTGGCAGGACTTCCTCTTCGCCTGCGCGGCGTATCCGGAGGAGGAGCCCCTGCGGGGCGAGGTCGTCGCCGAGGCGCGGGAGGCCGTGGCGCGGCTGTGCCCGCACCCGAGCCTGGTGCTGTGGAACGGCAACAACGAGAACAACTGGGGCTGGCACGACTGGGGCTGGCAGGAGCAGCTCGCCGACCGGACGTGGGGGCTGGGCTACTACACGGAACTGCTGCCCGAGATCGTCGCCGAGCTGGACCCGACCCGGCCGTACACGGCGAGCAGCCCGTGGTCGAACTCGGTCGAGATCCACCCCAACGAACCCGCGCACGGCAGCATGCACGTGTGGGACGTGTGGAACTCGCGTGACTACACGGCCTACCGTGAGTATCGGCCCAGGTTCGTCGCCGAGTTCGGTTATCAGGGGCCGCCCACGACGCGGACCCTGTCCCGGGCGGTCCACGACGATCCGCTCACTCCGACCAGTCCGGGAATGCTCGTGCACCAGAAGGCCGCCGACGGCGACGGCAAGCTGCGGCGCGGGCTCGCCGCCCACTTCGGAGTGCCCGAGGACTTCGACTCGTGGTTCTGGGCCGCCCAGCTCAATCAGGCCAGGGCGGTGGCGCTGGGCATCGAGCACTTCCGCTCGCTGAGCCCGTTGTGCGCGGGCACCGTGGTCTGGCAGCTGAACGACTGCTGGCCGGTGACCTCCTGGGCGGCGATCGACGGCGACGGCAGACGCAAGCCGCTCTGGTACGCGTTGCGCGATGCCTACGCCGACCGCCTCCTCACCGTGGAGCCCAGGGACGGCGGGCTGGCCGTGGTCGCGGTGAACGACAGTGACGCGGCGTGGTCCGCCCGACTCGCCGTCCGGCGGCTGGCCGTCGACGGGACCGTCCTGCGAGAGCTCGACGTTCCGTTCACGGCGGCGCCACGCACGACGGTGACGCTGCCGTTGGCGCCCGGAGACGTCGCGCCGGAGCGGCCCGAGCGGGAACTGCTCGTCGTCGACGCCGACAGCGGCCAGCGCACCACGTGGTTCCACCGGGCGGACAAGGACCTGGCCCTCCCCCCGGCGAATCTGCGGACCGAGGTCGAGCGCGTCGAACAGGGCTATCGCGTCCGCGTGCATGCCGACTCCCTGGTTCGAGACGTGTCCCTCCTCGCCGACCGGGTCGCCCCGGATGCCGAGGTCGATGACATGCTGGTCACGCTGCTACCCGGCGAGACGGCGACGTTCGTGGTGCGGACCGCCGCCGAGGTCGCGCCCGATCGCCTCGTGGCGTCGGACGTGCTGCGCACGGCGAACGAACTCGTGGCCCGATGATCGACGGAACCACCGTGTCGAGGCGTCTCCGGCCTGGCCGCGTGGTGTCGAGACCTCTCGGACGGCGACTCCGGGTGACTCGTCGGCGCCCTGCTCCAGGGCGCCGGACATCAAGGACGGAGTGCGGATCATGAGCAAGGCACGGCCGGCGGCGGACGTCGTCCTCGGCCTCGACGTCGGCGGTACGAAGCTGGCGGCCGGTGTGGTCTCCCGCGGCGGCGAGGTCAGCGCGTTCACCACGGTGCCCACCGAGGCGGCCGACGGGCCGGCGAAGGTGATCGACCGGCTCTGCGCCCTGGCAGGCGACGTACTGGCCGCCGCGGGTCTCGAGCCGGGCGACCTGGCCGGGGCGGGGATCGGCTGCTGCGGCCCGTTGGACGCCCGCACCGGCATCGTCCACGATCCGCCGAACCTGCCGGGCTGGGGTGACGTCCCGCTCGCCGAGCTGGTGGCCGCGGATCTCGGAACGCGGACCTGGGTGGAGAACGACGCGACGGCGGCCACCGTGGGCGAGTGGCGGCACGGCGCAGGCCAGGGCGTCCGCGACATGGTCTACCTGACGATCTCCACCGGAGTCGGCGGCGGCGTGATCAGCGACGGGCGGGTGCTGCGGGGTGGCAGTGGAAACGGCGGCGAACTCGGCCATACCCTGCTGGTCGCGGACGGTCGACTGTGCGGCTGCGGCGCCAGAGGCTGTCTGGAGGCCTACGTCTCCGGCACCGCCATCGCCGCCAGGGCGCGAGAGCGCATCGAGGACGGCGCCTCGTCCACACTCGCCGCGTTGACCGACATCGGGGCGGCCGACGTCGCGCGGGCCGCGCGCTCAGGCGACCCGCTGGCCTCGGCGGTATGGCGCGAGACGACGGATCTGCTCGGCGGGGCACTGGCGGGATACGTCAACCTGTTCGAACCGAGGCTCGTGGTGCTCGGTGGCGGTGTCTCCCGCAGCGGCGAGCAGCTGCTGACCCCGGTGCGGGACCGGGCGCGTGCCCTGGCCATGCGCCCGGCGGCCTGCGGCGTCGACGTCAGGCCCGCGCGACTCGGCGAGAAGGCGGGCGTGGTCGGTGCGGCCGCCGTGGCCTTCGACCGGGCGGCGGAGGCAGTGTGACCGAATGGCGGTGCGGGCGAGTGACGGGGCGGGGGTGACGGGCGTTCGAGGAAGGACGACTTTCGGCACTCGACGGTGTCGTCGAGGCGCCTTCGCCGAGGACTCGCCTGCCGATCCCGTCACGGCACTGCTGCCGAACTGCGGAGATGCCCGCACGTAGCACAGGTCGTCGTGGACGGTCGCGACACGCCGCTGTCGGTGGTCGAGTCGTCCACATGCTGTGAGTTGTCCACAGCGAAGGCTCTTCGTCTTCGTCTTCGCACCACTTCTCGCGTCATGGTGTGCCCCAGAGTCAGTGAGCCGACCGAGGGGATGTCATGAACACGCAGACACACCAGGACACCGTGCCGTCGACGCCTGCCGAACTGGGCAGACTCGCGGAGGACCTCGCCGCGGAGCATCTCCAGAAGCAGGGGATCGTGATGCTCTCCCGCAACTGGCGATGCGAGTTCGGCGAACTCGACTTCGTCGGCTACCAGGACGGCGGCGTGGTCGTGTGCGAAGTCAAGGCCCGGTCGGGAGAGGAGTTCGGCACCCCCGCCGAGGCGATCACCGACGCCAAGGCACGCAGGCTGCGCAGGCTCGCGAACGCATGGCTGAGCGTCCATCACATCGGCTGGGTGCCCGTCCGCTTCGATCTCGTCTCGGTGCTCTGGCCGAAGAGCGGTCCGGTCCGTCTCCATCACCTTCGCGAGGTGTTGTGATGGGCATCGCGACCGGCTGGGGGGTCGCCTTGATCGGCGTCGACGGCGTCCCCGTCGAGATCGAGGCCGACGTCGGGGCCGGAGTGCCCGACGTGAAGCTTCTCGGCCGCCCCGATGCTGTGGTCAACGAGTCGAAGGACCGCATCAAGGCTGCCCTGCGCAACAGCGGTGAGAGCTGGCCTCGTTCCAGGGTCACGCTCGGCATGTCACCCGCCGGGCTGCAGAAGTGCGGCGCGGGCTACGACCTGGCACTGGCCTGCGTGGTCCTCGCGGCGGCAGGGATGGTGCCTGCCGTCCGGCTGCCGGGCATGCTTCTGCTCGGTGAACTGGCGTTGGACGGCCGGCTCCGCGCGGTCCGCGGTGTGCTGCCCGCCCTGCTCGCAGCCCGCAAGGCCGGACTCCGGGAGGCGGTGGTTCCCGAGTCGGCACTGCCGGAGGCGGCACTGGTGGAGGGGGTGGTCTCGCGGGGCGCCCGGCGACTGATCGACGTGATTCGCTGGCTGCGCGGGGAGACGGACGAGCTGATCGGCGCGACGAGAGCCGACCCGCCTGCCCGTCGGGAGGGTGGTGATCTCGCGGATGTCGTGGGACAGCCGGAGGCACGGTGGGCGTTGGAGGTGGCGGCCGCAGGGGGTCATCACCTTCTCATGGTCGGGCCGCCGGGCACCGGCAAGACGATGCTCGCCCAGCGACTCGCGGGGCTGCTGCCCGAACTGTCCAGGGAGGAGGCGATCGAGGTCACCATGATCCGGTCGGTGGCCGGACTGCTCGCTCCCGACGCCCCTCTGGCGCGCTATCCGCCGTTCGTCGCGCCACACCACTCGATCTCGCTGGCCGCGTTGGTCGGCGGCGGCGCGGGCATGGCCAGGCCGGGCGCCGTCAGCTCGGCGCACCGGGGTGTCCTCCTCGCCGACGAGGCCTGCGAGTTCGGTGCGAAGCACCTCGACGCCCTGCGCACCGCCTTGGAGGACGGCGAGGTGCGCATCGCCCGTAGCCTTGGGGTGGCGAGGTTCCCGGCCCGTTGCCAGCTCGTGCTGGCGACGAATCCATGTCCCTGCGCACCGCCGAGAGACCTCGACTGCGTCTGCTCCGCGGTCACCAGACGTCGATACTTCGGCAGACTCTCCGGCCCGTTGCTCGACCGGGTCGATCTGCGAGTCCGGATGCGCCCGGTCACCGGGCTGACCATCCGCTCCGGACACGAGCCGGAGCCGACCGAGATGGTCAGGGAGCGGGTGCGCCTGGCTCGACTGCGGGCCGCCAGGCGGTGGGCCGAACACGGCTGGCGGTGCAACGCCGAGGTCCCCGGGCCCGCGCTGCGTCGTGACTTCCCGCTGCCCCGTGATGCACTGAAGATCCTCGATCGAGGGCTCACCATCGGGGCGATGACGGCCAGAGGCGCAGACCGATGCCTGCGGGTCGCCTGGACGCTGAGCGATCTCGCGGGCGCGGAGCAGCCCGATTCCGCGCACGTGGCCGCGGCATTGCAGTTTCGCGATCGGCTCGCGTCATGACGCCCGGTGAACTGTCCCTGTTGCTGGCGAGGGCGTACCTGTCCCGGGTCGCGGAGCCGCCCGCGCCCGCGTTGGCGGGATTCGTCGTGGAGCACGGGGCGGAGCGCGCGGCCGACGCGGTACGGGAAGGACGGGTTCCGGCGGACGTTCAGAAGGAGGTCGGTGCGAGAAGTGAACTGCGATTGGCCGAAGCGGATCTTCAGGCCGGCCATGCGATGGGTGCTCGACTGCTCGTCCCGGAACACGAGCAGTGGCCGAGGGAGCGTTTCGCCGCGTTCGAGCACGCGGCGCAGAACGGAGCCCGAAACACGGCGGCCCCGCTGGCGTTGTGGATTCGAGGCTCACCGCGACTGGCCGAATCGACGGCCTCGGCGGTCTCCGTGGTGGGCTCTCGCGCCGCCTCCGGCTACGGAGAACAGCTCGCCGCCGAATTCGGCCACGGCCTCGTCGGCCGGGGGTTCACGGTCGTCTCCGGCGCCGCGTACGGGATCGACGGCGCGGCGCATCGCGGAGCGCTCGCGGGCGGCGGTGCCACCCTCGCCGTACTGGCCTGCGGGCTTGACGTCGGGTACCCGGCCGGGCACATCGGCCTCCTCCGAGCGGTGGAGGCGGGTGAGGGGGCGGTGCTCAGCGAGTACCCGCCGGGCACGCCGCCTGCTCGCCATCGATTCCTCATCCGGAATCGGCTCATCGCAGCGCTGTCCATGGGAACCGTCGTCGTGGAAGCCGGGCGACGCAGCGGCGCCAGGAACACGGCGGGCATCGCGGCCGATCTAGGACGAGTGGTGATGGCGGTGCCCGGACCGGTGACCTCGGCGCTCTCCGCGGGATGCCACGAACTGCTGCGTGACGGCGAGGCGGTGCTGGTGACCAGCACCGCGGAGATCGCGGAGGCGGCAGGGCCGATCGGAGCCAACCTGATTCCGCCCGGTGCCCGGCCCAGCCGGGACACCGACGGACTCGGGGAGGAGGAACTGCGCGTCTTCGAGGCGCTGGACCCTCGTAAGGGCGCCTCGGCGGATGAGGTGTCCGTACGGTCCGGAGTCCCGCTAGCCGGGGTCAGGGCGATTCTGCCTGCCCTCGAATTTGCCGGCCTCGTCGCACGCGGCGAGTACGGCTGGGTGAGACGAAGGAGGCGATCCGAACGTTCCTGATCCCGCGACCTGCCGGGACGGGAGTGCGGCGGGGAGCGAGGCGGCCTCGCGCCGTGTCGCTCCCCGCACCGCCACCCGAAAGATGACACGCCCGAGGCCAGATGAATCTTGACGTAGCCGCGCTGGCCGCGCAGCGTTGTGGCATGACGGAGCCGACCGCGCGGAACTCTGCCGGTGAGGACTCACGATCGATGGTGACCGAGTTGCCTGTCGATCTCGAACGATTGTGTGTCGACTTCAGCAGACATCTGCGGTTGGAGAGAAACCTGTCGGAGCACACCGTGCGGGCCTATCGCGGTGACGTCACGAGTCTGCTCGCCCATGTCGCCGCGGGCGGCGGCACCGATGTGACGGCGCTGACCGTTCGAACGCTCCGATCATGGCTGGCGGTGCAGCACGGGGCAGGCGCCGGTCGTGCCACGCTCGCGAGACGTGCGGCGTCGGCGCGGGCCCTGACGGCCTGGGCACAGGCGACGGGGTTGATCACACAGGACCCGGGTCCCCGGCTGTCCGCGCCGTCACCGCGACGACGGCTGCCCGTGGTGCTGCGGCCTGCCGATGCCGAGGTCGCCCTCAGCGCTGCGGCTTCCGGGGCCGAACAAGCCGATCCCGTCGCGCTGCGTGATCACGCGGTGGTGGAGATGCTGTACGCAACCGGGGTAAGGGTGGCGGAGCTGTGTGCCCTGGATCTCGGGGACGTCGATCGACGGGCACGCCTGTTGCGGGTGATGGGCAAGGGTGGCCGGGAACGCGCCGTGCCCTTCGGCCTGCCCGCCGCTCGGGCACTGGAGGCCTGGTTGGCCGGCGGCCGTGAACACCTCCTCACCTCGGCGTCATCTGCGGCGTTGTTCCTGGGTGTCCGTGGCGGGCGGATCAACCAGAGATCGGTTCGGCGTGTGGTGCACGAGGTGTTGCGGGCGGCGCCGGGCGTGCCGGACACGGGTCCGCACGGGCTCCGGCACTCAGCGGCGACGCATCTGTTGGAAGGCGGAGCCGACCTCCGCAGCGTTCAGGAGTTGCTTGGTCACGCTACGCTCTCAACGACCCAGTTCTACACCCATGTCACCGTCGAACGGCTGAAGGCGATCCATGACCGAACCCACCCCCGTTCCTGACGATGCCGGGGGAGGTTCCCGTACTGCCACCGTGCGCCAGGATGAGCGACGCGCGAGCGGAACCGATGTCGTGAGAGGCAACGGTTCGGGTAGACCAGGGACAGCTCCGGTGGGCGGCCCGCGGACACGCGATGCCGCAGGTACACGACAGCGCGTGCCGTCGGCTGCCAGAGCGGACCCGGCGGAACGCAGCGCGGATGTCGAGGCGGGCATCGTCGCCCTGTGGCGGGATTACGGCGGACAACGCCTGCGCGCGACCCGCGATCGTCTGGTGCTGCACTACGCGCCGCTGGTCAAATACGTGGCGGGTCGTGTCGGTACGGGGCTTCCCTCCCACGTCGACGTGGCCGACTTGATCCAGTCCGGCATCTTCGGTCTCGTCGACGCCATCGAGAAGTTCGAGCCGGAACGCGGGCTGAAGTTCGAGACCTATGCGATGCAACGCATCCGGGGCGCGATCTTGGACGATCTACGGGCCCAGGACTGGGTACCTCGATCGGTCCGCAGCCGTGCCCGGGATGTGGAGCGGGCGATCGAGCGGTTGGAAGGCCGGTTGCAGCGCACCGCCAGCGATCCCGAGCTGGCCACCGAGCTGGGTATCGACGTCGGGGAGTTGCGGGATCTGTTCGGCCAGCTCCAGTTGACCAGCGTCGTCGCGTTGGACGAGCTGATCGCGGCAGGTCGCGGCACGGCCTCCCTCGCGGAGACACTGCCGGACGAGCGGGCTGAGGACCCGGTGGCCAACCTCGTTGATCGAGACAGCAGACGGCAGCTGGCCGAGGCGATCGCTCAGCTCGCTGAACGGGATCGCGTCGTCGTGACCCTCTACTACTTCGAGAACCTCACGTTGGCCGAGATCGGCCGGGTCTTGGGCGTGACCGAATCTCGGGTCTGCCAGCTGCACACCCGTGCGGTGCTGCGTCTGCGGACCAAACTCGCCGAACAGGGGTGAGGGCGCCCGCCCGTCCGACTTCGGCGAGTCGGCGGTCGGGAGGCCGAGGACGGCCGGCGACGGCGTTCGAGGCACGATCACCGTGCCATCGTGCGCCGGAGAGAGGGTTGGAGCCGCGATGATCGTCGCGACGGCACGGCGCCAGGCTGCGGCGAGCCGTCGAAGCAGGCCATCGGTCTACCTCGTTCCGCACGCATCTCCGACGGTGCTGGTGCTAGTGGTCGTCGGCGGCTCGGCGAACATCGTCCACCCGAGTCTGGACGCCGGCTTCGGGGCGCGGGTCGTACCGGTGAATCCCTCGTAGGGCGGCTCCTGTTCGCCTGGGCCCGCCGGTGGGGTCGCTGCGGCGCGGCCCGCGGGTCCCCGTCCGTTGGCGACGGTTCCTCGGGACATGGGAGCCGCTGTCGCCGGCCGGGACGATCCGTCGGACCGGGCCCATCACCCGACACGATGCTGCGTCCTGGGAGACGTGTTCGCAGGTGCCGTCGTCCGCTGGTGAAACGGGCGTTTCTCGTCGACCTCGGCGTCAGAACGCCGGGAAGGGCCCTGAGCGCCGACCTGGGTCTATGGACGGTGTGGCACCGTGCGACCGGGGCGATGCGACTGTGAGGCTGTTCGGGCCACCGTGCGGCGCGTCGTGCGGTGTCGTCTTCATGCCGGCGGTGTCCGTCGGCGGCCTAGGCGATCAACGAGTGCCACGGTGCTGCCGAGCCGACGCCTCCGGTGCCGCGATGAGCCCACGCGCTGCGGATTGAGGTCGAGAGCCGGCACTGAGCGTCGACCCGGAGCCGGGAATTCGGGCGCCGAGAGCCGGAGAGCCGAAAGCGAGGGCTGAAGCCGGAAGCCGGAAGCCGGACGCCCGGAGCTCGGAGCTGGAAGGCCGGAGCTCGGAGCTGGAAGGCCGGAGCTCGGAGCCGGAAGCCCGGAGCTCGAAGCCGGAAGCCGGAAGCCGGAAGCCGGAAGTCGGAAGCCCGAAGCCGGAAGCCGGGACCGAAGTTGGAACCGGAGCCGGAAGCCCGAAGCCCGAAGCCCGAAGCCGGGACCGAAGTCGGAACCGGAGCCCGGAGCCCGAAGCCGGAAGCCCAAGTCCGCAGCCCCGAGCCGAGGCCGGAGCCCCGAGAACCAGGACTTGACGCCCGAGCCCCGGGACTCGACAGCGGTGAGCCGAGGGCTGAGACCTGGGAGTGTGAACTCGATCCGAGATCGACGGCCGCGAGACCTGGGAGCCGGGAGCGAGTACCGGGGGCTGAGACTCGGAGTCGGGAGCGGAGGGCCGAGGCTCGAAACGCGGAAGCCGAGGCCCCCGAGCCAGCCGGCCGATGATCCCGCGCGTCGCGGGACCACAGGCCGTCCGTAGAGATCAAGCTCCTGATCTTCGCTGGGCGTTCCCATCGTGGCGGTCACGCGACGCGCGACCGCCGCCGCGGCGGTGTTCACCACGGCAGCAATCGCAGTCGCAGCAGACCGAGCAGAGTCAGCGGATCGATGTAGACGCCGTCGCGGCGAGCGCCCCAGTGCAGACATGTCTCCGAGGTGCAGCCGGGGTGCCCGCTCGTGACCGTGCCGATCGGTTGCCCGGCGGACACCGGATCACCGGTCGTGAGTATCGGCTCGACGGGTTCGTAGGAGGTGATCAGTCCGGCCGCATGCTGGATCGACACGACGGGCCTGCCCGCCACCGGTCCCGCGTGCCGTACCCTTCCCGAGCCCGCGGCCCGCACGGGCTCACCCGGTGCGGCGGCCAGGTCGACGCCTCGGTGGCCGGGGCCGTAGTGGTGCGGCGGCGGATCGAATGCGCGTACCACGGTGAGAGTGGTCGACAAGGGCGAGACGAAGTGCACCGACATCGCCCTTGGAGAGTCCTGGCTCCCGGTCGGCCCGGTCACCATCGGCGCCGCCGGCGGTGCCTCCATCGCGGAGGTCAGCAGGAACACCGACAGCACCACCGCGCCGCCGATTCCTGGTCGCGGCGCCCGGTGACGCCGGGAGGGGACTCCGGGCTGCCCGGTGTCGAGTCGACGGCGCGACGGCCGGCCTGTCGGCCTGCGTGATCGTCGTGGACCTGCGTCGGCGACCTGCGTTCGTCCGGCCCGTGCCGTGATATCCGGGTCGCAGCCGTTCTGCGGGCCACCAGGGAGTGCGGCCCGACGGGCGTCCGGGTCCGCCCGGCCTGGGTCGGCGCGCCGGTGTCCCGCCGAGCCGGCCGACGACGATGTGCGGGACGCACCCGGGTGGGTCGAGAGCAGGACACGAGCGAGGCCGATCAGCCCCACCGGTCGATGCCGGCGCCGGTCGCAGTTCTGGTGGGTGCTCGACTCGACCGCGTAGTCGTCGTCGCCGTGTCGCGGCCCGTCGCCGCCGACCTCGCACCCGGTCGGTGTCAGGGCGGGTGAGCCGCCGGGGCGCCACGAGTGCCGAGACTCGCACGCGACGTGCTTCACGAGACCTCGGAGCCGCATGAATCCCATGAGCACCCGACGTCTCACCGGTCCGACGAACTCTGCCTGCCTGGCGAAGCCGACCGGGTCGGCACGTCTGCCGATTCCCGCTGATCGGGTGAGCCCCGCTGGCCGGGCGAGTCCGGCCGCGGTCCGGAGTCCGGTGAGCCCGGCCCGCCGGACCAGTGCTGCGGGTCGAGTCGACCTGTGCTCTGCCGACCTGTGGCCCGCTGACCTGTGACTTGTCGGCCTGCGCCCTGTCGGCGTGGCCCCGCGGGCGGAGCTGACGGGAGCGGGCCGGCCTCGTTGAAGGCCGCCGACAGTTCCCTGGAGGCGGTCGCGTCGATCTCGCCCACCTCGCCTTTCACCCGCACCGCGTCGTCCGCGTCGTTTCGTGCCCACGGTTCCACTCGCCTCGCCGATTCTTCTGCGGCGAAGGAGACTGCCGAGGCCTGAGTGCTGTCGGAGGCTCGAGATGCCGTCGAAGTGTCGGCACACCCCGGCTCCGCCACGGTCGCCGGTCGGTCCGAAGACCGCGTGTCCGCGCGTGTCGCCCCTACCGAGGTCGGCCGTGCCGGGTTCGACGGAGTCGGTCGGGCGTGGGGCGTCGCCGCGGGGGCCGGCCCGGTCGAAGCAGGCCCGGCAGGCGCGGCGGGGAAGGGCCGTACGGACGGGCGGCGCACCACGGCCGACGACGCCGTCCCGGTGTGGGCCGTCGCCGCCGCGGTGCGGAAGCCCGGGAGTGGGGCAGGCGCGGGCGGAGGAGCCGTCGGGTCCGACGTCGCAGGCGAAGCCGTCGCCGCCGGCACGGCCGGACCGGCGATCGTCCCCGCCGAGACTGCTCGGGGTGCACGGGTCGGGACCGCTGGGACCAGGCCCGTTCTTCGGGTCGGGTCCGCTGGGGGCGGGTCCGTCCGGACCGGGACCGCTGGGTTCACGGCTGTTCGAACCGGGACCGCCTGGTGGAACGAGGCCGCCCGGACCGGGACCATCCGGACCTGGGGCGCCCTCATGCCTCGGGGTTCTCCATCGGTCGGGTCGAACGCCTCGGGCAGCGGATGTGCGCATGCCGCACACGCTGCCGCCATGCCTGGCGCGGGGCCAGTGCGATCTCGCCGGCCTGTGGACAACTCGGCGTTGTGGACAACCTCGACCACGTGTTCAGCCGCCCTCGGGGTCGCGTCGAGAGGGACGTATACTGCTGGGTGCGGCCAGTTTGTCTCGCGGCCGACTTCACAGTGCCG
This sequence comes from Actinoalloteichus hoggarensis, assembly GCF_002234535.1. Lineage (NCBI taxonomy): Bacteria > Bacillati > Actinomycetota > Actinomycetes > Pseudonocardiales > Pseudonocardiaceae > Actinoalloteichus > Actinoalloteichus hoggarensis. Next base: position 1,898,798 of record NZ_CP022521.1, read on the forward strand.
ACGCATGCCTGATCATCATGACGATGACCAGGCAAGGGCGCCCGGTGGTCCCGACGCGGTTCTCTCGCCGTGTGGGTCCGGGCGGTTCGCGCGGCACCAGGGCGGCGGGCCACCCGGCTCGTCGCGACAACCGACAGTGCGTGCGGGCCGAGTCCAGCACGCCGAACACACGAGGTGGAACCGGCTATGGCCGTCGTCACCATGAAGCAGCTGCTCGACAGCGGCGTTCACTTCGGGCACCAGACTCGTCGGTGGAACCCGAAGATGAAGCGCTACATCTTCACCGAGCGCAACGGCATCTACATCATCGACCTGCAGCAGACGCTGTCCTACATCAACCGGGCCTTCGAGTTCATCAGGGAGACCGTCGCGCACGGCGGTTCGATCCTGTTCGTCGGCACGAAGAAGCAGGCCCAGGAGGCGATCTCCGAGCAGGCACTGCGCGTGGGGATGCCCTTCGTCAACCAGCGCTGGCTGGGCGGGATGCTCACCAACTTCACCACCGTGCACAAGCGTCTCCAGCGCCTCAAGGAGCTGGAGTCGATGGAGCAGACCGGTGGCTTCCAGGGTCGCACCAAGAAGGAGATCTTGATGCTGACCCGTGAGAAGGACAAGCTGGCGCGCACGCTCGGCGGTATTCGCGACATGGCGAAGGTGCCCAGCGCGGTCTGGATCGTGGACACCAAGAAGGAGCACATCGCCGTCGGCGAAGCTCGCAAGCTGGGTATCCCGGTCGTCGCGATCCTGGACACCAACTGTGACCCGGACGAGGTCGACTACCCCATCCCGGGTAACGACGACGCGATCCGCTCCGCCGCCCTGCTCACCCGCGTGGTGGCCGACGGCGTCGCGGAGGGTCTCATGACCCGCTCCGGCCGCAACAACACCGCGCCCGAGGGCGAGGACAAGCCGCAGCCCGGCGCGACCGACGAGCCGCTCGCCGAGTGGGAGAAGGAACTGCTCACGGGCGCCGACGCCGAGAAGTCCCAGGCCGAGGCGACAGAGCAGCCCGCCCAGGCCTGAGCCCTGGCCCTGGATCCTGCTCCGATCCCCGGAGCAGGATCACGCAGGTCTTCCGGGACCGCGGACGACCTCCCGAACACCGCGCGGGCGGGCCCACCATCGGGCCCGCCCGCGCGGTGCGGGATCGGGGCATCTCGGCTGTGCGGCCGGTGCCCTGTCTTTGCCCCTGGCGCGACTTCGCCGCGCAACAACAGACATGTAAGGATTGACGACCCACCATGGCGAACTACACGGCGGCTGATGTCAAGCGGCTCCGCGAGCTGACCGGCTCCGGCATGATGGACTGCAAGAAGGCCCTGGAGCAGACCGACGGCGACATGGACAAGGCCGTCGAGATCCTGCGCATCAAGGGTGCCAAGGACGTCGGCAAGCGTGCCGAGCGCGTCACGGCGAACGGCCTGGTCGCCGCCGACGGCGGTGTCCTGCTCGAACTGAACTGTGAGACGGACTTCGTCGCGAAGACCGAGGCGTTCGAGGCGCTCGCCGCGCAGATCGTCGCCGCCGCCAAGGCGAACTCCACGGGCGACGTCGCGGCGCTGAAGGCGGCTCCGACGGCCGACGGGAAGACCGTCGACGAGCTGGTCCAGGAGCAGTCGGCCAAGATCGGCGAGAAGCTCGAGATCCGGCGTGTGGTCTGCTTCGACGGTCCGGTGTCGGTCTATCTGCACCGTCGTTCCTCCGACCTGCCGCCCGCGGTGGGCGTGCTGGTGGAGTTCGAGGGCGGCAGCGAGCAGGACGCCCGGGGCATCGCGATGCAGATCGCCGCGCTGGCTCCCCGCTACGTCACGCGCGACGAGGTGCCCGCCGACCTCGTCGAGAACGAGCGTCGGATCGCGGAGCAGACCGCTCGCGAGGAGAACAAGCCCGAGGCCGCGCTCTCCCGCATCGTCGAGGGCAGGCTCAACGGCTTCTTCAAGGACGTCGTCCTCGTCGACCAGCCTTCGGTGCAGGACTCCAAGAAGCAGGTCAAGGCGCTGCTCAGCGATGCGGGCATGACCGTGAAGCGTTTCGCGCGCTTCGAGGTCGGCCAGGCCTGAGAAGTACCCGCGCGCCCTGTCCTTCGTCACCGAGGCGGAGGACAGGGCGCTGGCTGTCCATCAGGCTCATGGAGGAGAACCGTTGACCGAACGCAGCGAATCGGCACTCGGCTACCGAAGAGTGCTGCTCAAGCTCGGTGGTGAGATGTTCGGCGGCGGCGCCGTGGGCGTCGATCCCGACGTCGTGCACACCGTGGCCGCCCAGATCGCCGCGGTGGTGCGTGGTGGAGTCCAGGTCGGCGTGGTCATCGGGGGCGGCAATTACTTTCGCGGCGCGGAGCTCCAGCAACGCGGGATGGAGCGCACCCGCGCCGACTACATGGGGATGCTCGGCACGGTGATGAACTGCCTGGCCTTGCAGGACTTCCTGGAACGGGAGCAGGGCATCGACACTCGGGTGCAGACCGCCATCACCATGGGGCAGGTCGCCGAGTCCTACATTCCCCGTCGTTCGATCCGGCACCTGGAGAAGGGCCGTGTGGTGATCTTCGGTGCGGGTGCGGGCATGCCGTACTTCTCGACCGACACCACCGCCGCGCAGCGCGCCCTGGAGATCGGTGCCGAGATCGTGCTGATGGGCAAGGCCGTCGACGGGGTGTACACCGCCGACCCCAAGCGTGATCCACAGGCCACGATGTTCAGCCACATCACCCATCGCGAGGTGCTGGAGCGCGGTCTCAAGGTCGCCGACGCGACGGCGTTCAGCCTCTGCATGGACAACAACATGCCGATCCTGGTGTTCAACCTGCTCAATGAGGGAAACATCGCTCGCGCCGTGCGTGGTGAGAAGATCGGCACGCTGGTCAGCACCCCTGGCGAGCGCTCGGGGGCCTGAGCGTGCTGAGATCGACACTCGGGACCCACCACTGTCGCTACGCATAGTAAGGAGTCAGCCGTGATCGACATCGACGAGTCTCTTCTCGACGGCGAGGAGAAGATGGAGAAGGCGGTGGCCGTCGCCAAGGACGAACTGGCGAGCGTGCGCACCGGTCGGGCGACTCCGAACATGTTCAACGGCATCGTCGTCGAGTACTACGGCGCTCCGACGCCGTTGAACCAGGTGGCCGGGATCAACATTCCCGAGGCACGTCAGGTCGTCGTCAAGCCGTACGACGCCAGCCTGCTGGGTGCCATCGAGAAGGCGATCCGCAGCTCCGACCTCGGTGTCAATCCCACCAATGACGGAACGATCATCCGCGTGATCGTCCCGCAGCTCTCCGAGGAGCGCAGGCGGGATCTGGTGAAGGTGGCGAAGACCAAGGGCGAGGAGTCCAAGGTCACCATCCGTAACATTCGCCGGAAGGTGAAGGACGAGATCGACCGAGCGGTCAAGGACGGCGATGCGGGGGAGGATGAGGGCACCCGCGCCGAGAAGGAGCTGCAGAGCCTCACCGACAAGTACGTCGGCCTCGTCGAAGAGCTGGTGAAGCATAAGGAAAGCGAACTGCTGGAGGTCTAGGGCGTGCTGATCGAACACTCGACCGAGCCGCGCTCTTAGGACTGTCGATGGTGGTGGCTGGTGAGAAGAATGCGGCACCGGGGATCGAATCCGGCGGTCTGCGCGAACCTTCTGCGTCGACGACGCAGGACGTCGTTCTGGTTCCGGCGGTGAAGCCTGCGTCGAAGACGGGACGCAACCTCGGTGCCGCGGTGCTGGTCGGTCTGCTGCTCGGCGCCGCGATCCTGGCGTCGCTGCTGTGGGCACGACACCTGTTCATCGTGGTGATCGGCGCGGCGGTGGCCGTGTCGACGGTGGAGACGGCCACCGCGTTCCGTCGGGCCCGGGGCATCAAGGTCGCCCTGACTCCGCTGCTGGTCGGCGGGCAGGCGATGCTGTGGGTGTCGTGGCCCTTCGGCCTGGACGGCGTTCTGACGGCGTTCGTGCTGACCGTGCTGGCCTGTCTGCTCTGGCGGGTGCCGGGCGGTTCGGAGAACTATCTCCGCGACGTCGCGGGTTCGATCTTCGTGGCCGCCTACATCCCGTTGTTCGCGACCTTCGCCGCGCTGCTGGTGCTCCCCGAGGACGGGGTGCTGCGGGTGATCGCCTTCATGCTCGTGGTGATCGGCTCGGACACCGGAGGCTACGCGGTCGGTGCTCTGTTGGGCAGGCATCCGATGGCGCCGCGGATCAGCCCGAAGAAGTCCTGGGAGGGCTTCGCGGGCTCGCTGATCGCGGGCGTCGCCGCCGGTCTGATCGTCGTCACCCTGCTGCTGGGCGGCCAGTGGTGGCACGGCGCCCTGTTCGGCGTCGCCCTGGTGGCGACGGCGACGCTGGGAGACCTGCTGGAGTCGCTGGTCAAGCGGGACATCGGGGTCAAGGACATGGGCACGTTGCTGCCCGGTCACGGGGGTCTGATGGACCGCATGGACTCGCTGCTGCCGTCGGCCATGGTCGCCTGGGTGCTGTTGAACTGGTTCGTCCCCGTCGCCTGATGGCCTTCTGGTCCGTGCGGGCGGGCGGGGTCCCGTCGGCCGAGGTGCTGCCGAGCCCGAACATCTGGCGCTGGCCGAAGGTCTACGAGGTGGAGAACCAGGCTCAGGACCGTGAGCAGGTGCTCTTCGACGCGCTGCGGGAGTCCTTCGACTGGACCGGGCGCGACGTTCTCGACGTCGGTTGTGGCGACGGCTTCCACCTGCCGATCCTGGCGCGTGACGCGCGGTCGGTGGTCGGCGTGGAGCCGCACCCGCCGCTGGTTCGTCGGGCACGCCGCCGGGTGGCCGGGCTCGACTCGGTCCGAGTGTCGGCGGCAGGGGCGCAGCGGCTCCCGCTGCCCGATGAGAGCGTCGACCTCGTGCACGCGAGGACGGCGTACTTCTTCGGCCCCGGCTGTGAGCCCGGTCTGCGGGAGGCGGAGCGGGTGCTGCGCCCCGGCGGGGCCGTCGCGATCATCGATCTGGACGCCACCAGGCACGCCTATGGGAGCTGGATGCGGGCGGACCTGCCCCGATACTCGCCTGCCGAGGTGGAGGACTTCTTCGCGGGAGAGGGCTTCGACTGCCGCCGGGTGGACACGTGGTGGCGGTTCGACGACCGGGAGAGCCTGGCCGCCGTTCTGCGTATCGAGTTCTCGGGGCGGGTGGCGGCGCGGGCGATCGCCCAGACGCCGGGGCTTGCCCTGCCCGTCGGCTACCGGTTGCATGTCCGTCGTCGGCCTGCTGCCGTGCTGCTTCCGTGACGTGGGACGCCCCGTCGGACGCTGTTCGACGACAGCGGGTGGAGCCGACGAGACGGGTCGGGGTGCAGAGCATCGGGCGGTGCGGGCGCCGGCGGGACCGACGGTACGGTGATGTGCTGCCGCGAGCGGTGCCGTCGGGGGCGGTGAGAGCCCGCCGCGAGCCGTGGGACACTGGATTACGCCATGACTGCGCTACCTCTCGTCTTCGACGCACCGCGCCGCGGCCTGCCGCCGCGCCACCTCGCCGACCTCGCCGCCGCCGACCGCAAGGCCGCCGTGGCGGAGCTGGGGGAGAAGCCCTTCCGGGCCGCCCAGCTGGCCCACCACTACTTCGGTCGGTTGAGCACCGACGCGGAGTCGATGACCGACATCCCGGCCGCCAGTCGGGATCGTCTGGTCAGCGAGCTGCTGCCCACGCTGTTCACTCCGGTGCGGGACGTGACCACCGACGAGGGCACCACCCGGAAGACGCTGTGGCGGGCCCACGACGGCACTCTCGTCGAGAGCGTCCTGATGCGCTACACCGATCGAGCGACGGTGTGCATCTCCAGCCAGGCGGGCTGCGGGATGGCCTGTCCGTTCTGCGCGACCGGCCAGGGCGGGCTGCAGCGCAACATGTCGACGGCGGAGATCGTCGATCAGGTGCGGGCCGCCGCCGCGGTGATGCGGGACGGGATGATGCCCGGCGGCCCGGGCAGGCTGTCCAACGTCGTCTTCATGGGCATGGGTGAGCCGTTGGCCAACTACAAGCGAGTGGTCGCCGCGGTACGTCGGATCTGCGACCCGGCTCCGGATGGTCTCGGGCTGTCTCAGCGCTCGGTGACGGTGTCGACCGTGGGGCTCGCGTCGGCGATCCGCAAGCTCGCCGACGAGGGCCTCCAGGTGACGCTGGCCGTCTCGCTGCACACGCCCGATGACGAGCTGCGGGACACGCTGGTACCGGTGAACACCCGGTGGACGGTGGCCGAGGTGCTGGAGGCGGCCCGGTATTACGCGGACCGCACCGGCAGACGGGTGTCCATCGAGTACGCGCTCATCCGTGACGTGAACGACCAGCCGTGGCGGGCCGACCTGCTGGCGAAGCTGCTGCGCCGCCATCTCGGTCAGCTCGTGCACGTGAACCTGATCCCGCTGAACCCGACGCCGGGGAGCAAGTGGGATGCCAGCCCGAAGCCGGTGGAACGGGAGTTCGTCCGCCGCGTCCAGGAGGGCGGGGTCAGCTGCACGGTGCGAGACACCAGGGGACAGGAGATCGCCGCCGCCTGCGGGCAGCTTGCGGCCGAGGGCTGACTCGGGCGAACGGTCGTCGAGATCGTCGAGCGGGGTCGCCGGTCGCGCGTCCGCCGAGCGGGCCGTACTCGGTCCAGGCGCGCCGCACATCCGTGGCGATCGGGTGATGCTCGACGAGACCAGGCCCGACGGAGCTCAGACCTTCCTCCTCGGCCGGCCCGGAGTGGTCCGGGCTTGGCGCGTGGTCCACTTCGCGGACGGTGTGGTCCGACTGCCGAGGTGACGACGCCGGGCGACGGCAGGCCTGGCGTCCTGGGAGCCGCGGTCTTTCGACTCGTCGATCGGTTGTCTCGATCGTCGTCGCGAGCGGCCCGCTCGCCGCCGCGAGGCATCCCGTCCGTTCGTCTCGTTCTCGGGCACGTCGACGGCCGGCGACACGACGGGGTGATGGGAGCGCCGGAGTTCGTCCACCACTCGATCGATATCTTGCCGAAATAGAACGTCTGTTCGATAGTCGTGTCATGGATCTTCACCCGCTGTTCGCGTCTGCCGTTCTCGCCATGGCCGTCGGGCTCGTGGTGCTTCTCGCGCCCTCGGCCCGGCCGAGCCGAGGGATGCCGCGAGCCGTCTCTGCGGACGGCCGTCGTGTCCTGTCGGGCCCGCCGTGGGTGTTCGCGAGCAGCTCGAGCAGGCCGGCCTTCTGCTCGCGGTGGGCCGCGCCCGATACTCGGCCAGGACGGGCGCGGGCATCGACGCCGCATGAGCCCGCTCGCACTCGATCGTGCCCGATCGAGTGCGGCAGGGCGCGCGGATCTCCGGCGGCCTCATCCGGCGGTCGGCGCACTCGTCACACGACCTCGCGCAGTGCTCCGGTCTCGACGTCGAAGACGAATCCCCGAACGTTCTTGTGCTGAATGAAGGGGTTGGTCTGGATGCGCTTGAGCGACTGTCGCACGTCGCCGTCGAGATCGTCGAAGGCCTCGGCGGCCCATTCCGGCTTGATACCGGTCTCCGCGAGGATCTCGGACTTCAGCTCGTCATCGCTGAACGTGAGCATTCCGCAGTCTGTGTGGTGAATGAGGATGATCTCCTCGGTGCCCAGCATCCGTTGGCTGATCACCAGGGAGCGGATCATGTCGTCGGTGATGACGCCGCCCGCGTTGCGGATGATGTGGGCGTCGCCCAGCCGGAGGCCCAGCATCTCGAACACGTCGAGCCTGGAGTCCATGCAGGCGACCACGGTGAGTTTCAGGGCGGGCGGCAACGGCAGCTTGAGGCCGAAGGACTCGCTATAGGCCTTGTTGTTCCTGAGCAGCTCGTCGGTGACTCTCATGATCGTTCTCCATCGCTGTGCCGGATCGGCCGAGCTTCCGTCGCGATGGTCGAGAGCAGGTCGCCGTCGACGTCGCGGTGCCGTGTGACGTCGTGGAGATGCGGTCTGCGGTACATCACCCGGCGGGTGACCGTCGCGAGGGAGCTGCCGACCCGATGAGCCGGGACGGGACTGTGCGCGGCGGGGCATCGTCGGCCCGAGACGCCGACTCGGGCACGGGGCGCGAGTCGGGGTCCGAAGTGCACGCGAAAAGTCAACAGAGGACGACGCGAAGACGCAAGCGTGAGTCGCAAGATCTGCTGGTCATGGGCTCGATGGTGGCTTGAGCCACTCTTTGGTGGATGCCGATCGTGACATCCACTGCGCATAGTGACCGTATTGCGACGCTTGTCACCCGTGTCGGGTCAGTTCCGCCACGACGTCCGGCGGCGCACCTGGTCCCAGATCAGCGTGGCGACCATGCCCGCACCGAGGAAGATCAGCCAGAGGTCCTCGGTGCGGCCCTCGTGGTTGCCGATCAGCATGGCGAACACGGAGAGCGCACCCACCCAGCCCGCCACTCGCGTGCCGACGGGGAAGCCGCCGTGCCAGCCCCATTCGGCCGAGGGCTCCTCATGGGGGTCGACGGTCGTGGCGGGACGCTTCTCCACTGCCGACGAAGACCTTGCAGAACGAGCGGCCACGTTCCCTCCACCACGAACACGATCGAGTAGGTTGCCCACGTATCGTCGCATACGGGGGCGTCGCGGCCCCGATCAGCCTGGGTGTCCGCCGCTGACTTCGTGCAGCCGAGCCTCGTCTAGGCTGCGGCGCGTCGACCGGGCGATGACCCGACCACGACGGCCCCAGTCCCCCGCTGTCCCTGCCGAGGTGTGTGCCTGTGACCGACGAGTCGGCGGAGTTCCATCCTCGAGAACAGCGCACACCCGACACCTATGCCCCCGTCGCGGTCGCGCTGTCCGGAGTCACCAGGAGTTATGGGGACCAGGTCGTGCTCGACGACCTCTCGCTGCGGGTGCACGAGGGGGAGTTCTTCTCGATTCTCGGCCCCTCCGGAAGCGGCAAGACGACGTTGTTGCGCATGATCGCCGGCTTCGCCGATCCGGAACGTGGAAGCATCGAGCTCGACGGCGTCGACATGGTCGGAGTGCCGCCGTATCGACGCGACGTCAACACCGTCTTCCAGTCGTATGCGTTGTTCCCCCACCTGGACGTGTGGAACAACGTGGCCTACGCACTGCGGCGTAAGGGGTTGCGAGGCGGCGAGCTGCGACGTCGGGTCGGCGAACATCTGGAGCTCGTCCAGTTGTCCGGCTTCGCCCGACGCAGGCCGCACCAGCTCTCGGGAGGACAGCAGCAGCGGGTCGCGGTGGCCAGGGCGTTGGCCGCGCGACCGAGGGTGCTGCTCCTCGACGAGCCGCTCGGCGCGCTGGACGCGCAGCTTCGCGGTCGGATGCAGGTCGAGTTGATGCGGATTCAACGCGAGGTGGGCACGACGTTCCTCTACATCACCCACGATCAGGAGGAGGCCCTGGTCCTCTCGCATCGGCTGGCCGTGCTCGCCGGCGGGCGTATCCGGCAGGTCGGGTACCCGGAGGACGTCTACGAGCGGCCTGCCACCCGATTCGTCGCGAGCTTCCTACGTTCTTCGGCGACAGGGACGACCAACATCCTGGACAGCGAGGTCGTCGGTCATGACGCGGCAGCGAACCTGCTGGAGCTGGCGGTGGGGGCGGGCGCCCGGCTGCGTGCGGCGCTGCCTGCCGAGGCGACGGCTCGGCCGGGCAGTCGAGTGACGCTGACGGTCCGGCCGGAGAAGGTGCACGTCTACGACGTCGACGGAGCGGTCGCGCCGCCCGCCGGCTGGTGCCTGCTGCCGGGCACCGTGGTCGACATCGTCTATACCGGCGTGTCCACCCAGTACCTGGTGCAGGTTCCCGCGGCGGGCGGCAGCACCCTCGTGGCGTTCGTGCAGAACACCCGGCGGATCAGCGACGCGGGCGGACCGGGACAGCCGGTTCTACTGGCCTGGGAGCCGGAACACAGCGTGTTGCTGGCGGAGGACGCGGACCTCGACGGCCATGGCCCGGCACAGGCGGGGTCATGACCACGGTCCGGAGGTCGTGGTTCGCCGGGCGCGCGAGGCACATGGGCACGACGCAGGCGGACCCGCGGTCCTCGGCCGGGCCTGCCCGCGTCGTGGAGACGTCGTGGCACCGATCACGGCAGCGACTACGACGGTGACCGGCACGCGCTCGCGCGGCGGCACCGCGCGAGCGCACTTCTCGAGCAGATCCCTCGTCGAGTCGAAGGACGGACGGGGCGACCGGGCACGGCCTGGGACCAGACACGGGTGAGGGAGGTGGATGCGACATGGCATCCGAGCAGGACGGACGACCGGCGGTGCGTATCGCACGACTGTGGGACGGGAGCAGCCCGCGCCTGTCCCGTCGGTCGATGCTGCGATCGATGGCCTTCTTCGCGCTGGCCGCGCAGGGCGCGGCTGCCTGCGGGGTGGGCGCCGCGCCGCCGACCGCCGACTCCGCCGCGCCGGACGGGTCGCCTGCGCGTAACGACGTCGACGAGCCGGTGCTCAACTTCTACAACTGGACCGACTACATCGACGAGGACACCATTCCCGGTTTCCAGGAGGAGACCGGCATCCGCGTCGTCTACGACAACTTCAGCTCCAACGACGAGCTGGAGGCCAAGATCGCGTCCGGAGCGGCGGGGTACGACCTGGTGGTCCCGACCGACAACTTCCTTCGCCGGTTCCTGCGTTCGGACCTGCTGCGTCCCCTCGATCACGACCTGTTGACCAACCTCGACAACCTCGGAAGTCGATTCCGTACGGCGGACTACGACTCGGGAAACCGGTTCTCCGTGCCGTGGGCCTGGGGCACGACGGGGCTGGCCTACTCGCCCGCCCGGCTGGATACGGAGGTGACGAGTCTGTCCGCCTTCGACCTGCCGTCGGCGCAGGGGCGCAGCATCCTGCTCGACGAGGCACGCGACGGTCTGGCGCTCGGGATGCTGGCCTTGGGACACGATCCCAACTCCACCGACCCCGCCGAGCTGGACGAGGCGGTCGACTTCCTGCTCGAACTCAAGAGCGGACTCGGTCAGATCACCTCGGACGTCATCGAGCCGCTGTCCTCCGGCCAGGCGCCGCTGGCCCAGGCCTATTCCGGGGACGTGTTCCAGGCTCAGGAGGTCAATCCGGACCTGGTCTATGTGATCCCGGAGGAAGGCGGTCTGTCCTGGGTCGACGTGCTGTGCATTCCGAAGGACGCGCCGCATGCCGAGAACGCCCACCGGTTCATCGATCACATCCTGCGGCCGGAGGTGGGGGCGCGGCTGGCCGAGGCCGTGCAGTACGGCAGTCCCAACGACGCCGCTCTGCCGCTGATCGACGAGGCGCTGCGGAACGACCCGTTGGTCTATCCGCCCGAGGACGAGCTGGCGAGGCTCCCGTTCACCGCTGATCTCGGACCGGAGGTGGAGGCCCGCTACGCGGACGCCTGGACCAGGGTGAAGACGGGGTGAGCGGGCGGCCTGCGCGGCGTGGGTTCTCGTCCGGGCTGGCGGCGGCGGGTCAACTCGGGCCCGCGACGGTGTGGCTGGTCCTGTTCCTGCTGGTTCCGCTGGCCCTCGTGGTGCAGTTCAGTTTCGCGACCAGGGACACCGGCGCGGCGAGGGCCGTGCTGCCGTGGACGACGCTGCCGTATCGAACGGCGCTCGATCCGGCGTTCCTGCCGATCTTCTGGCGCACCCTGGTCTATGCGACCGTGACCACGCTGGCATGCCTGTTGTTGGCGTTTCCGCTGGCGTGGTTCATCGCCCGGCACGGCGGCCGGTTCCGTACGGTGCTGCTCGCACTGGTGCTGATCCCGTTCTGGGCGAGCTACCTGGCCCGGGTCTATGCGTGGAAGGCGCTGCTCGACGGCGACGGACCGATCAACAGGCTGCTCTCCGTCGTGGGTCTCGGGCGGGACGGCGGCTTCCTGCTCACCGACACGGCGGTGGTGCTGGGCCTGACCTATGGGTTCCTGCCGTTCATGGTGCTGCCGTTGTACGTGGCCTGTGTGCGTTTCGATCACCAGCTCGTCGAGGCCTCGTACGACCTGGGGCACGGCAGGCTGGCGACCTTCTTCCGCGTCGTGCTGCCCGGGGTCCTGCCGGGGATCCTCGCGGGTTCACTGCTGGTCCTGGTGCCCGCGGCAGGTGATTTCGTGACGCCGAGTCTGCTCGGCGGTGTCGATCAGACCACCTTCGGCAGCGTCGTCGACGATCAGTTCGGCGGCGGGAACAACTGGCCGCTGGGTTCGGCGATGGCGGTGCTGCTGCTGGTCCTGGTGGTCGTCGCCCTGCTGGCGCGTGGGCGCCGGGGAGAGGACGTCCTGTGAACGTGTCGTCGCGACGCGCCAGCCGCCGACGGGGCGACGGGGGCGCCGGGGGCGGGGGTGTCGAGCGGACGAGCGCCGGTCGGAGTGGCGGCGAACACCATGGCGCCGAGCAGGCCCGCCCGGCGGCCCGGCGCACGGCTCGGCGTGGAACCGGCCCGCGCCGAGGCGTCCGGCGGCCCTGGCGGCTCGGTACGGCGGCGGCGGCGGTCTACGTCTTCCTTTATGCGCCGATCCTGTGGCTGGCGCTCGTCTCGTTCAACGACTCGCGAACGCTGAGCACCCTCACCGGTTTCTCGCTGCGTTGGTATGCGGAGCTGGCGAACGACGAGCGGGTGGTGTCGGCGCTGCTGCTGTCGTTGCGGCTGGCGGCGGCGAGCGCGGTGATCGCCACCGTGATCGGGACGCTGGCGGCCTTCGGGCTGCGTCGGGCGTTCCGGGGGCGGGGTCTATGGACGACGTTGCTGGCCCTGCCACTGGTGGTCCCCGAGGTGGTGCTGGGCGTGAGCCTGCTGGCCTTCTGCGTGCAACTGATGGGTATTCCGCTCGGCTTCGGTGCGCTGCTCCTCGCGCACGTCACCTTCTCCCTCAGCTACGTCGTGGTCGTGGTGCGTGCCAGGCTGGCAGGCCTGGACCCGAGGATCGAGGAGGCCGCCGCCGACCTGGGCGCCGATCCGCTCACGCGCTGGCGCACGGTGACGCTGCCCCTGATCGCGCCCGCCGTCGGGGCGGGCGCGGCCTTCGCCTTCGTGTTGTCCTTCGATGACGTCGTCACCTCGGGTTACCTCACCGGAGTCGGCTCGACGACGTTGCCGGTGTTCGTCTACGGACAGGCCAGGCGCGGGGTGTCCCCCGAGGTGGTGGCGTTGTCGACCGCCATGGTGGCCGCCTCGGCGGCGCTGCTGCTGCTTGGTGTGCTGGTGACCGTGGTGCGGGCCCGGCGGGCGGGCCGGTCGGCCGCGCGGGACGTCCTGGCCTCGGCTTCGTGACGGGCGGCGTGCGACCGCTCATCAAGCCGACCTCGCCGACTCGCCCCGTCGCGGGGGTTGACTGCCGAGACATCGCGCACCGGCACTCCACCACGGCGGCCCGCCTGACCCGGCGTGCGGCGGAACGCATGCTCGATCTCGGACGCCGTCGACGCTCCTCGCCGTGCGGTTCGCCGCCGCGCGGCGACGGCAGGGCGGCCCGGCATCCCGACCTGTCGGGCCGGCACCGACCTCCCCTCATCGCGCGGACATCGGCACGGCAGGCATCCCGCCGTCGCCGAACAGACGAAGGGGGCCGCCGGCGTCCGAAGACACCGCGGCCCCCTTCGGATGCCGTGGACCGGCTCAGGCGTGCGCCCGAGGCGAGCCGCGGCGTCCGACGACCATGCGATAGATGGCCAGGAGGACGATCGAGCCGAGAATGGCGACGATCCAGGTCTGGATGCTGAAGAAGTCCTCCGTGCCGGTGCCGAAGAGAGCGCTTCCCACCCAGCCGCCCAGCAGGGCGCCGACCACTCCGAGGATCATCGTCATGATGATGCCGCCGGGGTCCTTTCCTGGCATGATGGCCTTGGCGATGGCGCCTGCCAGAAGCCCCAGCACGATCCAACCGAGGATGCCCATCGGTGTACTCCTTCCCATGCTTCAGGCGTCGTCTGCGCCGCTGACGGGGGAGTACCCAGACGGGGGCGCATCATTCGTGTGAATTCGTTCGCCATCCAGCTCGTTACCTCTTCGTGACCATGGTGATGGTGCGTCGCCGTGCCTGAGGCCGCCCGATTCCGGGGCTCGACCAGGGTCGTAAGAGAATGTCGGCGATGCACGCTTTCGCGACTTCAGACGGTCCCGCCACTCGACGTGACGTCCTCCTGCTGGGCTCCACCGGCTCGGTGGGCGTCCAGGCGCTCGAAGTGGCCCGCCTCGACCCGGCGCGGTTCCGGGTCGTCGGACTGGCGGCGGGCGGAGGTGACCCAGCCGCACTGGCCGCCCAGGCGTTGGAGTTCGGCGTCGACGCCGTGGCGGTAGCTCGTGGGACCGCCGTGGAGGACCTTCAGCTCGCCTGTTACGCCGAGGCGCAGCGCCGGGGTTACTCGCGGGGCGAGTTCCGGATGCCGCGCATCCTGGCCGGGCCGCGGGCCGCCGTCGAGTTGATCGAGACGACGCCCGCCGACGTGGTGCTCAACGCGATCGACGGCTCCCGAGGGCTCGCCCCGACCCTTGCCGCGCTGCGGACGGGCGCCATGCTGGCGCTGGCGAACAAGGAGTCCTTGATCGCGGGCGGGTCGCTCGTGGTGGGCGCGGCGAAGCCGGGACAGCTCGTGCCGGTGGACTCCGAGCACTCGGCACTGGCCCAGGCGTTGCGGGGCGGCCGGGCCGACGAGGTGGACCGCCTGGTCGTCACCGCGTCGGGCGGCCCGTTCCGCGGGCGGACGCGGGCGGAGCTGGCCGACGTCACGGTCGAACAGGCGATGGCCCACCCGACATGGTCGATGGGGCCGGTCATCACCGTGAACTCCGCCACCCTGGTGAACAAGGGGCTGGAGGTCATCGAGGCGCATCTGCTGTTCGACGTGCCCTACGACCGGATCGACGTGGTGGTGCACCCGCAGTCGATCGTCCACTCCATGGTGACCTTCGTCGACGGCTCCACCCTCGCTCAGGCGAGTCCGCCCAGCATGACGCTGCCCATCGCGGTGGCGCTCGGCTGGCCCGATCGCGTTCCGGGTGCGGCGCGGCCCTGTCGGTTCGACGAGGCCGGCTCGTGGACCTTCGAGCCGTTGGACGACGTCGCCTTCCCCGCCGTGCGGCTGGCGAAGGCGGCGGGCGCGGCGGGCGGCTGTCTGCCCGCGGTGTACAACGCCGCCAACGAGGAGGCGGTCGCGGCGTTCCTACGAGGTCGCACCGATTTCACCGCCATCGTGGACACTGTCACCGAGGTGCTGAGCGAGGCGGACGGCTGGCGGGCCGACCCCGCCGACATCGACGACGTGTCGGCGGCCGAGAACTGGGCCAGGGCTCGCGCCGGCGAACTTCTGGGTGCCGCCGTCGGCGGCGCCTCGGCTGAAAGGGACTGACGACGTGGCCTTTGCAATCGGGGTCATCCTGTTCGCGCTGGGGATCGGCATCTCCATCGCGTTGCACGAGTTCGGCCACCTCGCCGCCGCCAAGGCCTTCAAGATGAAGGTGACCGAGTACTTCGTCGGTTTCGGCCCGAAGATCTTCTCCTTCCGGCGCGGTGAGACCGAGTACGGGCTCAAGGCCATTCCGGCGGGCGGCTACTGCCGGATCGTGGGAATGACCGCGTTGGAGGAGGTCGACCCGAGCGAGACGACCAGGGCGATGTACAACAAGCCGGTCTGGCAGCGGGTCATCGTGCTCTCGGCCGGCTCGCTGGTGCACTTCGTCCTCGGCTTCCTGATCCTGCTGATCATGGCCTTCAGCATGGGGCTGCCCAACATCGACGGCCGGGCCTCCGTCGGTGTGATCAGCGATTGCGTCAGCGATCAGGACCCGGCCACCGGGCAGCTCGTGCCCTGCGCGCCCGGCGACCCGGCGCCCGCCCGCGACGCGGGCATTCAGCCGGGGGACGAGATCATCGCCGTGGGGGGCACCGCGACCCCGCTCTACACGGACGTCCTCGAACAGACGCGCGACGCCGAGGGGCCGACCGAGTTCACCATCGTCCGCGGTGGCGAGGAGCAGACGGTGACCGTGGACGTCGCCACCGTCGCGCGGCTGCCCCTGGACGGCGGGGAGGAGCTGGAGTCCGTGGGGGCCGTCGGTCTCGGCCAGGCCGCGACCTTCCACTACGAGGGCCTGGCCGCCGTGCCTGCCACCGTCGACTTCACCGGCACCATGTTCGTCGAGACCTTCCAGCGCCTGCTGGAGCTGCCGGAGCGGATCCCCGCCCTGTTCACCGCCATCTTCGGCGGTGAGCGCGACATGAACACCCCGGTGAGCGTCGTCGGAGCCAGCATCATCGGCGGCGACGCGGTCGATCAGGGCCTGTGGGAGTTGTTCCTGCTGCTCCTGGCCACGCTGAACTTCTTCGTCGGCGTGTTCAACCTGCTGCCGCTGCTGCCGCTGGACGGCGGGCACATCGCGGTCAACGTCTACGAACGGGCCCGGGACATGGTGCGGGGCTGGCGGGGCAAGCCCCGCGGCGGCCCGGTGGACTACACCAAGCTGCTGCCGATCACCTATGCGGCGGTCGTGGTCGGCGGTGCCTTCGTGCTGCTGACCCTGACGGCGGACATCGTCAATCCCTTGCGGCTCACCCAGTAGGCTGGCAGCGGCCCGCTCGGCACGGGCGGGTCGCTTACCGACCGAATCGCGGAGAGGATTCGATGAGCGTCGATCTAGGGATGCCCGCTGCGCCGCCTCCGGTGTTGGCGCCACGACGGAGGACCCGATCGTTGCAGGTCGGGACGGTGCAGGTCGGTGGGGACGCGCCGATCTCGGTGCAGTCGATGACGACGACGGTGACCGCGGACGTGAACGCCACGCTCCAGCAGATCGCCGAGCTGACCGCCGCGGGCTGCGACATCGTTCGAGTCGCGTGTCCGACGCAGGACGACGCCGACGCGCTGCCCGCCATCGCGCGCAAGTCGCAGATCCCGGTGATCGCCGACATCCACTTCCAGCCCAAATACGTGTTCGCCGCCATCGAGGCGGGCTGCGCCGCCGTGCGGGTGAACCCGGGCAACATCAAGAAGTTCGACGACAAGGTCAAGGAGATCGCCCAGGCGGCCAAGGAGCACCGCACGCCGATCAGGATCGGTGTGAACGCGGGCTCGCTGGACCCTCGGCTCCTGGCCAAGCACGGCAAGGCCACGCCGGAGGCGCTGGTCGAGTCGGCGTTGTGGGAGGCGAGCCTGTTCGCCGAGCACGACTTCCACGACATCAAGATCTCGGTCAAGCACAACGATCCGGTCGTGATGGTCCGGGCGTACGAGCTGCTGTCGGAGGCGTGTGACTACCCGCTGCACCTCGGCGTGACCGAGGCGGGGCCTGCCTTCCAGGGCACCATCAAGTCGGCGGTGGCCTTCGGCGCCCTGCTGCGGCAGGGCATCGGCGACACCATCCGCGTGTCGCTCTCCGCGCCGCCGGTCGAGGAGATCAAGGTCGGCACGCAGATCCTTCAGTCGCTGAATCTGCGGCCCCGCAAGCTGGAGATCGTCTCCTGCCCGTCGTGCGGTCGGGCGCAGGTCGACGTCTACACCCTGGCCGAGGAGGTCACCGCGGGGCTGGAGGGCATGGAGGTCCCCCTGCGCGTCGCCGTGATGGGCTGCGTCGTCAACGGGCCCGGCGAGGCCAGGGAGGCCGACCTCGGGGTCGCCTCCGGCAACGGCAAGGGCCAGATCTTCGTCAAGGGCAAGGTCATCAAGACCGTGCCGGAGCACCAGATCGTCGAGACCTTGATCGAGGAGGCGATGCGTATCGCCGAGACGATGGAGGACGTGACCGGCGAGCCCAGCGTGACGGTCGGCTGAGCTTTCGATCGACGGCTGGCGGAGATCACCGGCGCCTACCCGCCTGGGCGGGTGACGGGTGGTCTCTGGCAGTCTTGACGGCGTGTTGAGGCTTGCCGGTGCTCGGCTGCTCGACGAACGAGACGAGGTCGCGATCCGGTCGGCGATCACCGTCGATCCGGTCGCGGCGTGCATGGTCGCGGCCAGGGTGGAGGCCACGGGCCTCGATCCCTGGCGCCTCGGCGGGGAGCTGTGGGGAGTGGGTTCCCGGCTCAGCGGCCTCTGCTTCTCGGGAGCCAATCTCATTCCGCTGCGCGGCGGTCGAGCGGCGTTGCGCGCCTTCGCCGATCGGGCGCTGCGCCGCCGTCGGTTCTGCTCGTCGCTGGTCGGTCCCGCGGAACAGGTCTTGGGCCTGTGGCGGGAGCTGGAGCCGATCTGGGGACCCGCGAGGGACATCCGCCCGGATCAGCCGTTGCTCGCCCTCCCGACGTCACCGCGACTGAGTCCCGATCCGCTGGTACGTCGGGTGCGGCCGGACGATCTGGAGCGTTACCTGCCTGCCGCGATCGCGATGTTCATCGAGGAGGTCGGCATCGACCCTCGGTCGGAGGACGGCGGTGCCTCCTACCGGGCGCGGGTGGTCGAACTGGTGGCGGGCGGGCGGGCGTTCGCCCGCTTCGACGGCGACGAGGTCGTGTTCAAGGCCGAGATCGGCGCCCTGTCGTCCCGGGTCGGGCAGATCCAGGGTGTGTGGGTGCACCCGGACCATCGCGGCCGGGGACTGGGCGCCCACGGCACCGCGGCGGTCGTCGATCACCTGGTGAACCGGCTGGGCCGGACGGCCAGCCTGTACGTCAACGGGTACAACCATGTCGCGCGACGGGTCTACGAGCGAATCGGCTTCCAGACCGTCGGCAGATTCGGCACCGTGCTGGTCTGAGGCGAGCAGGCCCGCACGGTGTCATCGGGCATCGGATCGCTCCGGTGCCGCCCGAGCGCCGGTACCGGCTCTGATCGCCGCGTCGTCGGCGCCCACCGGTGTTCTCGCGGTGCCGTGCTTTCACCGGCGCCGCCGTCTCCTGGTACCGCGTGGCCCGGTATGGCTGTGGCCCCGGTACGGCCGTCTCCTGGCACCGCCGTGACCTGGACCGCCGCGACCTGGACCGCCGCCGACCTGGACCGCCGTGACCTGGGACCGGCAGTGCGGTCCCGCAACGCCGTGTGCCGGGTACGCCGTGTGGCTGGTCCGCCGCGACCCGCCCGTGCCGACTCGGGTGTCGTATCGGCTCCGGGCGTCCCGACGTCGGATCGGTTTCTCGTCAGCCCTCCGCTCCGACTGCCGTCCCGCGGAAAGCTGCCTTGATGACCGGCCCGGCCGCCGGCGCCTCGGCCACCGGGCGGCACGTGAATCGGCGGCGATCGGCTCCTGCCGCCCGCGGTGTCGGGGGCGGTGCCCGTGGCCTGACCCCGCCCTGCCTGCCTGATCGACGCAGGCCCCGGTGTCGTGCCGTCCTCCGCGTCGCGTCGGCGCGTCGCCGCCGGCCGATCGGTGACTTTCCCGACCGTGCCCGCCCGGTCACCGGCCGCCGTCCGGGGCGGTGGGCAGCGCAGTGACCTGGGCTTATACCGCTCTCCTCCGCCCGGTGCCCGAGGCGTCCCGATGGTCGAGGAGCACCGCGCGCCGCGAAGGGGACGGTGGGTGCGTCGGGCTGTTCCACGAGGAGTACGGTTCCCCGTCGTGTACGGCCTGCCGGCCCGTACGGAGTAGTTCGGCGAGGACAGCGCGGCCGAACCGATCAGGTGTTCTCTCGCCGAATCAAGATGAAGAGGTGCTCGTGTCCCGGATCACTCGGGCACTGCCTGCCGCGTCCGTCGACGTGTTGGCAGTGCTGGTGTTCGCATTCGTGGGTCGACGTAATCATGAGGAGGCCGCGGGCCTGGGTGACGTCGTCGCGACGTCGATCCCGTTCCTCGGCGGACTCGCTGTCGGCTGGCTGGTCACCAGGGCTTGGCGCGAGCCCACTCGACTGGCGGTCGGAGTCGGCGTCTGGGTGGCCGCCGTGTTGGGCGGACTGGCCGTTCGTGCGGTCACGGTCAATGTGCCACCGGTGTCGTTCGCGCTGGTCACGGCTAGCGTGCTCGGTCTGTTCATGCTCGGCTGGCGCGCGGCGGCCGTCATGTTCGATCGCGGTTGCGACTGAATAGCGAGCTCCATGCACACTCACGTTCGAGTGGTATGACGCGAGGGCGACCTGCCGTCGGGCATCGCGATTCCCCGCGAATCGCGGAGTTTCCTGATTGAACTTCTCCATTTCGACGTGATTCCGGACGCGGCGTCGTTTCGATCGTGGTCGCGTCGGTTCTCCTGATCGTCACGGGGTCGGGTGCGGGGTGTCCTGCGCGCCGGGCGTCCGTCGGCTTCGATGCGGGCTCACACGTGATGTCGCGGGAGGCGGGGGCGCCGATCGCCGCTCGCGGCGCTGCGTAATCTGGGGGCATGTCGCTTCGCTCTCCCCTCCGGCCTGGCCAGCAGTCGCCCCGCAGGCCGGTTCCCGCCTCGATCACTCGGCCCGAGTACGTGGATCGTCCCGCCCCGGCACGCAACACCGATCCGTGGGTGCAGTCCGCCGAGGTGATCGAGAAGATGCGGGTGGCGGGACGGCTGGCCGCGCAGGCCTTGGAACTGGGCGGCAAGACGGTCGCGCCCGGAGTGACGACCGACGAGATCGACCGGGTGATCCACGAGTTCCTCTGCGACAACGACGCCTACCCGTCGACGCTGGGCTACCGGAACTTTCCCAAGTCCTGCTGCACCTCCCTCAACGAGGTCATCTGTCACGGCATTCCCGACTCGACGGTGATCGAGGACGGCGACATCGTCAACATCGACGTCACCGCCTACGTCGGCGACGTCCACGGTGACACCAACGCCACCTTCCTCGCGGGCGCGGTCTCCGAGGAGGCCCGGTTGCTGGTGGAGCGCACACGCGAGGCGACGCTGCGGGCGATCCGCGCGGTCCGACCGGGCCGCAGGCTCAACGTCGTCGGTCGGGTCATCGAGGCCTATGCGAAGCGGTTCGGCTACGGCGTGGTCCGGGACTTCACCGGGCACGGCATCGGCCGCTCCTTCCACAGCGGGCTCGTGATCCTGCACTACGACGAGCCGAACGTCGACACCGAGATCGAAGAGGGCATGACCTTCACGATCGAGCCGATGATCACGCTCGGCGGCATCGACTACGACGTCTGGGACGACGGCTGGACCGTCACCACCAAGGACAAGAGCTGGACGGCACAGTTCGAGCACACCATCCTCGTCACCGCCGAGGGCGCGGAGATCCTCACCCAGGCGTGAACCGCCGTCGAGACATGTCGGTGCGCGCCGCCGCTCGTTCCGTGTCCGCTGCCGCGCCGCCGTCTGGTGCTCGGCCGCCTGTCGCCGTTCCGGCCGCGGTCGGGACGGTCGCCGGACTCGTCTCATGGCGGGTCGCTACGTGAGCGCGCCGACCGGCGGCGCGCTGCTGGTGGCGGGGACCACCTCCGATGCGGGCAAGAGCGTGCTGACCGCGGGGCTGTGCCGGTGGCTGGCCCGACGTGGGATACGGGTGGCGCCGTTCAAGGCGCAGAACATGTCCAACAACTCGGTGGTCACTCCCGACGGCGGTGAGATCGGCCGGGCACAGGCCATGCAGGCGGCGGCGGCCGGACTCTCGCCCGCCGTCCGCTTCAATCCCGTGCTGCTGAAACCGGGCAGCGACCACCGCTCGCAGATCGTGCTGCACGGGAAGGTCGTCGGCGAGGTCGACGCGGCCTCGTACCGGAGCGGACGCGCGGAGCTGGCCGAGGCGGTGCAGACCGGCCTTGCCGAGCTGCGTGCCGAGTTCGACGTGGTGATCTGCGAGGGCGCGGGCTCGCCCGCCGAGATCAACCTCCGTGCGGGGGATCTCGCGAACATGGGGCTCGCCGTCGCCGGGCGGCTGCCGGTGATCGTGGTGTCCGACATCGACCGGGGCGGCGTCTTCGCGCACCTCTACGGCACGCTGGCGTTGCTCGACGCGGCCGATCAGTCGCTGATCGCCGGCTTCGTGATCAACAAGTTCCGAGGTGATCGCGGCCTGCTGGAGCCGGGACTGCGGACGTTGACCGATCTCACCGGCAGGCCCGTGTACGGCGTGCTGCCCTGGTCGGACGGGCTGTGGCTGGACGCCGAGGACTCGTTGTCCACCGCGGCCGACGGCGTGCTGGGGCGGCCCGCGCCGCCGGTGGGGGAGTCGTGGCTGCGGGTGGCGGTGCCCCGGCTGCCCAGGATGTCCAACCCGACTGACCTGGACGCCCTCGCCTGCGAACCCGGTGTCGCGGTGCGCTTCGTCGAGGAGCCGTCGCGGCTGGCCGATGCCGATCTCGTGGTCCTGCCCGGCTCCAAGTCCACCGTCGCCGATCTGGACTGGCTGCGGCGGACCGGTCTGGCCGAGGCGGTGCGGCGGCATGCCGCGGCGGGGAGGCCGGTGTTCGGCGTGTGCGGCGGCTTCCAGATGCTGGCCCGTTCGATCGACGATCGGGTGGAGTCCCGCCGAGGCACGGTGCCGGGTCTGGGCCTGTTGGACGTCGCGGTGACCTTCGAGGCGACCAAGATCCTGCGCACGCCGACGGGCCGCGCACTGGGCGAGCCCGTGGCAGGCTACGAGATTCACCACGGGCGGGTCACCCGTCGCGCGGCCGGGCTGGCGCCGCTGGTGGAGAGGGTCCGTCCGGTCGGCGGTGCGGGCGGAGTCGGCGCGGCGGCCGGCGCGGCGACCGTCTGCGGTGGGTTCGACGGCGATCACGGGGAGGGCGCGGTGTCCTGGCCGGTGGCGGGCACGCATTGGCACGGGATCTTCGAGAACGATGCCTTCCGCCGCGTCTTCCTACGTCGGGTGGCCGATCAAGCAGGTCGGCCGGGCTTCCGCGTCGCCGCCGACACCGCGTTCGGCGCCGCCCGCGAACAACAGCTCGACCTGCTCGCGGACCTGGTCGACGCGCATCTCGACACCGACGCCCTGCTCCGCCTCATCGAACACGGCGCTCCGGCCGGTTTGCCGCTGCTGGCACCGGGGGCCGGGGCGTAGCCGTCCGTACCTCGTGCCCGCCATGGCTGTCGGGTGGCCGGCGCGACCGTCGCCGAGGTGCCGTCGTCCGACGCACGGCGAGACGTGCCGGGCCACGCCCACGTACACGGCTCAGGCGCGGCCGGTGCCGCCGTGTCGCACGTCGACTCAGGCCTCGCCGGACATCCCGAGCCTGTCGAGCTGCTCGTCGAGGAAGCCGCCTGCCTCGCGTGCGGCCTGTTCCGGATCACGGTCGCGCACGGCGTTCAACAGGGCGTCGTGAGAGACGTGCCGGACGCACGGCGCCGCGTTGTCCATGTCGACGCCGGTGGCGACGCTGGCCGACACCGCCTCGGTGAAGCCCGCGTACACCTCGATCAGCACGGGGTTGTGCGAACAGGCGACGAGCTGGGCGTGGAAGTCGGTGTCGACGCGGACCATCGAGTCCCAGTCTCGTGCGGTCAACGCCTCGTCGCGTCGGCGAAGCGTGTCGGCGAGTGCGGCCAGCTCCTCGTCGGTGCGTCGCAGCGCCGCCAGCCGGGCCGCCTGGACCTCGAGCGCTCGACGTGTCTCCAAGACGTCGCGCAGCTCCGAGCTGCACAGCCTGCGTACGGCGCCGGAGAGCTCGCTGGTCGCGCGGACGAAGGTGCCGTCGCCCTGGCGTACCTCCAGCAGCCCGGCGTGGGCCAGTGCCCGGACCGCCTCTCGCACCGTGTTCCGGCCGACGCCGAGCGCGTCGACCAGTTCGGGCTCGGCGGGTATCCGGCTGCCGACCGGCCATTCGCCGCTGGTCACGAGTAGCCGCAGCTGCTCGATGACCTGGTCGACGAGGCCGGTGCGTCGCGTGGTGGCCAACGGCACAACGACGTCCTCTCATCCGAACATCCTATGTTTGGCATAGTAGTCCGGGTGTCCTGGGAACCACGAGAACCACCTGCCTCCGATGATCGGATTCTCCCCGACGAGCCGGGCGGCGTACAGCAGGCCGTCCTGGCCGGGGGCGGCACCGAGGTCGTCGAGACCGGTGCGGGAACCGCGCCCAGCAGGCACACGGCCCTCGTCGGCAGCGGGCTGCTGCTGATCGGCGTAGCCCTCGCCGCCGCGAACATGCGTCCGGCGGTCACCAGTCTGGCGTCGGTCCTCGGGGAGATCCGCTCCTCCCTCGGCCAGTCGACGACCTGGGCGAGCGTGCTGACCACGGTGCCGACCCTCTGCTTCGGTCTTGCCGGGGTGGCCGCGCCCCTGCTGGCCCGCAGACTCGGCCTGGCTCGGGGTATCGGGCTGGCCCTGGCCGTGCTGGCGATCGGACTCACCGTCCGCGCCGTCGACGGGCCGACGGCCGTGCTCGCGGGAACCTTTCTGGCCTGCGGCGCCATCGCGCTGTGCAACGTGCTGGTGCCGGTCGTGGTCAAGGAGTCGTTCCCGCATCGCATGGGCATGGCCACCGGCGTCTACACCTCCGCGATGGCGGCAGGCGGCGCGCTGGGCTCGGCGCTGACCCCGCGGTTCGCGCTGTGGTTCGACGGATGGCGGCTGCCACTGGCCACCTGGGCGCTGCTGGCGCTGGCCGCCCTGTGCGTCTGGTCGGTCGCCGCCCGCCACGACCGTGCGGCCGTGCCTGCCGAAGGCCCGACCACGCCGGATCGGCAGGGTTCGCTGCTGCGAAGTCCGCTGGCCTGGGCAGTCACGCTCTTCTTCGCCACCCAGGCGCTCATCGCCTATGTGGTGATGGGCTGGCTGCCCGAGGTGCTCATGGCGGCCGGGCACGATGCCGCGACGGCCGGACTGCTGCTGGCCGTGGTGATGGTGGTGGGAGTGCCGATGAGCCTGCTGACCGGGCCGCTCATCGCCCGTAGCCCGACGCAGTCATGGTGGGCGGTGGGCCTGGGCGGCCTCGCCGCCGTCGGCATTCTGGGGCTGCTGCTCGCACCGCTGTGGGCACCGCTGCTGTGGACGTTGAGCCTCGGGATCGGCATGGCCGTGTTTCCGCTGGCCCTCACGCTCATCTCGCTGCGGACCAGATCGTCCGCCGAGACGGCACGGATGTCGGCGATGGCGCAGAGCCTGGGTTACCTGCTCGCGGCCGCCGGACCGTTCCTCTTCGGCCTGCTGCACGACCTGACCGGCGGGTGGGACGTGTCGCTGCTGATGCTGCTGGGCGTGCTGGCGGTGCAGACCGTCCTCGGCGTGATCGCGGGACGCCCCCGCTACGTCTGACGACGGTCGGCACTCACGAACCCGCGCTCACTTCTTGCGGAACTTCGCCAGATAGCTCTGGACCTTCTCCTTGTTCTTCGGGTCGTTCGCCATCTCCTTGGCCTTGTCGAGGACCTCGCGGGCCTTCGGGCTCTTGGCGAGGTCCTGGATTCGATCGAACAGGGAAGCCATGGCTCTCTCGATCCCTTCGAAGCCGTGTCGGGCAGGGCGCGCCGACATGGTCGAGATTACCCAATCGGGCGGTATGCGAACCGTGAACGCGGCCCGGCGGGTCGTCGTGCCGACGCGCCGGGCCTCCTGCCGTCGCCCGGCGGATCAGCCGGGCAACGGCAGCTTGAGCAGGGCGTTCTCCACGAGCTCCGGCATGGCCGGGTGAATCCAGTACTGCTCGCGGGCCATCCGCCGCGCGTCCAGTCCGAAGCTCATCGCCTGGATCAACGGCTGGATCAGCGTCGAGGCCTGCGGGCCGATGATGTGCGCGCCCAGCAGTCGCCCGTCCTCCGGATCGGCGATCAGCTTGCAGAAGCCCGTGGTGTCCTCCATCGCCCAGCCGTAGGCGATGTCCGCGTAGTCCTGGATCGCCGTCACATGGCGCAGCCCGCGGATCTTCGCCTCCTGCTCGCTGATCCCCACCGAGGCGACCTGCGGGGCGGAGAACACCGCGTGCGGCACGAAGCGGTGATCGGAGGCCCTCGGCGACTCCGGGTGCAGCAGGTTGTGCTGCACGATCCTGGTCTCGTGGTTGGCGACGTGCTTGAGCTGGTGCTCCGAGCTGAGATCGCCGAGCGCCCAGATCCCCTCGACGTCGGTGCGCTGATACTCGTCCACCACGACCCGGCCGTCCGCGTGGGTCCGGACCCCGGTGCGATCCAGACGCAGCAGATCCGAGTTGGGCACCCGACCCGCCGCGACCAGCAGCACCTCGCCCTCGGCGCAGGACGCGCCGTCCGGGCCCTGCGAGTGCACGCGAACCAGGTCCCCCTGTCGCTCCACGCTGGTGATCGTCTGATCGAACCGCACGTCCCACCGGCCTGCCGCCAGTTCGGAGAAGCGACGAGAGACGTCGACGTCCTCCTGCCGGAGCAGGGCGCCCGACCGGGTGACCAGGGTGATCTCGGTGCCGAAGGAGCCGAACACATGGGCCAGCTCGGCGGCGATGAATCCGCCGCCCACGATCACCATGCGCTCGGGCAGCCTCTCCAGTCGCATGATCGTGTCACTGGTGTGGACGCCGACGTCCGCCATCCCCGGCACCGCGGGCAGGACCGGCCTGCTGCCCGCCGCCAGCACGATGCGATCGGCCGTGATCGTCTGCTCCGCGGCGCCCTGGCCGGTGACGGTCAGGGTCTTCTCCCCGACGAACCGGCCGGTGCCCTCGAACACCGTCACATTGGGGCTGCCGTCGATCCGGTACCGCCTGCCGCCCTGGGCGATCGGGTCGATGCGGCCGAAGATCCGGTCGCGCACCTCGGTCCAGCGAACGCCGTGCAGCTCCGAGTCCACGCCCAGTGCGGCCGAGGCGGCGGGTGTGCCCGCCAGCTCGGCGGTGTGCACGAACATCTTCGTCGGGATGCAGCCCACGTTGAGGCAGGTGCCGCCGAAGGTGCCGCGTTCGATCAGCGCGACGTTCCAGTCGGCGAATCGCTCGTCCACGATCGAGTTACCCGATCCGGTGCCCACGATGGCAAGGTCGAAATGCTGCACGCCGTCATCTCCACTGTTCGTGTTCCGTCTGGTCTGGCGGTTGTCGTCTGTCCGGGCCGTCGTGCCACTGGGCCGTCGCCCCGGGGCCGGCCGCCGGGCGTCATGCCCTGGTGTTCTCGGACCGCCCGTCCCCGGCGCGGCCCCCACGTCGGGACGGGGTTCCGGTCTTCTTCGTCTTCTCGGCGCCGCCGACGGTCTCCTCGCCGCCGCCGGCAGCCCGGCCGTCGGTCTCGTCACGGCCGATGCGGACGTCCACCGCGTGCAACCCGCTGAGCATTCCGCTGATTCCCCGTCGATCGCTGGTCAGCAGCAGCGAGCCCGCGTGCAGCACGGCGAGCCCCACCGCCGCCCAGACCGCGGGCGCCCACCAGATCAGCGCCGCCGTCTGGAGCAGCCCGAAGGCGCCGAAGCCGCTGATCCACCAGATCAGGGCGCGGAGCACGGCGGGGCGGCTCCCGTCCACACTGGTCAGCCGCAGCAGGACGATCTGCTGTCCGGGGGTCGCCCTGCGCACGACGAGGCTGGTGCCGATCAGCGCGGCGGGCAGACTCCACTGCGCCACCGCGTGGACCCAGGGAAGCCCGTCCTCCGCCGCACCGCCGGTGCCGAGCACGGCCGTGACGATCAGCAGGGCGACGTTCCCGGACAGCCACATCACCAGCATGTCGCAGGCCATCCCCAGCACCCGGCGACTCGCGGTCACCGGCCGGGGAACGCCGGGCGCCGCCCCGGTGCGCTGACCGGGCACCAGCCGGAGCAACGGGGCGAGGATCGCTCCGATCACCGCGCCCAGCCCGTTGGCCGCGAGGTCGTCGACGTCGAACAGCCGGTAGGGACACGGGTAGAGGAACCAGATCCCGGTCAGCTGGGTGAACTCGATGAACAGGGTCGTGGCGGCGCCGATCGCGATGGTGGTCAGGAAGCCCCGACGGAACATGTGCCGCACGAACATGCCGAGCGGCACGAACAGGGCGATGTTCATCGCGAACTGTTGGAAGGCGAAGTCGACCAGCACGGCGCGGACGCCGCCCGAGCCGAAGGTCGCGGGCAGCCCGGCGAGGCTGGCGAGCGGGCTCAGCTGCGGACGAACCCAGGAATACGCCTCGCAGAAGCCGGGCCCGACGGGCGGGATCGGGATCAACACGTAGGCCAGCAGGCCGATGACATAGCAGAGGAAGGCGAAGGCGATCAGCGCGTGGCCTAAGCCGAGCTGTCCCCGCCTGCGGTACTGCCGCGCGACGTAGGGCAGGAAGGCCAGCGCCGCGATGACGACCGCGATGGTCAGCGCCACGAATCCGGGCAGGACACGGATGCTCACGGTGGAAGGTGCTCCTGTGCTGGAAGACGGATCGGCGACCCGGACGACGCCGAGCCGCCACGGGGGCGGCCGGGCGGGCACGGAGCGTCGGGACGTTTCTGCCCGTGGTGTCGCCACGTGCAGTGGTGCGGCCCGATGGGAGACGGTCGCAGGCGAGGGGCGGTGGTCGGTGGATCGGGTGGTGATCGGGCTGCCTGCCCGCCGCGGTGCGTTCGGCGGGACCGGCGGGCAGGCGGCGCGGGCGCTCGCGAGAGCCTTCCGAGACAGACCGGATCGATCCCGACCGGACTGAGCATGACCGGAATGAGCACGACCGGATCGACTCCCCACGGCGGCGAGCCTGTCGAGCGGCTGTCGCCCGAGAGGACCCCCGCCCGAGGGGACGCGACGACAGGCCCGGCCGTGCCCCTCTAGTGGGAGAAGACGGGCGCGATGATCGCCCTGGCGAGGGTGTGGAAGACGAGGTTGAAGCTGACCACGGTGAGGCTCGTGTCCGCGTCGACGTCGAGCGCGGGCACGTCCATCGCGTGCACGACGAAGTAGTAGCGGTGCGGGTGGTCTCCCGGCGGGGGAGCGGCGCCCGCGTAGTCCCTCGTGCCCAGGTCGTTGCGCACGGCGAAGGCCGAACCGGGCAGCGCCGCGCCCGCCGCGCCCGCCCCGGCGGCCAGCGACGTCGTCGTGGCCGGGAGGTTCACCACTCCCCAGTGCCAGAAGCCCGCCGGAGTCGGCGCGTCCGGGTCGAAGCAGGTGACGGTGAAGCCCTGCGTCTCCTCAGGGAATCCCGACCAGCTCAGGGCGGGCGAGACGTCCTCGCCGCCCGCCCCCGCGGAGATGTGCCGCGCGGTCAGCTGCTCGCCGTGGGTGACGTCGTCACTGGTCACGGTGAAGGACGGCACCGAGGGGAGCAGCGTGTAGGGGTCTGGCGCGATCGGGCGATCCAGGCTCATCGGACTCCTCATACGTCGGTCGAGATCGTCGGGTCTTCGGGCACGACCCTAGCGGCGCCCGGTACTCCTCCGCCGCCCGTTCGGTCGGTGCGTGCCGCGTTCGGGCGCCTCGGGGCCGCCGGGATGGGGCGCGGCCGGTGCGGCCGGGCGGCCGCGGTGGAAAGGCGACCGTCAAGCCGGGGCACGGGGCGGGCCGTCGAGCGCTGCGACACCGTGTCATGGGCGAGGAGGAAAGGGCGCACGCCGCCACAGGTCGACCCCGGGGAGGGAGCCGTCTCCCTCGGGCGAGGGAGGCGGTCCGCCGCTCGCCGACGGAACC
This sequence comes from Actinoalloteichus hoggarensis, assembly GCF_002234535.1. NCBI lineage: Bacteria > Bacillati > Actinomycetota > Actinomycetes > Pseudonocardiales > Pseudonocardiaceae > Actinoalloteichus > Actinoalloteichus hoggarensis. Next base: position 1,928,050 of record NZ_CP022521.1, read on the forward strand.
CTGGTCTCGACAGCAGACCAGCCGACCTCAGCCGCCGAGGGAGATCCGATGCCCCGTCCTGATCCGCGGACCGGTGCCGCGTCGAGCACCGCCCGGTCGAGCACCGCCCGGTCGAGCACCGCCCGGTCGAGCACCGCCCGGTCGAGCACGGCCACGCCCGCGTCGGTGAACGGCGGCACGGCCGGCTCCGTGCGTCCGCTGTTCCTGGCGCGGGCGGCGCTCGTCGTCTGTCTCGCACTCCTCGGGCTGGCAGTGCTGCCCGCTCCGCGTGACGTGCTGACCGATGCCACCGGCGTCCCGGCGTGGTTCCCGCCGATCGCGGCGGCCCTGGGACTCGTCGCGGCGGCACTGGTCAGCACGACGAGGACCCGCTCGAGCCCCGGCTCGATCGCGATGGCGGCGGTGGCGGGCGTGGCGCTGATCTGGACGTCGACCGGCCTGCTGATCCAGGTCTTCGGTGCGCCGGTCATGGTGTTGTCGGGCGCCGAGCTGCCGTACGAACTCCTGCCGATGGCGGTGCGCGTGCTCGCCGCCACCGCGGTGGCCCTGCTCGCCGCGAGTCTCCTGAGCGGTCGGACCTTCGCGACCCCCGGCCCACGCGCGTCGTGGTTCGGCCTGCTCTCGCTGGTCTTGGTGCTCGTCTATCCGGCGGTCAAGACGGCGTGGGCGTTGGGGATCGACGTCGGCGTCGTCGGGGAGCCGGTGGCGCACGGCTTCGACGCGGGATGGATTCCGGCGATCTTCGCGTGCGCGGGCGCGGTGCTCATCGTCGCGCTGACGTTCGACGTCCCCCGCTTCCTGCCTCGATGGACGCTGCTGGCGGGCGGCTGGTTCGGCACGGGCGCGCTGATCACCGTCATCCCGGTGGTCCTGGCACCCGGCCAGACGGCCGACTCCGGGGACCTGGCGCCGTGGGTCTTCACCCTCTTCTACGGAAGCTGGGCGCTGCTCGGCCCGATGCTGGGTGCCACCACCTGGGTGTTCCAGCTCCGCGGCAGGCGCGACCGCTGAGCCGACCCGCCGGGGCGGACCCGCCGTCGATACCGTGGCACTGCCATGTCCGTGCTGCCTCGCCTGCCGCGCTCGATGCACCGTGCCCCCGTCCTCCGGCGGGTGCTCGGGGCGACCTTCTTCCGTCGATGGGCCCATCTGATCCTCGGCGGTGCCCTGCTGATGCCCTTCGTGGCGGTGACGGGCGTCGCCGTGGAGCTGCTCGCTCGCCGGACGACGGAGGAACTGCCGGTGCTGCTGGCCAGCACCCTCGCGGCGGTGCCGCTGGTGGCGCTCGTGGGTCTGACCTCCCCAGTCCGAGAACTGACGGCCGGTCCGGCCACGACGCTGCTGGGCGGGTCTCTCGTAGCGGGGGAGATCGGTCGCGGAGACGGCTGGCAGGCCCGATGGCGCACGAGTCTGTGGTTCGTGCTGCACCTGCTGGTCGGCGGGCTGATCAGTGCGCTCACTCTGGCCCTGCCACCCGCGGCGGCCCTCGGGCTCGCGGCGCCATGGCTGCCCGATCTTCGACTGCCCGCCGCCTGGGGCGTCGCCGGGGAGGGGAGCCGCTGGTGGCTGGTGCCGCTGGCGCTCTCGTCGTCGGTCGTCCTCCTCGCGATGGTGGCGGCGGCGGGAGCACTGTTGAGTCGAGCGGCCGCCGTTCTGCTCGGGCCGACGCCCGCCGAGCGACAGGCGGCGGCGCGCCGGGAGCTCGTGCGGCGTGCCGAGCGGCATCGGCTGGCGCGGGAGCTGCACGACTCGGTCGGGCATGCGTTGAGCGTGGTCAGCGTCCAGGCGGGGGCCGCGCGACATCTGGCGGCCACCGACGTCGAGTTCGCCGTGACGGCGATGCGGGCGGTGGAGGCGGCGGCCAGGGCGGCGCAGACGGACCTGGACCACGTGCTGGGACTGCTGCGCGACGACGACTCGGAGGATCGTCGCGCCACGCCCCTGTTGTCGGAGGTGCACGCCGTCGTCGACGCCGCGCGTGCGGCGGGAAGCGAGGTGGAGCTGATCGTGTCCGGCTCGCTCGCCGAGCCCGATGCGGAGGTGTCACGGGAGGCCTACCGGATCGTGCAGGAATGCCTCACGAACTGTCTGCGGCACGCGCCGGGCGCACCGGTGCGCGTGCGACTGGACGTGCGGGACGGGGAGCTGCTGATCACCGTGGACAATCCGCTGCCTGCGACCGAGGCCCGTCCCGGGCGTGGTTCGGGCGGCGGTCGGGGCCTGCGAGGCGTGCGGGAACGCGCCGTGCGGCTGGACGGTCGGGTGGAGGCGGGCCCGATGGACGGCCGGTGGTCGGTGACGGCGCGGCTGCCGTGGTCCCGGACGGGAGGGCGATGACGAAGCGGCGATCGAAGTCGATCTCGGCGGCCGGCGGGAGCGGGGCGCCCGAGCCGCTGCGAGAGGACTCCTCGGGCGGTCCGGGTGCCGACGGCGAACGGGTGATCGACGTCCTCCTCGTCGACGACGAGGCGTTGGTGCGAGTCGGACTGCGCGCGATCATCGACAGCCAGCCCGACCTGCGAGTGGTCGGCGAGGCGGCCGACGGCGTGGACGTCGTCCCGCTGGTGCGGGCCTCGCGGCCCGACGTGGTGGTGATGGACGTGCGCATGCCGGGCATCGACGGCATCGAGGCCACCCGACGGCTGCTCACGGGCAGCCCGGACCCGCCCAGGGTCCTCGTGCTCACCACCTTCGAGAACGACGATCACGTCTATGAGGCGCTGCGCGTCGGCGCCCAGGGCTTCCTGCTCAAGCGCGCCGCTCCGGAGGAGATCCTGCGGGCCGTCCGAACCGTCGCGGCGGGCGACTCGCTGCTGTTCCCGGCCGCCGTCCGATCTCTCGTGGCGCGTCGCGAGACCCCGGCGCGCGGCGCGCCGCGGCTCACCCCACGCGAGACCGAGGTGCTGCGTCTCCTCGCCGCCGGGCTGAACAACGCCGAGATCGCCGGTCGACTGTTCCTCGGGGTGGAGACCGTCAAGACGCATGTTCGCGCGGTGCTCGTCAAACTCGATGCCCGGGACCGCACACAGGCCGTCATCGCCGCCTACGAGACGGGGCTGGTCCGGCCGAGCTGAGGGTGCCGTGTCCGGTGGCGCTCGTGGGCAGGCGGGTGCCCGTACGGACCGAAGCCGTTCCCGGGCTCGCTCGGCAGGCGAGCCGGGGAGGGCGCGGACGCGGTCGCGGTCCGGTGTGCCGACGGACCTGTCGCCGAGGGCGAACCGATGCGTGCGGCGGTCCGGACCGACAGCGCGAATCGGGTCGGGGCCTGCCCGAGGGGTCGGCGAGCGGGAGCGATCGGTCTGCCCCGCCGCTCCCTCGCGTCGAGGCTCCGCGCAGGTCGGCTGCCTGCCGTCGACTCAGGACCGATACCGTGATCACGCAGGCGTTTCGGGGGGCGAGACGGAAGTGGAGTGTCATGGCTGAGCTCAAGGTCACGGTCGAGCGGGAGTTCGACGACGAGGTGAGCAGGATTCGCGAACTGCTCGCCGACTACCGGGAGACGCGCCCCGCCGTGCTGCCTCCGCCGTTCAGCGAGTACGAGGTGCTCGCGGGTGGCACCGGTGCCGGCACGAGGGTCCGGTGGAAGCTGCAGGCCACCAAGCGCCGGATTCGTGACTGCGTGCTCGACGTGGACCAGTCGGCCGAGGGTGACCTGATCGAGCGGGACGCCAACTCCAGCATGGTGACCACCTGGACGGTGCGGCCGGGAGCGGCGGGCCGGTCCAGGGTCGTGGTCACCAACACCTGGCAGGGCGCCACCGGCATCGGCGGCTTCTTCGAACGCACCTTCGCCCCGATGGGGCTGCGCAGGATCTACGGCGAGCTGCTGGACAACCTCGCCCGTCGAGCCGTCTGAGACCGACGCGCCGCGCATCAGGGCGGCGAATGAGGCCGCCGCGCCGCCGCGCGACCGAGAGGACGGGCCGGACCGCGCGGCTGTTCGTGCCGACGACGGTCCGAGACCCGTCACACGGCGGTCCGGTCGACGCTGATGCCCGAGGGCGTCCAGCCCGGCGAGCCCTCTCGCCGCAGGATCGCCGGGTCCGGCCGTCCCCGAGCACGTCGACGTCCTGGACCCATGCCGACCACCGTGGGCGTCCCGCACCTCCCAGGATCGGCCGCGTGCCGCCGGTGGAAACCCGCCGGTGGCGTGTTCTCGCCTGCCGCGGTGCGAAACCTCGGCTCAGGGCGGCCTCGGGGGCTCGGTCAGTCGGCGACCCGTGCCGTCGCGAGATCCACCTGATGGGCGAGGTCGTCGCGGATCTCGGTGAGGGCCTCGATCCGCTCGGTCAACTCGGCCAGCCGACGCCGCACGACGTCGAGACCGGTGCGGCCGGGAGCCGCGGCGAACAGATCGCCGTCCAGACACGGCAGGAAGCAGCGCACGTCCGCCAGCACCAGGCCGAGCGAGAGGAGCCTGCGGATGTTGGCCACCCGGGCGACGGCTGAGGCCTCGTAGACCCGATATCCGTTGGGCAGGCGCTCGGAGGTCAGCAGCCCCTGCTGCTCGTAGTACCTGATCGACCGTGTGCTGCACCCCGTTCGTGCGGCCAGCTCCCCCACTCGCATCCGCCCGCTCCCCTCACCGCCGATCAGGTGACGCTGCCACCGCCGTCCACCGGGAGCCAGGCGCCGTTCACCCCGGCGCCGTTCCGTCGGTGCGCCACGGCGACGATCCACCAGGCCACCTCGTCGGCGGTGTTGACCCGCCCGGCGAACCGAGCGTCGTTCTCGGCCTGTACCTGCGCGAGATCGGCCTCCGAGTATCCGTTGTTGGTCAACACCGGAGTGTCGGTGGGGCCCGGTGCCACGGTGACCGCCCGGACGCCTCGCGATGCGAGTTCCACGGCCCAGGCCCGGCTGAGGAAGTCGAGCCCCGCCTTGCTCGCGCCGTAGACCGACATCCCCGGCCACCCTCGCTGACCCACCGCCGTGCTGACGTTGATCACCGCGCCCTTCGAGGCCTCCAGACTGGGCAGTGCCTCCTGGGTGAGGAACATCGGCGCGACCAGGTTGGTCTCCAGCTGACGTCGTACCTCCGCCCTGGTGATGGAGCCCAGCGGTGTGCGGCCGACGACGCCCGCGTTGTTCACCAGCACGTCGATGCGGCCGCCCGTCTCCACCGCCGCCGTGACGATGCGTTCCGGACCGTCCGCGGCGGTGACGTCGACCGCGAGCGGGTGAATCGTCGGGTGTCCGTCGGCCGTCTCCGCCAGCGGCTCCGGTCGGCGCCCGACGGCCAGCACCCGCGCCCCGCGCATGGCGAAGGCACGCGCCGCCGACCGCCCGATGCCCGACCCGGCACCGGTGACGATGACGCTCTGACCTGCGAAATCCATCTCCTGATCTGTCATGTCGGGGACGGTAGGAGGTTGACGTCAGTGACAAGGTCAAGGCGAGCGGCCGGCATCGTGATCGGGATCACCCGTCGCCGAGTCCCGGCGATCCCTGCGGCCTCAGCCACCGGTGGCCGAGAAGTGCATCAGGTCCAGGGGCGAACTCCAGCGCCCGCCCCAGGCCCAGCCGACCTCGTCGAAGGCCGTCGTCACCACGTCGCCCTCCAGGATCATCCCGGCCCGCACCCGGCTGCGGTCGACGTAGGCCGAGGCCAGTTCGGGCAGGACGACCCCGTCGGAGCGCACGTACGGATTCACGAACGGATTGACGTCCACCGCGAGACCCGACGCGTGTGCCGACCAGGCGCCGGAGCCGACGGCGGCGCGACACACGAAGGCCGAGGTGTTGTTGCCGTCCCCGGTCGGTGCCGTGTCCAACTCCCAGGCGGCGGTCACCCGCATCTCCTCAAGCGGGAAGCGGTCGGCGTGCAGCCTGCCGAAGACCGCGACCACCGACTCGGCCACGTCGGCGTGCACGATCATCTCCCCGGTGTGGTGCCCGCCGTCGAAACCCCAGAACGACATCGTCAGATACCGCAGTTCGGCTGCGTCGACCGGGCAGCCCGCGTGCCAGGTGCTGCGCGCGAGTACCTCCTCCGGAACCGCCGCCACGGTGGCCGCGTAATCGTCGTTCGGCGGCACGGGCAGCAGATCGGGCGTCGGCAGACTCCGGTCGATGAGTTCCGGGGGCGTGGGCAGGATCTCGCCGAGGCCGTCGGACCGGGTCGGAAGCGGCGCGGCGCCGACCTGCCACCGGACGGGGGCGGGGTCGGTCGATACGGGAGCGGGCGCGTCGGTCGGCTCGGTCACGGTCGCGGACGCTGCTTCGTCCGCCGGGCCGTCCGACGCGGACGCCGCGGCGGATCCGCCCGGGACGGGATTCAGCGGTGCGACTGCGTCGGCGCTCGGCGGCGGTCGCAGTGAGCAGGCAGCCGACATCGCCACCGCCGCCACCGCGATCGCCAGCGCGGCCGTCACCCGGTGGAGGGATTCTTCGAGGGCCATCGCTCCAGCGTGGCACGAGTGTCCGGTGTGACGCGGGAGCCGTCGAGTTGTTGGTGCGATGGTTCCGTGTTGCGCTGCGTGGACGTCGATCGGAGCGGAGGAGCGATGTCCACAGTGCTCGATGCGGTCGGCAGGCGGCTCACCGTCGTGATCTCGGTTCTCCTGATGACGGGATCCATCGCGACACCGGTGCCGGGACTCGACGTCACGTCGGCGGCGGGCGGCGGCGATCGGCCGGTCACCGCCGAGGGCGGTGCAGGCGCCGAGATCGCGAACGCCGGCTCGACGGGCGGCACCGCCGCGCGGCCGGCCCTGGAGACCGACGCCGCCGAGCATCCGTGGGCCGTCCTGCTGACCACCGCGAACGGGGTGCCCTTCTGCGCGGGAACCCTGGTCGCCCGGACGAGCGTGCTCACCGCCGCCGCGTGTGTCTGGGGCGCCGACCCCGAACGGCTGCGCGTCGTGACCACCGGCGGAGCCCCCCCGGACGTCGCCGAGCAGGGCGTGCGTGCTGCCGAGGTGTGGACACATCCCGAGCATGTCACCGAGGTGTGGACACATCCCGAGCATGTCCCGGAGTCCCCGGAGCACGACATCGCCGTGGTCACCCTCGCCGAGCCGATCGACGGGACCGTCCTCCGGCTCGGCGGGACCGACGACGCCGCCCTGTACGAGCCCGGCAGGAGCGTCCGCCTGATCATCGACGGGGAGTCGCGGCAGGGTGCGCTGCGCATCGAGGCCGCCGACGCCTGCACGGCGGTCTATGACTTCTACGACCCGGCGTGGATGCTCTGTGCCGCCGCGGACTCCGCGGACGCCGATCCCTGCCTCAGCGAGATCGGCGGGCCGCTCTTCGCGTCGGACGGCGACTCCGAGGTGCTGGTCGGTCTGCTTCCCTCGGGCCCGGGCTGCGGTGCGGCAGGCATGCCCGGCGCCTTCCCGAACGTCGCCGCGTACGCCGACCTGCTCGCCGAGGAGATCCACTCGGCCGAACCGCGGGCGCCCGTCCCGACTCCCGCCGAGCAGGCGATCGAGCCCGACGGAGCCGACTCGGCTGTCGCGGGCGGCAGGCCCGCCGCCGCCGATCCCGGCGCCGCCCCCATCCCGACGGACCCGTTCGAGGCGGGCCCGGTCGGCTGATCCCGCGGGCCCCACCGCCCGAGTGCCTGCCCGGCCGCGGCCGGGACGCCCCGGAGATCGCCCGGCCGAACGATTCCACAACGCGACTGATCGGATACGGTGAGTGTTCGCGTCGATTACCCTGAAGGGAGCAGCCTTGCTGCGTCGAGTGGAGCAGTCGAAACGAGTCGGCCGCCGGATCCGAGTCGCCCTGACGGCGCTGCTGCTGCCACTGGTGGTCGGCTCCGCCGCCTCGGTGGACAGCCCGGAGAACGGGTCGGTCGCCGAGAGCCGCATCGTCGGGGGAGTCCCCGCCTCCACCGCCGATCACCCGTGGATGGCGGCCCTCACCACGCCGAACGGCGATCTGTACTGCGGCGGGGCGCTGGTGGCCCCCGACAAGGTCGTCACCGCCGCCCATTGCCTGGTGCTCCCCTCCGAACAGGGCGTGCGGGTGAAGTCGAGGACCGACGTGCGCGTCGTGGTCGGACGCACCGACCTCCGCACGACCGAAGGCGTTCAGGCCGGGGTGCGGAGCATCTGGGTGCACCCGCGGTACTCGTCCTTCGTCGAGGGCGAGGACGTGGCGGTGATCACCCTGGATCGCAGGATCGACGCGCCGACCGCGACGCTCGTGGGGCACGGCGACGAGCGGCTGTACTCGCCGGGGACGCCCGCCACCACCATGGGCTGGGGACGTACGAGTGAGAACGGCGCGACCTCGGCGACACTGCGCTCACTCGACCTTCCGATGATCGCCGACGCCGACTGCGCCCGGTCCTACCCGGAGTACGACCCCGCCGCGATGGTCTGTGCGGGTTATCTGGAGGGGGGTCGAGACGCCTGTGCGGGCGACTCCGGCGGTCCGCTGATCGTCGAGGGACGAGTGGTGGGTCTCGTGTCCTGGGGCGACGGCTGCGCGCGGGAGGGCAGCCCCGGCGTCTACACCCGGCTCCTCGAATACCGCTCCCTGCTCGCGCACCAGACCGGGGTCTGATCGGTGCGGACGCTCTGTTAGACAGGCGGGGTGCGTGCCTACCCCACCGACCAGGACCAGGGCCGATCGAGTGACGGCGTGGTCGTGCATCGTGCCGCGGGCGACGAGCTCCCGGCGGCGACGCTGTACCGGCTGCTGCGGCTTCGAACGGACGTGTTCGTCGTCGAGCAGGAATGCGCCTATCCCGAGCTCGACGGGCGTGATCTGCTGCCGGGCACCCGGCACGTCTGGCTGACCGACGCGGACTCCGCCGAGCCGCTGGCGGTCCTGCGGCTGCTGACCGAACCGGCCGGGGTCGTCCGGATCGGCCGGGTCTGCACGGACCCGGCCGCACGGGGACGAGGCCTGGGGCGCACGTTGATGACGGCGGCGCTCGCGGAGATCGGTACGGCGCCGTCGGTGCTGGCCGCGCAGGTCGCCGTCGTCGAGTTCTACCGGGCGTTCGGTTATCGGGAGTCGGGGGAGCCCTTCGACGAGGACGGCATTCCGCATCAGACGATGACGCGGCCGGGAGCGGTCGGCGGCTGATCGCGCACCCGCGTGCGACGTGGTTCATGCCGTCGCCGGAGTCGCGGTCGGGCGTGCTCAGGTCGCGATCGGCCGCGCCGCCCGGGCGGGCGCGGCCGCGACCAGGACCGCCGCGACTCGGTCCAGCTCCCGTGCGGTGAGGTCGCTGCGGGCGGTGAGCCGGAGCCGGGAGACGTGGTCGGGCACCGACGGCGGTCGGAAACAGCCGACCGCCACCCCCGCCTCGGCGCAGCGGGCCGCCCAGCCGACGGCCTCGGCGGCCGAGGGCGCTCGGACGGACACCACGGCCCCGGCGGGTTCGGCGGCGTCCAGCCCCGCCGCCCGCAGCCGTTCGGCCAGCGACCGTGCCGAGGCACGGACCCGGTCGGCGAGTTCCGGCTCGCGGCGCAGCACGGCGAGGGCCTCGGCCGCGGCCCCCACCGAGGCGGGTGCCAACCCGGTGTCGAAGATGAAGCTGCGTGCCGTCTCGACGAGATGGCGGACTACGCGGGCGGGCCCGAGCACCACTCCGCCCTGCGAGCCCAACGACTTGGAGAGCGTGGCGGTGACCACCACGTCCGGTCTGCCCGCGATGCCCGCCGCCGCCGGACCACCCCGCCCGCCCGGCCCCAGGACACCGAGACCGTGCGCGTCGTCGATCACCAGACCCGCCGCGTGCTCGCGACACACGGCGGCGAGCTCGGCCAGCGGGGCGAGGTCGCCGTCGACCGAGAACACCGAGTCGGTGACCACCAGGGCCCTGCGCCGCGACCGGTCCCGCAGCGCGGCGGCCACCGCCGTGACGTCACGATGTGCGACCCGCAGCCGGTCCGATCGGGACAGTCGGAGCCCGTCGATCAGCGAGGCGTGGTCGTACTCGTCGGCGACCATCAGCGTGCCGGGGCCGCCGAGCGCGCTCAGCGTCCCGAGATTCGCCAGATAGCCGGAGGAGAACACCAGCGCGCTCTCGACCCCGCAGAAGTCGGCGAGATCTCGTTCCAGCTCCGCGTGGGCGTCGACGGTACCCGTCACCAGGCGCGATCCGGTCGATCCGGCGCCCCAGCGTCGCGCCGCCGCCTCGGCCGCCGCCACGACACGAGGGTCGCGAGCAAGGCCGAGGTAATCGTTCCCGGCGAGGTCGAGCACCTCGGGATCGGCGGATCTGGGCACGAGCCTGCGGCGGAGTCCGGCCTTCTCTCTGGCGCCCGCCCGGACGTCCAACCAGTCGAACACCTGAGCACCAGGATCGTCCACGCGCGGCAGTGTCGCATGACGTGCTCGCCGGCCGGGCGCAGCAGGCCGGGGGTGCGATCGGTCGGGGCGCCGGGACCGGACGGGGCGTCGGCTCACCGGTTTCGTACCCCGGCGGACGCCCCGATGCCCGGACTGATCGGGCATCCGGCGAGGGCGGACGTCACAAGATGCCCGGTGCGGCCGGAAGCCGCGGCTCTCCCCGCCACGGCGACGCCCGGCGCGACGAAGGAGGCCGCGCCGCCGTCGGCGCGGGTCTCTCCGGGTCGGCGGACGGCGGGGCTCGGCGAGCCGCGGGGACGACGGGCGGCCGGGGAGCCGACTCGCAGACCGCTCGACGCCCTCCGGCGCGACAGACCCCGCTTCGCGACGTCGCCCGCGGCGCCGGACGGATCTCGTCGGCGGAGGACCCCGACCACGGCGCGATGCCGTACGACGTGCCCTCGAACCGCTCGGAACGGCATGGTCTCGGTTCGCGGGGCGCGAGCGGAACGACACCGTACGGCGCGGCGGGACCCCGGGGGATCGTGGCGCGGCTGGCACGCCGAGGCGGCCGAGCACATGCACGCGGCGTCGTCGGCCTCGGGCTCCCCTGGAGACATCGCCATAGGCATGGGAGATCGCCCGTTCGCGCCGTACCGTCGGCTGGTGGTCGATGACGCGATGCTCTGGGCGGCCGACGGCACCGCCCCGTCCACCGATCCGGGGGACTTGTTTCCCCGACTGTGGGACCCCCCGTCCGTCGATGCCGCGACGCCCTCGGTCTGGTACTCCGAGGAGACAGACCTCTGGCTGGTGCGGCGGGCGGCCGACATCCGCCGCGTCCTCGCCGACGTCGACACCTTCCGGCCGGACAATGCGCTCGACGCCTTCACCCCGCTGTCGGTGCCGGCGCTGCGGACGCTGGCCCGCGCGGGATTCAGCCTGCCGCCGACGTTGGCCAACAACGGCACCGAGACACACGCCGGGCTTCGTGGCGTGGTCGCGTCCTTCGTGACGCCACGGCGGGTCGAGGCGGCCGTTCCGACGATCCGCCGACTCGTGCGGTCCTGGCTGGACGACGCCGTCCCCGACCTGCGGGGCGGCGCCGTGCTGGACCTCGCCGTCCCGCTGGCCCGCGACCTGCCTGCCCGGGTGCTGCTGCACCTGTTGCGCGTCGAGGGAGTCGACCTGGCCGTGCTCAAGGCGTGGAGCAGCGCCTCACTGGAGTTGTTCTGGGGGGTGCCGGACGAGCGGCGGCAGCGTGATCTCGCCGTCCTGGCGGGCGACTTCCACCGCTGGCTGCGCGGTCGGCTGGCGGCGGCGGACCCGAGCGGCTCGGACCTCTTCGCCGCGCTGCGCAGGCATCGACTGCCGGACGGATCGCCGCTGTCGACCCCGGCGGCGGTGGGCGTCTGCTACTTCCTCTTCATCGCGGGACAGGAGACCACGACTCAGCTTCTCGCCGGTCTCCTGCACCGGATGCTCGGCGAACCGAGGCGCTGGGGCGAGATCGCGGCCGGGGCTCCGGGGGCGGCGGAAGCCTGTGTCGAGGAGTTCCTGCGCCTCGCCCCGCCGGTGCCGACCTGGCGGCGGATCACCGCCGCGCCGACCGTCATCGACGGCGTCACCGTGCCCGCGGGCGCCCGACTGCTCCTGTTGCTCGGCGCGGCGGGCACGGACGGCGCGACGTCGCCGCACGCGGGCTGCCCCGTCCCGTCGACAGTCCTCGAGGGACGGCCGCTCGGTTCAGCCGGCGGGGTCGCCGCACCGCCTGCGGACGAGACCGGACGTCGGGGTCCCGTTCTCCGCGTGGAACCCGCCGGCCCGGGCGAGTTCCATCCCGGCAGGCCGAACCCCCGTCGCCATCTGGCGTTCGGCCACGGCCCGCACTTCTGTCTCGGCGCCAACCTGGCCCGCACGGAGGCCGCCGTCGTCCTGCGGACCGTGGCGTCGGCCCTGCCCCGCCTGCGCCGCGTCGAGGACGATCCGCCCCAGCTGCGGCTGCTGTCCTTCCGGGCCCCCCGGCGGGTCCTCGTCACCGAGGCTCCGCCGAAGGGGTGACCCTTCGTGTCGATCACGATGAGAGGGGCGACGGCGGCGATCGACGGCCGACCGGGGAACGGTACGGTCGTGGCCTACGGTGCGGCGCACCGCGTGCCGAGGCGGCGACGAGTTCCACGGCGCTTCGGCGACGCACGGCGTCGCGACGTCCTCAGCCATCCACCAGTCTCGTGCTCCCGTCGACGCGGGGGAGGGGAGCAGCATGACCAGCGGCCGCGTCTCGTTCATCGGTGCCGGTCCGGGTTCGGCCGATCTCATCACGGTGCGCGGCGCCCGCCGCATCGCCGAGGCCGAGGTCGTGGTGTGGGCGTCCGGTTCGATCTCGCCGGACTGCGTCCGTGAGCACGCGGGCGACCAGGCCCAGCTCGTGGACTCTTCGCGGGTTCCCGACGAGGCCGTGGTGGAGATCTACCGGCGGGCCGCCGCGGAGCGGCTTCGGGTGGTGCGCCTGCTGCCCGGCGATCCCGCCCTGTGGAGCGGCGTGCAGGCGCATCACGACGTGTGCAGGCGATTCGGGCTCGACGTCGAGATGGTGCCCGGCGTGTCCACCGTGTCGGCGGCGGCCTCGGCGGCGGGCCGGGAGCTGACGCCCGACGGCGCCCATTCGGTGGTGCTGGCCAGGGCCGACGGCGGCAAGACTCCGTTGCCGCAGGGCGACGACCTACGGCAGTTCGTCGCGGGTGGGGCGACGATCGCGATGTACCTGGCGGGAGCGCGGGCCGGGGAACTGGTCGAGCAGCTCGTCGCGGGAGGCTTCACCGCGACGACTCCGGTGATCGTCGGTCACAAGCCGTCGTGGCCGGACGAACAGCTCCTGCGCACCTCGCTCGGCGAGCTGGCCGCGACCGTCAAGCAGCACCGGTTGTGGAGCAACACCCTCTTTCTGATCGGCGAGTCGCTCGCCGAGAGCGGCCCGCGCGGCCGAGGCACGGGCCGGAGCACGCACTCTTACCGCAGGCCGGTCGGGACGACGGAGTCCGCCCGCCGGAGCACCGGTGCCTCGAGCAGCGAGACTCGGGAGCCGGGGCGCGGCGCCGCGGGCTCGTCGACCACCGGGAACGACGTGTCGTTCGGGCCGAGGGCGTCGGAGGGCGAACGCGGTGCCGAGGCCACGGCGGCCTGGTGGGCGGTGCGGGACTGGCAGGAGACGGCGCGAGGCGGGGCTCGCGCAGGCGGGCGCGGCGGCGCGAGCAGGCCGCGCCGCTCGGCCGACGAGGACGGCGTCGGTGCCGCGTCCACCGATCCGCTGCCGATGCCGCGGGCGACGACGTCCGACGAGCCGACGGAGCCGGTCGCCGGCGACGAGGTGGCACCGCGGAAGGACGCCAGGGCACGGGCGGCGGCGGGGGCGACGATTCCCGCCCAGCCGGACGCCGTCCATCCAGAAGAGGGCCGGTCGAAGCCTGCCGTCGTGGGCCAGAAGGTGAGTGCGCAGCGTACTTCGACGAAGTCGGTCAGCGCGAAGGTCGACTCGGCCGGCCGTACCAAGGCCAAGTCCTCGGGCAAGGGCGCGGGCGCCGAGCCGGACCCGGACCCCGGGAACAGGCGCGGCGCCGGACGCAAGTCCGCACAGGGGCGCGGCCGCCGCTCGTGATCCGGAGAGCGGCTCGGACATCGGCGCGCGCTGTGCCGTTCCGGCCGCGCTGTGGTTCGGGTCGGGCCGGCCCTTCGGGGCGCGTCGTCGTCGGTGTGCCGCCCGGCTGACGTCGTCCCGCGCCGCGATGGGCCTCGGTGCGACCCCGCGGGTCGTGCGGTGCCGGGTGGAGCGACGCGACCGCGGGCAGGGCCACGGCGCTGCAGGCCGGACGCATCGGATCGTGGCCGAAGCCCTGGACGGCAGGCGGAAAGCGTTCGAGGGGCGACGGACCGAGGATCTCGACGAGCCGTTCGGCGTTCGGCGACGGAATCGCTCAGAGCCAGAGCAGGCTGATCGCCGAACACGACGTCTCCGCCGTGGTGCCTTCGGTTCCTGGTACGGGACTATGGCGCGATCGTCTCGGCATCGGGAGGCGCTCCATCACCGGGCCGCCGTCCACCGGGCCCGCGTAGACACCCGGGACACGGTCTTCCGCCATACCACCCGGGGTGCGAACGGACTCTCGATGCCGATCGACGCTGCCGCGCCGAGTCGCGGACACGACCCCGTGCGCTCACCGTGCCCGGCTCGGGCTGACCGGCCTGCGACCTGTCCCTTCGGCTCCGCGGCCGTCACCGGCGAACGCCGTCCTGGCCGCTCGGTCAACGGGCCGGATCAGCGGCGTCGTCCGAGATTCCGGTTCCGCGTGCGCGACGTGGGGGAATGGGTCGGCGACGTTCGGCGCGTGAGGCGACCGGCCGGTGAATCCGCCGCGGTCGCCGCCTGCCGCCGCTCCCTGCCGAGGCCGCGGCCGAGGGGACGGGCGGGCCGGGCGGCGACCGGCGGACACCGCGGCGGCGTCATCACGGCGGCGGAGTGGACAGGGCCGTTGACGAGCCTCCGCGGCGAGTCCCGGCTCCTCTCCTCGAAGTCCGACGCTGCGTTCCCGGTGTCCGCCCGCGCGGTCGACGTGATCTGTGTCGCGGCCTGTTCACTAGGACACCGGCTCGCCGGCGGGCATCCTTGTGCAGCATGCGAGCCGAACGACACGACGGGTCCACCGATCCCTACCTCACCGGACTGCTGCTGACCGGTCGACGGGTCGTGGTGGTGGGAGCGGGGACCGTTGCCCAGCGACGGCTGCCGAGACTGGTCGGCTCCGGTGCGATCGTCGAGGTCATCGCACCGCAGGCCACGCCGGCGGTGGAGGCGATGGCGGATGCGGGCGAGATCACCTGGACCCGGCGGCCGTACCGGGGCGGCGATCTCGGTGAAGCCTGGTTCGCCGTGGCCTGCACCTCGGAGCCGTCGGTCAACGCCGAGGTCGCCGCCGAGGCCGCGGTGAGCCGGGTGTTCTGCGTTCGCGCCGATCAGGCGGCGGGCGGCAGCGCGGTGACCCCGGCGGTCGGCGACCACGCGGGCCTGCGCGTCGGTGTCCTGGCGGGCGGGCGACCCCGCCGCTCGGCTGCTGTGCGGGACGCGGTGTTGGCCGCTTTGAGTTCCGGGGCGGTCGACGATCAGGACGAGACCGTCGGGCAGCACGCCGCGGGCGTGGCGCTCATCGGCGGCGGTCCCGGTGACCCCGATCTGATCACCGTCCGCGGCAGGCGCCTGCTGGCCCGCGCCGATGTCGTGGTCACCGATCACCTGGCGCCGCGTGAACTGCTGGAGGAGCTGGCCCCGGACGTCGAGGTGATCGACGCCTCCAAGATCCCCTATGGGCGAGCCGCCAATCAGGAGATCATCAACGCGACGCTGATCGAGCGCGCCAGGGCAGGCCGGTTCGTGGTCCGCCTCAAGGGCGGCGACCCCTTCGTCTTCGGGAGGGGATTCGAGGAGGTGCTGGCCTGTACCGAGGCGGGCGTCACGGTCACCGTCGTGCCCGGCGTCACGAGCGCCTTCGCCGTGCCCGCGGTCGCCGACGTGCCCGTGACCCATCGGGGCGTCGCGCACGAGGTGGTCGTGGTCTCCGGCCACGTCGCACCGACCGACGAACGGGCGCTGACCGACTGGAGGGCACTGGCCCGACTACGCGGCACCATCGTGCTCCTGATGGGCGTCGAGCGCATCGATCAGTTCGCCTCGGTGCTGATCGAGCACGGCAGGCGGGCCGACACACCGGTCGCGGTGGTGCAGGACGGGACGCTGCGCACCGAGCACGTGCTGCGGTCCACCCTCGCCGCCGTCGCCGGGGACATCGGCGCGGCAGGCGTCCGGCCCCCGGCGGTGATCGTCATCGGGGACGTCGCCGCTCTCGGGCCCGCACCGCGCACCGCGCCCGCGCAGTCGCAGTCGGAGCCGGAATCCTCAAGCTGATCCATCCGGCCGAGTGAGCCGGCGGGCTCCGGCCGCGGCCACGGCAGCGCCCGAACGGAGACGACGACCGCATGGGCCGATGCACCGGGGAGCGGGTCGGTGGCCGGCTCGGCGGCAGCCGCCGATCGCCGTGGCGGGCGGCAGGGGGCGCGGCGATCGTGGCGCCGCCGGTGCGGCGTGCGGCAGACCTCGTGGCGGTCCCGTGCCGGGATACGGCGCATGACGTCGGACCGTAGACGTCACCCCGGAGTCGGTGGAAGCACGGCGTCGGCGGACTCCCGACGGGGCAGCCTGCGGCCGGCTCCTCGGCCGACCTCGTCGCCGGCGAACGGGGATCGAGCCACGGCCGTGGGCATCGGAGCGACCGCCACGGTCAGGGCGGCAGACGATCGACCTGTCGTCCGGGCTGGGAACCGCCGTGGTCGCACGCCGTCGCCTCGCGCCCGGGGATGTCGCACTCGATACGACGCGACCCGATCACCGCAGCGGCGGTCGGCACCGCCATGCGCACGGCCCGCCGGCTCAGTCGTCGGAGGCGGGAGACGACGCGGGGCCGGTCGCAGAAGAGCGACCGGCCCCGCGTCAGGTGACTGCGTATGAATCAGCGCGAGTAGTTCGAGCGGTTCTCCCGCTGACCACGGTCGCGGCGCTCGCCGCCCCGGAAGCCGCCGGAACGAGACCCGCCCGCTCCGCCGCGACCCCGACCGCCGGGCGCACCCGCACGGCGCGGGCGCGGCTGCCGTTCCGGACGCGGCTCGGCCACCGGCTCGCCGCTCGGCGTCCTGGCCCCGGTGAGGGTGGACAGCTCCTCGTCGCCCGGCCGTACCCGCGTGGACTTCGCCCGCACGCCTGCCCGGTTCGTCATCGCTGTGACGCTGCGCCGCTGCTCGTTGAGCACCAGCGTGACCACCACGCCGGACTCGCCGGCACGGGCGGTGCGGCCCGCCCGGTGCAGGTAGTCCTTCGGGTCGGCGGGCGGGTCCACGTGGACGACCAGGCTGACGTCGTCGACGTGAATGCCACGCGCGGCCACGTCGGTCGCCACCAGCACCGGCGTGCTGCCCTCGCGGAACTCGCCGAGCGTGCGAGTCCTGGCGTTCTGCGTCTTGCCGCCGTGCAGAGCGCCTGCCCGGACGCCGACCGACCGAAGCTTCTTGGCGACGCGGTCGGCGGTGTGCTTGGTGCGCACGAACATGATCGTGCGGCCCTCACGGGCACCGATGCCCGCCAGCACGTCCGGCTTGTCGTCGGCCGAGACGAGCAGCAGGTGGTGCTCCATCGTCGTGACGCTCGCCGAAGGCGGCGCGACGGCGTGGACCACCGGGTCGGTGAGGTACTCCCGCACGAGCGTGCCGACCTCGCGGTCCAGCGTCGCGGAGAACAGCAGCCGCTGCCCACCGGGTGCCACCAGGTCCAGGATCGCGCGGACCTGCGGCAGGAACCCCATGTCGGCCATCTGGTCGGCCTCGTCCAGGGTGGCGATCATCACGTCGTCGAGCTGGCAGGTGCCCTGCCGGACGTGGTCGGAGAGCCTGCCGGGCGTCGCGATCAGCAGATCGACGCCGCGCCGCAGCGCGGCGGTCTGCCGAGGGAACGACGTGCCGCCCACCACCGTGGTGGTCCGCAGCCGCAGTGCGTGGGCGAACGGCTCCAGAGCGTCGTGCACCTGCATGGCCAGCTCGCGAGTCGGCACCAGGATCAGGCCGCGGGGGCGCAGTGGCGCCGACTGGCCGTCCTTGAGTCTCGTCAGCATCGGGAGGCCGAAGGCGAGGGTCTTACCGGAGCCGGTCTGACCCCGACCGAGGACGTCGCGCTGTGCGAGGACGTCGGGCAGCGTGGCGGCCTGGATCGGGAAGGGCTCGGTGATGCCCTTCTCGGAGAGCGCACGCACCAGGGCGTCGGGCAGACCCAGCTCCGCGAAGGACGGCAGCGGGCCGGTCGGCAGCGGGGCCGTGGCCTCCAGCGCCGAGTGAAGCAGCGGCGAGACGGCCTGCGCAGGCCTGCTCTCGCGGCGAGGACGTCGCCTGCCGCCGTGACGCGGTCCGTCGCCGCCACGCCCATGCTCATTGGGGTGGCGCGACGAGTGCGCGCGTTCGGAACGGCTTCGGGACGTGGTTGGCACAAGCACCTCCGTGACATGGCACGTCTCGGGGATGCGCCGCGCAGAGTCGAAGCGGGTGCGATCTCAAGGACGAGCCCGGCGCGTCATAGCGCCTTGACTGTAAGTGAATGGATCGACAGCACCGAAGAATCGCCTTGGCGACCGGGCGGCGAAAGGAGTTCGAACCCGATGCGGTGCTCTGTGAGACTACACGGCCGAGCGAGCTGATCATCAGCGGGCGGTGAGCAGACCCCCGTCCGACCTGCGAAACCGGTGGTCCACGACCTGCGAGGTGTGTCGAGGACCACCGGATTCGGGGTCGGATCACCCTGGTGTCGGCATCCCCGCCGCGTCGAGCAGCTCGCGGGTCAGCTCGCCGTGGTCGGCGAGCTCAGTGGGCAGTCCGTGAGCGAGGAACCACGAGGCGGCGTTGGCCACGTCCCTGGCGAGGAATCGCGGGCCCTCCGGATTGGCGACGACGTCGACGAGCTGGGGAAGGTCGATCAGGAACAGCTCGCCCCGATGAACGAGCAGGTTGTAGGCGGAGAGGTCGCCGTGAGCAAGTCCGTGCGAAGCCATCACCCGCAGTGACCCGATCAGCGACTCCCAGAGCGTGACCAGCTCTTCCTCGGTTGGTCGGAGCTGAGCCAGCCTCGGCGCGGCGGTCCCGTCCGGCTCGCCGAGGAACTCGATGAGAAGCTCGGTGCCGACCTGCTGTGCCGGATAGGGCACCGGGACGCCCAGCGCCCACAGCCTGCCCAACGCGGCGAATTCCGCCGTCGCCCATTGCTCCGCGATGAGGTTGCGGCCGAAGTCCGTGCGGCCCTCGATCGCCCGCATCTCTCGGGAGCGCCGCATTCGCCTGCCCTCCAGATAACCGGCGTCTCGATGGAACAGGCGATGCTCCGCCGACCGATAGCGTTTGGCTGCCAACAGGCAGGACTTGCCGGTGGCCGCATCGGATCGCTCGATGAGGTGAACTTCGGCTTCCTTGCCGGTCTTGAGCACCCCGAGTTCTCGATCCGAGGCGGCGGAGGTGGTGACGAGCCAGTCCGGGTGTGGCAGCGGACCTCGAACACCGTCGTCCCACGTGGTCCAGCGGTCGGCGTCCTCGGGCAGGTCGGCTGCGTCGGCGCTCTCCGCACGGAGATCAAGTGCACGTTGTCGAGCCGCCTCGGTCAGCCTGCCACGACGATGGCTGATCCCCACCTCGTCCTGCTCGACGGCCTTGCGCCGCGGCCTGCGCCCGCGTCCGGGCCACGCCTCCTCGACGTCGTCGTAGTCCGCGTACTCGTCGTAGTGCGCGTACCGGTCGTAGACGTTCGCCTCGTCGTCGGACTGCCACAGGCGGTCGGAGTCGATCGGGCCGCCCTCGGCGTCGTGATCCTCGTCGTATTCGTCGTCGCTGTTCGTGCCGTGGTCGCTTATGCCGTGGTCGCTCGTGTAGTGGTCGCCTTCGCCACGGCCATCAGCGCCGTGGACATCTCCGTGACCGTGTTCGTCATCGACGGATTCGGCCGCGGACATCGCAGTCGTCGGCTGCTGCGGAGCACGGTGCCGTGCCGCGATCGAATGAGCTGCGGTGGCGGAAGAGCTCGCGGAGAGAGAAGGAGACTGATGAGACAGGTGCTGCGAAGACATCGCGGAGACTCCGGTGGAGTAGGCGCGCGCTCCTGAATGGACACCGACCGATGCTGCCGTCAAAGCGATCACCGCGACGGGCGAGGAGTCAGTGTAAGGAGGCGCGGGGTGTCTGAATGATGTGGACCGCGTCGAGCGTCGATGAGTTCATCAATCCAGCCACCTCCTTCGCCTGCGGCGCAGAACCACGGGCGGTCGTGCGCGACGGGCGTAAGCGTGGCAGACCCGTGGAAACCGGCACAACCGATTTATTCTTCGCCCCTGCCCGCCCTCGACAGTCCCGCCCGAGGACGACCGGGCCGATCAGACGCCACGTGGACCGACGGCCGAGCCGCGAAGCCCGCCCCGATCACCACACCGTCGCCTGACCGCGGTCCCCTGGCATGCCACCTGACGCGGGCCCCCGATCGAGGACACGACCGTCTCGAACTCGAGGGGACCCGCCGGGTCAGCTCGATCCGACGGGCGCCGCGAGGCGGCTGATCAGGTCGACGGCACCGGGCCCGCGTCGTTCGGCGACGAGTCCCAGCAGCCGCGCCGCCTCGACGACCTCGTCCACACTCGCCGGCTCCTCCTCGATCTGGACCAGTGCGCGAGCCAGCCTGCCCTTGAGATGTTTGTTGGCGTGGCTCACCACCGAGCGCGCCCCGAACTCGTCCTCGGACAGCACCCGGACGGTGACCGCGCCGGGGGCCTCGGCCAGCGCGGCGTAGGCACCGGAGCGCAGATCGACGACCAGGCCGGTCCGCGCGGCGAGGACCGGTCCCGCCACCGGCCGCCACAGGCTCCGCAGCGAGCCGAGTCCCGGTAGCCTGCTGCCCGCCGAGAGCCGATAACCGGGGATCGGGTCCCCGCCGCCCACCAGGCCGAACAGCGCCGAGGAGATCGCGAGTCTGCGGTTCGCCCGTTCCAGGTCGGCCGCCGAGAGTTCAGGGACATCCAGCGCGTCGTAGACCACTCCGGTGTAGCGGGCCAGCGCAGGCAGCGTGCCCGCACCGGCCAGGCCGGCATTGCGGGCGACCTCCGCGCCCTGCCTCGGCGACAACCCCAACACGTCGAGGCTCGCGGGCACGTCCTCGGCGAGCTCGCTCACCGCTCGCACCAGGGTGCGGCGGACATCGGTGAGTTCGGGGAAGGAGAGCGCCTCGAGGTTCAACGGCGGGCCGTCGCCGCCGTGTGCCTTGGTCTCCGAGGGCGGCAGCAGCACGAGCACTCGCGCACCGTACCGACCTGATCCGCCGTACTCGTCCGGGGGCGGCGGCGTTTCTCGTGCGGCGGCGACGAGCACGAGCGGCACCGGTCGATGCGAATCGCCGCAGGACGACTCGGACCGCGCCAGGGGTGCACGCCTCGCCGACCGGGCGTGGCGCGATCCGCGCTCGACCCACGCGAGATCACCCGGATCGCCCGTTCGAGTAAGGCTTGTCGCTTCGTACACTGCGGCTCCGTCGATCCTCGACCGTCCATCTCGTCCCGTCCTGGACCGCGTTCGGCCGCCGGTCCACGTCGAGGCGGGAGCGGACGTGTCGGGCGCGCCGCCCGGCCGTGCCCGCTCGCCGAACGAACCGTCCTCGCCGCCCTTCCCCAGAGCGGCCCGCCTGGTCGCGCGCACCTTCGGCGGGGCGCGGTCACGGCCGGATCGTCGTCGGTCGCGTCGAGCGGTTCGACGCGGCGGAAGGAGACCGTGAACCCGGTGGTGCCCTCTGCTCGCGCCGCCCGACCCGCCTGGCGGGACGTGCCGGAGTCCACCCGTCTCTCGATCCAGGCCAGGCTCACCGCTCCGGTGGTACAGGCCCTCGGACAGGCAGGCGGCTTCACACCGGGGGCGGCCAGCAGGCTGCTGCTCGCCGACGGCCGACGTGTCTTCGTGAAGGCACTGCCTGCGGATCACCCGTCGGCCGCCGCCTATCGGGCCGAGGCGCGTGTCTGTGCGCAGCTGCCGATCGAGGCACCCGCGCCGAGGCTGCTGTTCACCGTGGAGAAGGAGTGGACGGCGCTGGTCTTCGAGGACGTCGACGGTCGGGAACCCAGCCTCCGCCCGGGCTCCCCGGACCTGGCGGCCGTGCTCGTCGCCGTCGGCGGCCTGGCGCGCGGGCTCACTCCGTGTCCGCTGTCCTCGGTGCCCGCCGTCTTGGACGACCTCGGTCCGCTGTTGCAGGGCTGGTCCGCGCTGCGTGTCGACCCGCCTGCGGACCTCGATCCCTGGGCGCGGACTCATCTCGACTCGCTCGTGGCGATGGAGACCGCGTGGCATCCGTGGGCGGACGGTGACACGCTGCTGCACAACGACCTGCGGCCGGACAACATGATCAGGAGACTGGACGGCCGGATCATGGTGGTCGACTGGGCCTCGCCCGCGCGCGGAGCGGCCTGGCTGGACGTCGCGGGGCTGGTGCCCGCCCTGCTGATGGCCGGGCACGAGCCGCGCCATGCCGAGCGGCTCGTCACGACCCGCCCGTCGGTCGCGAGCGTCCCGGCCTGGGCCGTCACCGGCTTCGCCGCCGCGCTGGCAGGACACTGGGAGTGGAGCAGGCGCCTGCCGGAGTCGGACGGCGCGTGCGGCCTGCGTCGTTTCCAGGCCAGGGCCGCGGTCGCCGCCCTCGCCTGGTTCCGACATCGGATGCGCCTGTCCTGAACGGCGTGGGCGGCGGGAGGACACGGGCGGGCCGCCGCCCCGCGTCCGAGGCGGACCCGCCGTGCCGAGCCGGGTCCACCGGGCGCCGATGCCGCGGCCCCACGTCGCCGTCCGGCCGCCACCGAGGACGCCCCCGCCGTGGCCCTTGCGTCGCTTCGGGAGAATCCGACCTCGGGCCGGCGGAGAGCGGGGACCGTCGCGGTCCGGCCGCTGATCGGAGTGATAACCCGATGGGAGTGCCTTCGGGCGCTCGCTAGGCTGCTCGCCAGAAAGGCGATCGGTGAGTGGCCTTCACCACGTCCGACGTCGCATTGCCGCACCAGCCGAGGAGCGAGTCACCGTGATCACCAGGATGTCGTCGTTGTTCCTGCGCACCCTGCGCGAGGACCCGGCGGACGCCGAGGTTCCGAGTCACAAACTGCTGGTGCGTGCAGGCTATGTGCGGCGTGTCGCCCCGGGCGGCTACTCCTGGCTGCCGCTGGGGCTGCGGGTGCTGCGCAACATCGAGCGCATCGTTCGGGAGGAGATGGAGTCCTTCGGGGCGCAGGAGATCCAGTTCCCCGCGCTGCTGCCCAGGGAGCCGTACGAGACGAGCAATCGGTGGACCGAGTACGGGGACACCCTGTTCCGCGTCAAGGACCGCAAGGGGGCCGACTTCCTGCTCGGGCCGACGCACGAGGAGCTGTTCACCCTCACCGTGAAGGGTGAGTACGGCTCCTACAAGGACTTCCCCGTCACCCTGTACCAGATCCAGACGAAGTACCGGGACGAGGAGCGTCCGAGGGCGGGCATCCTGCGTACCAGGGAGTTCCTCATGAAGGACTCCTATTCCTTCGACGTGGACGACGAGGGGCTGGCGAACTCCTACCAGCAGCACCGCGACGCCTACATCAGGATCTTCGACAGGCTGGGGCTGCGCTACGTCATCGTCTCGGCGGTGTCGGGGGCCATGGGCGGCTCGGCGTCCGAGGAGTTCCTCGCCGAGAGCGAGACCGGTGAGGACACCTTCGTCCGGTGCCTGGAGTCCGGCTTCGCCGCCAACGTCGAGGCGATCACCACGCCCGCGCCGGCCGCGCGGCCCTTCGACGACGTGCCCGCGGCCTCGGTCCATCACACGCCGAACACCCCGACGATCGCGACGCTGGTCGATCACCTCAACGCCGCCGATCTGGGACGCGCCTTCACCGCGGCGGACACGTTGAAGAACGTCATGGTCAAGACACGTGCCCCCGGCGCCGAGGAGTGGGAGCTGCTGGGCGTCGGCGTCCCCGGCGACCGCGAGGTGGACTTCAAACGGCTGGAGGCCTCGCTCTACCCCACCGAGGTCGCGCTGTTGGAGGAGTCCGACTTCCAGCGGAATCCCTTCATGGTGAAGGGCTACATCGGGCCGGGCGCGCTGATCGCCAACGGCGTGCGGTACCTCGTCGACCCGAGGGTCGTCACGGGTACGTCCTGGGTCACCGGCGCGGACAAGGCCGATCACCACGTCGTGGACCTCGTCTGCGGACGTGACTTCACTCCGGACGGCACCATCGAGGCAGCCGAGGTCCGGGTCGGCGACCCGTCGCCGGACGGTGCGGGCGAACTGGTGGCGGCGCGGGGTATCGAGATCGGACACATCTTCCAGCTCGGCCGCAAGTTCGCCGACGCCTTCGGCTTGGACGCTCTCGGACCGGACGGCAAGCCCGTCCGCATCACGATGGGCTCCTACGGGGTCGGAGTCTCCCGTCTCGTCGCGGCCGTCGCCGAGCAGTCGCACGATGATCGAGGCCTGATCTGGCCGAGGGCGATCGCCCCCGCCGACGTCCAGCTGGTGATCGCGGGCAAGGACGACGCGATGCGGGCGGCGGCGGAGCGGCTGGCGGCTGAGCTCGACGCGGAGGGCGTGCGGGTGATCCTCGACGACCGTAAGGCGTCTCCGGGCGTGAAGTTCGCCGACGCCGAGCTGATCGGCGTGCCCACCATCCTGGTGGTGGGGCGCGGGCTGGCGCAGGGTGTGGTGGAGGTCAAGGACCGCCGCAGCGGTGAGCGTGCCGACGTCGCGCTCGACTCGGTGGTGTCCAGGATCGTCGAGATCACCCGGTCCTGAGCACGCGGTTCGATCAGAGCAGGGCGCGGTCGGAGTCCTTCGACCGCGCCCTGTCGCGTCACAGGCCGCCGGGGAGGCGGTGGACGGAGCAGAGCGACTCGATCAGCGCGAACGGGCCGTTTCCGGTCGATCGGGACGTCGAATCGAGGCTGCCGATGCGCGAGGCGTGCGGACACGTCTCCCGTGGTCACCCGTTCATCGGCGGGCGGAACGACTCGATGATGAGTCGCATGTCCTCCGGAGAGATCGAGTTGTCCACCCCCTGATCGCCGACGGCGGCCAAGGCGAGCGCACCGTTGCCGTCGGTGGTCGGGATGGTGACGACGTGGATCGACCCTTCGGGCGATCCGCATTCCACCGGGTCGGTGATCGTGGCGGTGGCTCGTACGTACTGCGCGGCCGTGTCGGCGGCCAGCGTGATCGGCTCGGGCTCGCTCACCTCGACCTCCGGCGGGGTCTCCTGCGAGCTGTAGGCGTTCTCCGCCAGCCTGCGCGCGGCGTCGGTGGCGGCGGCGGCCAGGTCGGGATCCCGGAGCAGCGTCACGCCCGCGCTGGCCCGGACGAAGCCGGGAGCGCAGGTGTTGCGCTCCAGAGTGGTGGCGGACTCCAGGGCGACGCCCCCCTGGTTCACATCGCCGTAGGTGATGTCCTGCTCCGACAGCTCCCAGTCCCTCGGCACGTCGTACAGCGCGCCGCGCTCGGTGCGGACGACCTGCCAGCCGAGCACGTGCGGCGGCTCCTCGGGCGGGGCGCTCGTCGCCTGATCCGCGGCGCTCTCCGACGTCGGTGCGGGCGTGTCCTGCGTGGTGGTCTGGTCGGCGACCGGGGTGCTGCCTCGTCCGCCGCCGTTCACCAGCAGGATGATCGTGGTCGTCACGACGGCGACCAGCACGACGCTGAGCCCGCCGATCAGCACGGCGCGGCCCTTGCCGGGTCCGCGCGAGGGCGGCTCGCCGCCGGACGATCCGTAGACGCCGAGACCGCCGTAGGAGCCGCCGTAGCCCGCGCCCGGTCCTTGCGCGGGGAAGGACCCGGACGTCGGATACCCGCCTCCTGAGCCCGGCGCGCCTGAGTCGTCCGGCGACTGTCCGCCGTGAGACCACGAAGTCATGGTCCTTACCGTAACCGGCGATCAGCCGAGCGGAACGCGGTTCCGCGGGTTCGTGCCGTCGATCGCCGTGCCGGTGCCGAAGGCCGGGTGTCCCGATGCCTTCGTCGACGACTTGGTGCGTCGGCGCGCCCTGCTCGGTCGCCTCTGGAGCCCGCCCACGACGACGCGGCCCGTACAGGTTCTACAGACGTCGCGCCCGCGGCGCGATGAGGTCGTCGTGTTCCGACCGCAGCCCGTCCGACGACCCAGCCGCCGGGCCGTCTCCCCGCGGCGCCGTCCCGCAACGCCGCCGGCTCGGTACCGCCACGTCCACAGGCGCACCTCATCGTGTGCGGACGGCCGCCGGTTCGGCGGCGGGTCCCGCGGTGGCCGTCGCATACCACTCGATCGATATCTTGCCGAAATAGAACGTATGTTCGATAGTCGTGTCATGGTCGTCCAGTCGCTCATCGCACTCGTCACCCTGGCCGTGTTCGCCGTGCTCATCGCCTGGCTGCGTCGTCGGCATCGAACGAGGCCGGCGGCCGTCCTCGGCGGTGCTCGGTACGGCCTGCCGCCGCCCCACGGGTCCGGAGTGGTCGGGCGGCCGGGCGCCTGCCCGCACGGTCCACGCCGGGCGTGCGGCGGGTGGGCGCGCGGGTGGCGGTCCGGGCTCAGGCGGGTGGAGCGCCGGTCGGGCGTCGCCGCGGTTCCGGCGGTGCGGTCGGACGGGTGTCCCGTCCCACCATCCCCCTTCGGTTCCAACGGGAAGTTCCGGGCCCTTTCGCGCGTTGGCCAGCCGTGTGACCCTTTCTCGATCCGTCCCGCTCTCCGTGCTGGACCTCGCTCCCGTCGTCGCAGGCTCCACCGCCACCGAGGCCCTGCGGAACACTCTCGACCTGGCCCGACTCGCCGAACGCCTCGGCTATCAGCGCTACTGGGTCGCCGAACACCACAACATGCCGGGGATCGCCAGTTCCGCGCCCGCCGTGCTGATCGGTCAGATCGCGGCGCACACCTCCACGATGCGGATCGGGTCGGGCGGGGTGATGCTGCCGAATCATCCCCCGCTGGTGGTGGCCGAGCAGTTCGGCATGCTGACCGCGATGCACCCGGGACGCATCGATCTGGGCATCGGCCGCGCGCCGGGCACCGATCAGCGGACCGCCGCCGCCCTGCGTCGCACCAGCAACCCGTTGTCCGTGGAGGATTTCCCCAGGCAGCTCGCGGAGCTGATCGACTACTTCGACCCGGCGGGCGGCGATCCGGCCTGGGACGTCACCGCGGTGCCCGCGCCCGGCAACAAGCCGCCGGTGTGGCTGCTCGGCTCCAGCGACTACAGCGCCACCGCCGCTGGGATGATGGGCCTGCCGTTCTCCTTCGCCCACCACTTCAGTGCTCAGAACACCCTGCCAGCGCTCGCTGCCTACCGACGCCACTTCCGGCCCTCTCCGGATCTGGCGAAGCCTTACGCCATGGTGGCCGTCGGCGTGGTGGTGGCCGAGACGGAGGAACAGGCTCGGTGGCTGGCGGGTTCGCAGGCGTTGGCCATGGTGCGGCTTCGCTCGGGCAGGCCGGGGCTGCTGCCCACTCCTGAGGAGGCGGCGGAGTACCCCTACACCGAGGCCGAACTCGCCGTGGTCGAGTCCTGGTCGGCGTCCTACGTGGTGGGCACTCCGGAGTCCGTCACGGCCCAGCTGGACGACCTGCTGGCCAAGACCGACGCCGACGAGTTGATGGTCACCTCGATGATTCACGGGCACGCCGAGCGGCTGCGCTCCTTCGAGCTGCTGGCGGAGATCGGCGGGCTCAGCCCCGCAGGAAGCTGAAGCGGACCCGCCGCACGGGGTTGTCGACGTTGGTGTCCACCAGGCACACCGACTGCCAGGTTCCCAGGGCCATCCGGCCGTCGAACACCGGCACGGTCGCGTGCGGCGGAATCAACGCGGGCAGCACATGGTCGCGTCCGTGTCCGGGAGAGCCGTGCCGATGCCGCCATCGGTCGTCCTTGGGCAGCAGGTCGCGCAGCGCGGCCAGCAGGTCCTCGTCGCTGCCCGCGCCCGTCTCGAGGACGGCCAGGCCTGCGGTTGCGTGCGGCACCCAGAGGTGGAGCAGCCCGTCGGCACGGCCGACGTCGGCCAGGAACCGCTCGCACTCCGCGCTCAGGTCGTAGACGACCTCCACGCCGCCCGTGCGGATCTCGATCTCCTCGCTCAACACGGTCCCCAGGGTAGTCGTGTGGCGGTGACCCGCAGAGTCGTTCGATCGACTCGGGCGACGGATTCGATCGAGTCTCGGCCCCGGTGCCTCCTTCGCTCGCGTTGCGTCGGTAGCTCTGGGTGGTGGTGATCGTGGCGGGCGTGGGTGTCGGGCGTCCCGGCTTCGAGACCGCTGGGGCGCCGAAGCCAGGACGGGCGGCGAGCCGTCGCCGTCGCCGTCTGCCCGGCGCTGAGGGGAGATGAGAACAACGGTCTGTGAGGGTCGAGGGACGGTACGAGACGTCGGGGCGCCAGCTGACTGGGAGAGGCGCTGGGCGAAGGGCCGGATATGTCATGGATTATTCGACAGCGTCGAGTTCTCGTGGGGAGACTTCGCATCGAGGCGGGCCGAACCCTGTTCAGGCGAGGTCCGGCGCCCTAGTCTCGGCCGGGTGCGTGAGGCATTCGGAGAGCAGTTCCAGATTCCCGACGGCTATCTCAACACCGCCGCCACCGGGGTGCCGCCCCTGCGGACCGGCAGGCAGGTCGCCGCCGCCGTCGAGGACTGGTACACCGCCGCGCATCCCAATGCCTCCTTCGATGACGAGGTCGAGACGGCTCGTGCGGCGTTCGCGGCACTCACCGGAACCGACCCCGGTCGGGTGGCGATCGGCTCGGCCGTGTCCCATCTCATCGGCATGATCGCCGCCGCGCTGCCTGCCGGCGCGCGGGTGTTGGCCGTGCGCGACGAGTTCGGCAGCGTCGTGCGGCCGTTCGTCACCCAGGCCGATCGTGGGATCACCGTCACCGAGGTCGACTTCGACGACCTGGCGGCGCACGTCCCGGGGCACGATCTGGTGACCGTGGCGGTCACTCAGTCTCTCGACGGCCGGACCGTGGACCTGGCCGCACTGCGGGCCGCGGCCGAGAGCACGGGTGCTCGGGTGCTGCTCGACGTCAGCCAGGCCGCAGGGTGGCAGCCGCTCTCCCTGGGCTGGGCGGACTGGGTGGTCGGGGTCTCGCACAAGTGGCTGCTGAGTCCCAACGGCGCGTGCTGGCTGGCGTGCTCGGAACGAGGCCTCGCCGAAGTCCGGCCGCACGCCGCGAGCTGGTACGCGGCGGCCGATCGATGGCAGAACCTCTACGGCGCCGGACCCGCACCGGCCGACGGCGCACGCGGGCTGGACACGTCGCCGATCTGGCACGCACACATCGGCGCCGCCGCGTCGCTGACCTGGTTGGCGAGCCTGGATCTCGCCGAGGTTCGCGATCACTGCGTCGGGCTGGCGGACCTGCTGTCGGAGCGGCTCGGGCGGGAGCCCGCCGGTTCGGCCATCGTCGCCATGGACCTGCCGGAAGGCGCGGGCCGGATCGCCGAGGCCGGAGTCGCGGCGTCGGTGCGTGGCGGCCGGGTGCGGCTCTCGTTCCATCTTTACAACACGGAGGA
Source organism: Actinoalloteichus hoggarensis (assembly GCF_002234535.1). Classification (NCBI taxonomy): domain Bacteria; kingdom Bacillati; phylum Actinomycetota; class Actinomycetes; order Pseudonocardiales; family Pseudonocardiaceae; genus Actinoalloteichus; species Actinoalloteichus hoggarensis. Next base: position 1,957,461 of record NZ_CP022521.1, read on the forward strand.
CGACGTTCTTCAGGTGGTGCGGGCCCTGGGTCGGTGAATCAGAGGCGTCGTCGCCTGATGAGGTGAAACACATTACGGTGTGTCCCCATGGCGACCCCGGATCACGCTTCCGACCCGGCCACACGACAGGCGGGCGCGACTCACACCGAGATGACCACGCCCATGCCCGCTGTGTCCGATTCGCCGTGGTCCACGCCGGAGAGCGCAGCTCACGAGGCGGAACAGCCCACCTCCGAGTACTCGGCGCCGAGGCATTCGAGTGCTCGGCACGCCGCCGGAGCGACGGGCGGGTCGACCGATTCGGAACGCGGGGCGGCTCGCGCCGAGCCGTTCGGCGGCGCGGCGGCCGCCGCGCCGTCACCAGAGGACGGTGCGGCTGCGGGCACGACGGCGCAGGCCTATTCCACGGGCGGCCGTCACGGGTTCACCCCGCCCGGTGCGCTCGACGCCCCGGCTGCCTCGGCTTCCACCGCTCAGGCTCCCACCACTCAGGCTTCGACCACTCAGGCCTCGACCACTCAGGGCACCGCCGCATCGGCGTCGGACGTCCAGGCTCCCGCCGCCCAGCAGTCCGATGCCCGGCCCGCCCCGGCCCAGTACGGCGACGCTCAGACCGCCGCCGCACCGAGGTTCGGTCCGCCGACGCCGCCACGGGGCACCGAGCCTTCCGACGACCCGGCCACCGTCGCGCAGGAGCGGCCGGCCGCCACCCCGCCGCCCGGCGTCCCGCTGTCCGCGACGTCGTCGATGCCGCCCACACCGGCGCATCAGTCTCATCCGCAGCACCCGCCTGCGGTCGGGCAGCATCAGCAGCACCCCACGCCGACGCCGGGCCACGGCTATGAGGCGCAGCCTCGGCCGAGCACACCGGCCCCGGGTTTCGCGGCGCACGGGGCGGGTTCGCCGTACGGCCCCGGCACGCCTCAGCCGGGCGGGCAGCCTCCCGGCCCGCCCATGCAGCCGACCCCTGCGGGTGGGATGCCCGTGCAGCAGGCCCATGGCGGCCCCCTCCACGGCACGCCTGCCCACGGGATCGGTGTCCACGGCATGCAGCACCAGCCGGGCCTGCCGTCACAGCCGATGCCGGGTCAGCAACCTGCCCAGACGCCTCCGCCTGCCCAGACGCCTCCACCCGGCACGCCGGTTCCGGGGGGCGTGCCGATGCCGGGCCAGCCGATGCAGGCGGGGACGCCCGCGCCGGGATTCGCCATGCAGGCGGGCGGGCACCCGCCCGGCGGTCACACCCCGCCCAATGCTCACACCCCGCCGGGCGGTCCGGCGCCCGGTCCGGCGAACGGCGCTCCAGCCGGGGCGGGTCAACCTCGGCAGAACCGGCCGGCGGCCGCCGGGCGTCCCCGGGCGAAGGGCACCGAGCCCAAGAACAAGACCGTCGACTATCTGTTGAAGGGCCTGGGTCTGGTCTTGGTCGCGGTGCTCTCCGGCACGATCTACGTGTTGATGCAGCCCCGGCCGGAGTCCGACGGCGGCACCCTCAGCACGGGCGGCGGCGGGCAGACGAGTTCGGCGCCGAGCGAGCCGGCGGAGCCCCTGCCGTACGAGTTCGTGGAGGTGCCCGGCGCCCGACGCGGGTACGAGGGCATCGACTGCGTCGAGCACTCCTACGGAGAGGTGGAGGACTTCCTGGAGGAGAACCGCTGCGCGCGCCTCACGCAGGTGCTGTACACCACCCGGCATGAGGGCGCGGACGTCGTGGTCTCGCTGGTGACGGTGAGCTTCCCCGACGAGCAGACCGCCGAGGAGCTCAACGAGCTCACCACCAGGACGGGCACCGGCAACATCAACGACTTGATGAGGGAGGGCGTTCGAGCGGAGGGCGGTCCCGATTCGCTCCACCCGAACGCTGGTTACCATTCGGAGCGACGCGGGGACACTTTGATCATCTCGGAGTCGGCCTTCTTCGACAAGCGCAGCGACAAGGCGAGCCTGGACGAGATCTGCCGGGAAGCGGTCCGCCAGTTCGACGAGGACTCGAACTAGGCCGAGTCGGGGGAGCCGGGGAAGGACACCGTCAACGGCGTCTGCCCGACGGCTCGTCGCCAACGGAGGGCTCGGACCGCCGCGTCGGTCAGCGCCGCCACCGCGGCGGCTCGCGGCCCCGGCTCCTCGGCGTGCTCCAGCAGAGACCGCCAGACGCCTGCGCAGTCGGACTCGGCGTGGACGAGCATCGCCACCGCCGTCGCGTGATCGACGACCTGTTCGGGAGACTGGTACGCGGCCTCGGTGGGCACCGGGTCGACGCCCTCGGCGCGCAGGGCGTCCTCCAGGTCGTCGCGCCGGACGGTGTGCGTCCGGGTTCCCTCGGCCAGCGCCTCGGCGACCTCCTCATCGAGGAAGGCCGTCGCCAGGTGGTGGGCCCAGACGGCGGCGTGCTCGCCTGCCAGGGCGGCCTGTGCGGCCTCGACGGCTCCGCCGAGGGCGCCGCCCAGTGCGGTCTCGGGAGAGCCGGTCGTCTCGGCGCCCGACGCGGGCGTACCCGAGGTCTCAGGGTCCGAGGCGCCGGCGTCGTCCGGGGCGTCTGCGGCGTGGCGGTGGTCGGAACGGTGGTCGATCATCACAGCACCTCTCCCAGGGTCGTGCAGGACGCGCTGATCGAGCCGGCGAGTCCGGCCCGGTGCCCGCTCAGCAGTGGCGCCAGTTCGGCCGCCTGCGCGGCGGCGTGGCTCAGTGCCTCCTGGAGTCCGCTCCGTGCCGCCTCCGCGTCCGTCGGCGGCTCGACCGGCGGGTCGGGTCGCTGCGAGGTCGACGGTTCGGGCGGCTCCACGGTGACGGCGCGGTCGATCTCCCGGCGCAGCGCGTCGGCGTGCGCGGTGCGATCGGCGGCCATCAGGCCCGCGCCCTCGGCCAGGTCGGGGAAGGCGGCGGCGACCGCGGTGGCCAGCGCGGCATCGGCCTCGGCGGATTCCAGCAGTGGTTCCAGGACGTCGGGCTCCGGAGGCGGTGGCGGGTCGGTGCACGCGGCCAGCAATGGCAGCGTCACCGCACCCAGCAGCGCGGCCAGCAGCACTCGACGGCGCCCGATCGGCCGGGCGGAGAGGGCCGACGACGACCCCGGCGGTGATGAGGAGGACGACGAGGAGGCCCACGGAGTGGTCGGGAAGGTCACGATCGCCCATCCTGCCGGCGTGGCCCGACGCGGCTCTTCGGCAGCCGGGCAGGATCTCGGGCCGGGCCTGCCGCGTCCACGCGATACGCTCTCCCATCACGACCGTCGGTGAACTGGGGCCGGTCGGCGGGCTGTCATGCGCGACGCCGCCGACGGTGCGCCGGCCGCGGTGGTGCGGTCATAGCAGGAACACGCAGCAGTGGACTAGGGAGTCGAGCAGGGTGCCGAGTGGGCAGGACCGCGGATCGCAGGCGCGAGGCGAGGCCGCACGCGCGCGGCGGAGCGGCGGTGCCGAGGCGGCACTGGAGCCGCTGATCAGCAGCGCGCTCGCCCCGCTCGGCGTCGAACTGGATTCGCTGGACGTCGTGCGAGCGGGCAGCAGGCGCGTCGTCAAGGTCGTGGTGGACGCGGAGGACGGCATCGGGCTGGACGAGGTCGCCTCGGCCAGCCGAGCGGTGTCCGCCGCGCTGGACGCCGCGGACGCCGAGCCGCAGGACGGCGGGGAGACGGGGGCGCTCTTCGGCGGCCCCTACACGCTGGAGGTCACCTCGCCGGGGGTCGACAGGCCGTTGACCAGGCCGAGGCACTGGCGGCGAGCACGTCGGCGACTCGTCTCGGCGCGTCTCGTCGCGGGCGGAGAACTGACGGGCCGGGTCGGCGCCTGTGACGAGGAGGGGGTGACCCTGCTCGTCGACCGGACGCTGCGCCGCCTCGCCTATTCCGAGGTGGAGCGCGCGACGGTGGAGATCGAGTTCCGGCCGCCGGCCGAGGAGGATCTGCGGCTGCTCGCCGACGACGAGGCAGGACACGACCGGCAGGCTGCCGGCGTGGAGCAGGACGCGCACGCCGAGGGCGTGCGGTCGAATACGGAGGAGAAGTCGCAGTGAACGTCGACATCGCCGCACTTCGGGCGATCGAGCGGGACAAGGACATCCCCTTCGACACGGTACTCGAGGCCATCGAGAGTGCGCTGCTCACCGCATACCGGCACACCGAGGGACATCATCCGCACGCCAGGATCGACATCGATCGCAAGTCGGGCATGGTGCGGGTGCTGGCCTTCGATCTCGATGCGGAGGGAGCGGTCGCCGAGGAGTGGGACGACACCCCGGAGGGCTTCGGTCGGATCGCGGCGACCACCGCCCGGCAGGTCATCCTTCAGCGTCTCCGTGACGCGGAGCACGAGCGCACCTACGGTGAGTTCGCGGCGAAGGAGGGCGAGATCCTGGCGGGCGTCGTGCAGCGCGACGCCAGGGCGAACGCCCGAGGTATGGTGGTGGTGCAGGTGGGGGAGATCGAGGGTGTGATCCCCCCGGCCGAGCAGGTTCCCACCGAGACCTACACCCACGGCAGCAGGATCAAGTGCTACGTGGTGGGTGTGTCCAGGGGCGCACGGGGGACGCAGGTCACCCTCTCCCGGACACATCCCAACCTGGTGCGGAAGCTGTTCGCGCTGGAGGTTCCCGAGATCGCCGACGGCGTCGTGGAGATCTCCGCGGTGGCACGGGAGTCCGGACATCGATCCAAGATCGCGGTCCACTCGACCGTGTCCGGGGTCAACGCCAAGGGCGCGTGCATCGGCCCGATGGGCGCCCGAGTGCGCAACGTGATGAGCGAGCTGGGTGGCGAGAAGATCGACATCGTCGACTACTCGGACGATCCAGCCGCGTTCGTCGGCAATGCGCTCTCGCCTGCCAAGGTGGTGTCGGTCCACGTCGTGGACGAGCGGGCCAAGACCGCCAGGGTGACCGTCCCCGACTTCCAGCTCTCGCTGGCGATCGGCAAGGAGGGTCAGAACGCCCGGTTGGCCGCCCGGCTCACCGGGTGGCGGATCGACATCCGAAGCGACGCGGAGCCCTCGTCGGCGGCGTCCGAGGCAGCCGGTCGGGGGTCGGATTCCCCAGGTTCTCCGACAGCCGGTTCGGCTGAGTGAGAGGCACGGGTTAAACTTTCATTGGATCACCACATGTCAGCGGTTCCAGAACGCGCTCGTCCGGTCCGGACCTGCGTCGGCTGTCGGTGTCGTGCGGTGGCATCCGAGCTGTTGAGGGTGGTGGCCGCGGCCGAGGCCGTGGTCCCGGACCCCAGGCGAAGACTTTCGGGCAGAGGTGCATGGCTGCACCTCGACTCGAAGTGCCTTCGGCTCGCCGAGCGACGTCGGGCATTCCCCAGGGCGTTGCGCGTACCGGGGCCGCTGGACGTGTCGGCGGTGCGGACGCACCTCGACGTCGCCGAAGGTGTTACAGACTGACGTGGAGCCCTTCCACGTCTGCCGCAAGAGGAAGCAGGTCGACCCGTCATGAAGCAGCCGTGAAGCTGAAGCCATGAACGTGTTTCGACGGTAGGACGAGGTCGTGCGGGACTGCCGCTCGGCCTCACCAGATGAGGAGAGCAGTGGCAGGCAAGGCCCGCGTGCACGAGCTCGCGAAAGAGCTCGGCGTCACGAGCAAGGAAGTACTGACCAAGCTCCAGGACCTCGGCGAGTATGTGAAGTCGGCGTCTTCCACGGTGGAGGCTCCGGTGGCCCGCAGACTGCGGGACGCATTCCCGAAGGGCGACGGAGGACGGTCCCGTCGGGGCGGACCCCGCCCCGAGACATCGGCACGTCCCGGTCCGCCGGCGACGCCGAAGCCCCCGGCAGGCGAGACGGGCGCCGAGCGCCCGTCGGTTCGCCCCAGCCCCGGCATGTTCAAGCCCGGCCCCGCCAAGCCCGGCCCGGCTCGCCCCGCACCGCAGGCCGAGCAGCCGCAGGCTCCGGCGACGCCCACCCCGCCGCCCGCTCCCGCGCAGGAGCGGCCGGCGGCCTCGGCCACCCCGACTCCTCCGAAGGGCCCGTCCACGGGCGGCCCGTCGGGAGCCAGGCCGATGCCCGGCCCGCGCAAGCCCGCGCCCAAGCCGGAGACTCCCGCCCCGCAGCAGCGTGGCCCGGAGCGTCCCGGCGGCAAGCCCGGCGGCGGGGCCAAGCCCGCGCCCGGCCAGTCGGTCGTGCCCCCGAGGCCGCAGTCCCCGAAGCCGGGACCGCGCGCGCCTCGGCCCGGTAACAATCCGTTCGGCGTCGGCGGCGCGGCACCGCGTCCGGCCGGTCCCCGTTCCGGCGGCGGCCCCGGCGGCAGCGGTGGTCCCGGCGGCGGTGCACCTCGTCCCGGTGGCGGTCGTCCCGAGCGGGGCGCCCCGCGCTCCGATCGCAGCGGCGGCCCCTCGGGCGGCGGCGCTCGTCCAGCGGGCCCCGGTGGCAGCGGTGGCGGCGGCGGCTCCCGGCCCAATCCGGGCATGATGCCGCCTCGGCCCAACCCCGGCATGATGCCCTCGGGTCGACCCAGCGGTGGTCCCGGCGGCGGCGGACGTCCCGGCGGCGGCGGTCGCCCGGGCGGCGGGGGTCGTCCCGGCGGACCGGGCGGCGGCGGTCGTCCCGGTGGCGGCGGCGGTGGCGGCGGTTACCGAGGCGGCGGTGGCGGCGGTGGCGGCGGCTACCGTGGCGGCCCCGGTGGTGGCGGCGGCGCCCCCGGCGCGGGCGCTCCTCCGGCAGGCGGCTTCCGAGGTCGTCCCGGCGGCGGTGGCAACCGAGGCCGTGGCGGTGCGGCGGGCGCGTTCGGTCGTCCCGGCGGCCCGGCGCGACGTGGCCGTAAGTCGAAGCGGCAGAAGCGCCAGGAGTTCGACAACATGCAGGCCCCCTCGGTCGGCGGCGTCCGCCTGCCCAGGGGCAACGGCGAGACGGTTCGTCTCCCGCGTGGCGCCTCGCTGACCGACTTCGCCGAGAAGATCAACGCCAACCCGGCCGCGATGGTCCAGGCGATGTTCCACCTCGGCGAGATGGTGACCGCGACCCAGTCGGTGTCCGACGAGATCCTGGGCCTGCTCGGCCAGGAGATGAACTACACGATCCAGGTCGTGAGCCCGGAGGAGGAGGACCGCGAGCTCCTCGACACCTTCGACATCACCTACGGCGAGGACGCGGGCGACGAGGACGACCTCGAGTTCCGGCCGCCGGTGGTGACCGTCATGGGTCACGTCGACCACGGTAAGACGCGACTGCTGGACACGATCCGTAAGACCAACGTCCAAGAGGGCGAGGCAGGCGGCATCACCCAGCACATCGGCGCCTACCAGGTCGTCACCGAGGTGGGTGAGCAGGAGCGCCTGATCACCTTCATCGACACGCCGGGTCACGAGGCGTTCACCGCCATGCGGGCCCGTGGTGCGAACTCCACGGACATCGCGGTGATCGTGGTCGCCGCCGACGACGGCGTCATGCCGCAGACGGTGGAGGCCATCAACCACGCGCAGGCCGCGAGCGTGCCGGTCGTGGTGGCGGTCAACAAGATCGACAAGCAGGGCGCCAACCCGCAGCGCATCCGCCAGCAGCTCACCGACTACGGGCTGATCGCGGAGGAGTACGGCGGCGACACGATGTTCGTCGACATCTCGGCGCGCCAGGGCACCAACATCGACGCACTGCTGGAGGCCATCGTGCTGACGGCGGACGCGACGCTGGACCTGCGGGCGAACCCGAAGATGGAGGCGCAGGGCGTCGCGATCGAGGCGCACCTGGACCGTGGCCGGGGCCCGGTGGCGACCGTGCTGGTTCAGCGCGGAACCCTGCGGGTCGGCGATTCGATCGTCGCGGGCGACGCCTACGGGCGTGTCCGCCGGATGGTGGACGAGTTCAACGAGGACATCATCGAGGCGACTCCGTCGCGTCCGGTGCAGGTCATCGGTTTCACGTCGGTGCCGGGTGCGGGTGACACCTTCCTGGTGGTCGACGAGGACCGGGTGGCTCGGCAGATCGCCGACCGCAGGCAGGCTCGGATGCGCAACGCGCAGTTCGCCTCGCGTCGCAAGCGGGTCAGCCTGGAGGACCTGGACAAGGCCCTCAAGGAGACCAGCCAGCTCAACCTGATCATCAAGGGCGACAACTCGGGTACCGTCGAGGCTCTCGAGGCCGCGCTGTTGAAGATCGACGTGGGCGAGGAGGTCGAGCTGCGGGTCATCGACCGGGGCGTCGGCGGCATCACCAAGGCCAATGTCGACCTCGCGATCGCCTCCGACGCCATCATCCTGGGCTTCAACGTCCGGGCTGAGGGCAAGGTGGTCGACCAGGCCGCGCACGAGGGCATCGACATCCGGTACTACTCGGTCATCTACCGGGCGATCGAGGAGATCGAGCAGGCCCTGACGGGAATGCTCAAGCCCGAGTACGAAGAGGTCGAGCTGGGCCGCGCCGAGATCCGCGAGGTCTTCAAGTCCTCGAAGATCGGCACGATCGCCGGTTGCATGGTGACCGGTGGCGAGGTGCGACGCCGGAGCAAGGCGCGTCTGCTGCGGGACAACGTGGTCGTCGCGGAGAACCTCGGCGTTGCGACGCTGCGGCGCTTCAAGGACGACGTCACCGAGGTCCGCGAGGGCTTCGAGTGTGGTCTGACGCTCGGTTCCTACGCCGACCTGCGGGTCGGTGACGTGATCGAGACGTACGAGATGCGCGAGAAGAAGCGCTCCTGAGACGAGTCCTCGGTGGGCAGGCCCTTCAGCAGGGCCTGCCCACCGAGTTCGTCCCCGCCCGCCTGTCCGGCGGGCGGGCCATGACGATCAACTCATCTGGTGATGCCGGTGTACGTCGGTGCCCTCGAACTCGACCTGTTACTGGGCGATGTTCATTCGTTGAAGCAGAAGCGGTCGGTGGTCCGGCCGGTCATCGCGGAACTGCGTAAGCGTTTCGAGGTGTCCGTGGCCGAGAGCGGCCATCTGGATCTGCATCGTCGATCGTTGATCGGGGTCGCGGTGGTGGCGCCCGACTCAGGGCATGTCCGCACGGTGCTCGACGCCTGTGAGCGGACGGTGGCCGGGCGCCCCGAGATCGAACTGCTCTCGGCCCGCACTCGCGTGATCGGGCCCGAGGACGAATAGCGAACCACCCGCCGAGCAGGTTTCACACCTCTCGGCGGCCTGGCTGAATTCTAGTGATCAAGGAGGAGCGTCGTGGCCGATGTGGCCCGCGCCCGCAGGCTTGCCAAGCGGATCGCCCAGATCGTGGCGTCCGCGATGGAACGTGAGGTCAAGGACCCGAGGTTGGCGAGGGTGACGATCACCGACGCCAAGGTCACGGCGGATCTGCGGGACGCCACCCTGTACTACACCGTGATCGGCGAGAGCGTCGACGCACCGCCGGACGTGGCCTCGGCCGCCGCGGCGTTGGACAGCGCCAAGGGAGTGCTGCGCAGCCTGGTCGGACAGCAGACGGGGATCCGGTTCACGCCGACCCTGACCTTCGTCGCCGACACCGTCCCCGAGGCGGCCAAGAGCATGGACGAGCTGCTGGCCAGGGCGCGGGAGGCCGATGCGGAGGTGGCGCGACTCGCATCGGGCGCGACCTTCGCCGGGGAGGCCGATCCGTACAAGTCGACGGAGATGGACGACGAGGAGGAGGATCTCCGCGACGCCGACTCGGAGGCCGCCGACTCCGAGGACGCCGGTTCGAAGAAGACCGAGGCCGTCGACACCGAGAAGCCCGAGGACGCCGGGTCCGCCGCGGATTCGGTGGACACCGCGAAGGACGGCGTCACCGGACCGGGAGGCTCGACCGACGCCGAGCGCTGAGGACCGCTGTGCCGGGCGCCGTCGTCCGGGGTCGGCTCGCCGGCTCGATCGACGCGGGCCGCCCGGCCGCGAGCCCGGTGTCGAGACGGTCTTCGGCGTCGCGCCGTCGGACGACGGCCGCGTGGCGACTGCGTGCGTCCGTCGTCGGGCCCGGGGCATGGGTCACGGGCCTTCAGCCGTCATCGCCGCTGGTGGGCGCCGCGTTCGGCTCTGCGGGATGCGCGGGCCGGAACTAGCATCAGCCACCATGACGTTTCCTGTTCTCGAAGGAAAGACCGCGATCGTCACGGGTGCCGCGAAGGGGATGGGCGCCGCGACGGCGCTGCTCTTCGCCGAGGCCGGGGCCAAGGTGGTCGTCGCCGATCTGGACGAGGAGTCGGGACGGCGGGTGGCCACCGAGATCGAGGCCGCGGGCGGCACCGCGTTCTTCCACCGGGCCGACATCGCGTCGGCGGCCGACGTCGAGGCCATGGTGGCCGCGACCGTCGAGCGCTTCGGACGGCTGGACGTCGCGATCAACAACGCCGCGTTGACGCCGGACGACAAGCCGCTCGACGAACTGGACGAGACGTCCTGGAATCGGCTGATCGCGGTCGACCTCACGGGCACCGCGCTGTGCCTGAAGTACGAACTGCGTCAGCTGCTCGCGCAGGGCGGCGGCGGCTCGATCGTCAACATCTCCTCGGTCAGCGGGTTCCGACCGCAGCCGAACAATGCGGCCTACGTCGCGGCCAAGCACGGTGTCGTCGGCCTCACCAAGGTCGCGGCGATGGAGAACGGGGGCCGGGGCATCCGGGTGAACTCGGTGGCGCCCGGCGCCGTCGACACGCCGATGCTGCGGGGTGCCCTCGAACAGTTCGGCTTCGACGAGCACGAGTACGCCAAGCAGCTCAGCCTGTTGGAGCGTTTCGGTGAGGCCAGGGAGATCGCCCAGGCGAGCTTGTGGCTGGCCTCGGATCTGTCCTCGTACGTCACCGGCACGACCCTGCATGTGGACGCCGGTTACACGAGCCGTTGAGCCGCGGCCTGCCCGCCCTCGGGTGCCGCCGCCGCGTCCGCTCGGTGCCGGCTTCTCGGGCGCTCGTCCTTCGGGGCGTCCTTTTCACGACAGGTCCGGTCGCCGCCCAGCTCGGTGCTCGACGACGAGTTCGCGCCGCGGCGGGTGCGGCGCCGAGCTCCCGATGGCAGGCCTGTCCGGGCCGCGCCTGCCGTCGTGCCCGTAACAGCGGTCCGCCGGTCCGCCCGACCGCGGTCGTCGATCTCGTCGGGATGCGGTGACCGGGGCACGGCGCCTGAGGAACGGAGTCTCCGTCGCCGAGCGCGTCGCCGATCGATCGCTAGCTGGTCAGGGTGAGGATCTCGGCGCCGTCGTCGGTGATCGCGATGGTGTGCTCGCTGTGCGCCGTCCGGCATCCGGTGGCGCTGCGCAGCGTCCAGCCGTCGGCGTCGGTGACGAGTTCGGCGGTGTCGGCCATGACCCACGGCTCCAAGGCCAGCAGCAGTCCGGGCCGCAGCTTGTAGCCTCGGCCGGGCCGTCCGGTGTTGGGGATGTGCGGGTCCTGGTGCATCGTCGACCCGATGCCGTGTCCGCCGAACTCGACGTTGATCGCGTAGCCCGCCGAGCTGAGGACGGAGCCGATGGCGTAGGAGAGGTCGCCGATGCGTGCCCCGGGCCCGGCCGCCGCGATGCCCGCCCGCAGGGCCCGTTCGGTGACCTCGATCAGCGCGAGGCTCTCCGAGGGCCGCGAGTCGCCCACGATGAAGCTGATGGCGGCGTCCGCGGCGAAGCCCTTCTGAGAGACGGCGAGGTCGAGTGTCAGCAGGTCGCCGTCGGCGAGTGTGTAGTCGTGAGGCCGTCCGTGGAGCACGGCATCGTTGACGGCGGTGCAGATGTAGTGTCCGAACGGCCCGCGTCCGAAGGACGGCGCGTAGTCGACATAGCAGGAGACCGCGCCCGCCTCGAGGATCATGTCCTTGGTCCATCGGTCGATGTCGAGCAGATTCGTCCCCACGGTGCTGCGGCTCTTCATGGTCTGGAGGATGTGGGCGACCAGGGCGCCTGCCTCCTTCGCGCTGGCCAGTTCGGCGGGGTTCAGGATCTCGACCATGGGGTGCCTTCCTCGGTGGACCAATAACTATCCCGGTCATGTTATACCGGGACTAGAATTGGTCTCATGGTCAGGCTGCCACTCACCCCCGCCGAGGTCGAGCGCGGACAGCGCCTCGGCGCCCTCCTGCGCCGCGCCAGGGGAGACCGCTCGATGCTGGAGACCGCGCTCGCGGCCCGCGTCTCGCCGGAGACGCTCCGCAAGATCGAGTCCGGCCGGGTCGCGACCCCGGCCTTCTCGACCATCGCGGCGATCGCCGACGTGCTCGGTCTCTCACTCGACACCGTGTGGACGGAGATCAACCAGCCGGAGCGCGCGGCGGTGCCGGTCGGCTCCGGCCGTCACAACCGGGAGCGGCTGACCTCCTGACGGCGCCGGCCATCGCACGACAGAGCGTCGACCATCGTTCGGCTCGCCGTCGACGTCGTGGTGGAGGCATCTAGGGTGTGCTGGGCCGTGAGCGGCTCGCAGTTCGTCGTCTGGCAGCCGTGAGGTGGTCCGTGTCCGAGGCAGCGCCCGAATCGTCACCGGCGGCACAGCGGGTCCGGCCGAAGGAGTTCCTCCGGCTGGCGGTGCCCGCGCTGGGCGTGCTCGCCGCCGAGCCGCTGTATCTGCTGGTGGACACCGCCGTCGTCGGCCATCTCGGCGCGGTGCCGCTGGCGGGCCTCGCCGTCGGCGGCGTGGTGCTCGCCCAGATCTCCACCCAGCTCACCTTCCTGTCCTACGGCACGACCGCGCGGGCCGCACGGCTGCACGGCGCGGGACGCCGAGACGAGGCCGTCGCCGAGGGCGTGCAGGCCACCTGGCTGGCGTTGGCGGTCGGGGCGGTGCTGCTCGTCCTCGGACAACTGTCGGCCGGGCCGATCGCCAGAGCCCTGGCCGGTCCGGGAGAGGTCGCCGACGCGGCCACGTCATGGCTGCGCATCGCGCTGTTCGGAGCGCCGCTCATCCTCGTCACGATGGCGGGCAACGGGTGGATGCGCGGCATCCAGGACACCATGCGGCCGCTGCGTTACGTGCTGATCGGCAACGGCATCTCCGCCGTGCTGTGCCCGATCATGGTGCACGGGCTCGGCTGGGGCCTGGAGGGCTCGGCCATCGCCAATGTCGTCGCCCAGTCGTTGTCCGCGCTGTTGTTCTTCCGATCGCTGCTGGTGGAGAAGATCGCGCTGCGTCCGGTGCCCGCGCGGATGATCGCTCAACTCAAGCTGGGCCGGGATCTGGTGCTGCGCAGCCTGGCGTTCCAGGCCTGCTTCGTCTCGGCGGCGGCCGTGGCGGCCCGCCACTCCGTCGGCGCCGCGGGCGCGCATCAGATCGTCCTCCAGCTCTGGACGTTCCTGTCGCTGGTGCTGGACTCGCTGGCCATCGCCGCACAGGCGCTCGTGGGCGCGGCGCTCGGCCGAGGCGACCGCAGGCAGGCTCGCGGGCTCGCCTGGCAGGTCGCCCGCTACGGGCTGCTGTTCGGCCTGGCGCTGGGTGTGGTCTTCGCCTCGGTGTCCGACGTGCTGCCTCGCGTCTTCACCCCGGATGCCGTGGTGCTGGCGGAGGTGCCCGCCGCCTGGTGGTTCTTCGTGGCACTCCAGCCGATAGCGGGCGTGGTGTTCGCGCTCGACGGCGTGCTGCTCGGCGCGGGTGACGCCGCGTTCCTGCGGACCGCGACCCTGCTCGCCGCCGTCGTCGGCTTCCTGCCGTTGATCTTCCTGTCGATGTTCCTCGGCTGGGGCCTCGCGGGCATCTGGACCGGGCTGGCCGCGTTCATGGTGCTCCGCCTGCTCGCGGTGCTGCTGCGTACCCGCTCCGGCAGTTGGGCCGTCGTGGGCGCGGTGCGGTGACGGAGTGGTGCTCGGCGGGCCGAACGTGAGATCGGCCCGCCGAGCACCTACTGGGTACCACCGGAATCAGCGGTCAGCAGCCTCGACGGTAGCTGTCGATATGGTGGCGGCGGCCGTCGACGACGATCTCGCCCACAGCGCGGACACAACGATCGGCGGTGCCGGGAACTCCTACCGGGCCTGCGTAGTAGCTGAAGTTTCCGCTGTCCACATCGGCAGGGAAGTCACGGGTGCATCCCGGTGCGCCTGCACCTACGGTCTCCAGACACCGTTCGATCCGAACTGCGGTCGGTGCGGCTACTCCGTACATCTTGCCTAGATGGTAGAAGCATGCGCTGTTGGTCCCGCCGTCGGACGATTTATAGTAGATGACCAGCTCGCCGAGTCCGTTGGCGAGCCGTTCGGAGTACGTGACCCAACCCGAGCATTCTGGCGATCTGATGGATGGATCCCCCTTCGGCACTGCGAGAGAGACACCGCCCATGGTCGACAGCAGGCCGACCACGGCCAGTAATGAACAGACGAATCTCGCAATTCTTCGCATTTCCCCCTCGATCTCCTGATCGGCTCCGAACGACCTGCGGAGTCTTTCGGTATCCGATGCATGATGGCGTGCTGCCGCTCGTGCCATGGCCTACTGTGCGGGGTACCGACTTCGGTGTCTGCTCATTCGACGGGAATGGTCCGATCGGCTTGTGTGATGCGTATCAGTGGCGGAGTCTGACCACGTCTGTACGGGCGCGGCGGATCTCGCCTGCCGGGGCGGTGCTTCCGACGCGATGCGGCGGTGGTGGTCGGGTCATGGGCGGGCCGAGTCTCCCGGTGGCGGCGGGCTGGTCGCGTGCATGGAGACGCTGCACGTGACGGCCGGTCTGCTCCCGACCGACCGGCGCGGACGGTCGGACCGCGGCGGCGGGTACGGCATCGCGCTCACGACGCGAAACGCCCGGAAGGCCGATGGCGAGGCCTTCCGGGCGTTCCCGGCGCGCTGAAAAAGAGGTCAGCAGCCCTGCCGCTTGCTGTCGAAGATGTAGTTCCTCGGTCCGACGGCGACGTGTCCGAGGGCACGCACGCAACGATTGGCCGTGCCGGTGACGCCGACCGGGCCCGCGTAGTACAGGAAGTTGCCCGAGTCCTTCGGCGAGGCCTTGTCGGCGGTGCACGGCTGGCCCTCGCCGCTGCTCTGGGTGCAGCGCCAGATCTGGACGTCGGTGGGCGCGGCGACCCCGTAGTTGCTCCCGTTGTGGTACATGCAGGCGCTGTTGGTGCCGCCGTTGGAGCTGTTGTAGTAGATCACCAGCCTGCCGATGTTCGGCCTCGTCTCGGAGTACGTGACGTGACCCGAGCAGGAGACCGCCGCGGTCGACGGTCCGTCGCTCACCGGAGCGGCGGCCGCGACCCCGCCGGTGGTGAAGAGCAGGCCGACCACGGCCAGCATCGAGCACAATGACTTGACGATTCTGCGCATTTCCCCTCAGATCTCGTGAAGCGGCGCAGCGATCTCCAGGCCCCCCGGCCTCCACGTGGACATGACGTGCCCGCTGCGTCGCGGGACAGATGGTCACTCGCCGCTACATCCGGAGTAAAGCCGGTTCGCGTCGAAGCCTCCTGAAGGTCGTATCGGCAGGTCCGAGTGGTGTAGCGCCCGATGGGCTGAACGGCCCCGGCCTTCGTCAGGCAGTACGGGCTCGACACCGCAGGCGGACTCGATCGCTGATCGAGAACGCGCAGGCGTGATGATCAACTCGAAGAACGTCACTCGGACCGCCAGACTGCCGGACGGTCGGATCGTCTGGGTGGAAGGGCGAAACAAGAAGGGCGGCCGGGAGCATGTTCTGGATGATGACCGGATCGAACGGTTCGGAACGATGGGGGTGTCTAGGGAGACATCATTCCGCTGGTGTTCGCTGCACTCGAGCATGGAAAAAGTGTCGGGCATAGTGGCATCGATCGCACGGTGTATGAAGTAGTGTTCAAGGGCGAGAGGCGTCGTATTGCCATTACTGTCCGTCGGTCTGGTTTGATGGTCGGCGCGCATCCGATCTCGATCAGACGAGAAGTTCGACCGCGCCTTCATGGGAGTGGATGTGTCTCGTTCTATTGTGGTGTCGTTGCTGGTCGGTTGAAGGGGGAGGGTCCGTTCTACCGTCACGGAGCTGATCCCGAGGAGTATGGTCATTCGATTGAGGAGGCGGCGGAGAGCTTGAGTTGCCCTGACCTCGTTGACGAGATCAGGGATCGGGATGCCGAGTATCAGGCGACGTATGACCCTGACGGTTACGTGTGGTCGAAGTCGGGGTTTGATGCACCGGAACTCGAGGAGGCGTGGTGGGAGCACGGAAAGGTGTCGGCCGCGCGGAACCAGCAGGAGTCGCCCGTGGTGGCGGGTGTGGATTATCGGGCGGAAGGCGCGATCGACAAGGGGACGTGCATGTTCTGAGGCCCGACGGACCGTGTCCTTCGTCGCCATCCGAGTCTTGGATGGCGAGGAACGAACCGTCTCCATCGGCGTCGCCCCCGATCGGCGGTCGGGCACGAGTGTTCCCGCTGCCGCCTCGGCGCTCGACCCGGGGATGCGCCACGGGCCGGCGAACGGGGGGCAGGCGCGGCCGCGAACGCCGCCGACGCATCGGGGATGTGGTCGTCTGCCGCGGGCGACATGACTCCGAGCGCCGCCGCCTCGGAGCGCCGTCAGGGTGCTCACCCGCGTTCCGGCGGCTCGTCGCGGAGCGCACTCCGGACCGGGATGCGTCATCGTCGCCGGCTGCCCGGCGGGGCAGGGCGCCGATACGTCTTCGGGCCGACGTCGTGTGTCGATCGGGCAGACATCGGCCGCCTCTTCGGCCATGCCGTGACCGGCCCGGGCCATCGCGGCCGCCGGGCGGCCGGCGCCACGCCGCCGGACTTCGTCCCGGGCCGCCCGACGGCGGACGTGATCGGGTTCTTCGGGGCGCTCGTGCGGCCAGTGGGGCACGTTGTCGCGTCACCGCCCGGGGACGTTCGCAGTGGCGGCCGGGCGCCTCTCATCGCCGTCGCGAACGTCTCGGTCGCCCGCCCCGGACCTCCACCGTCCGCCCCTGATGTAGACCGAATCGTGATCTTTCGGGTGTGCCGGGCGTGTCGTATCAGCGGTCGCGGCTCGTCTCGACGTCGGTCGAGCACGGCGGGCCTGCGCCGGATCGCGGCTGCGGCGTCCGCGCCGGAGCGATGGGGAAGACGGGTGCCACGGCGAACCGTCGTGCCTGCCCACAGCGCCGCCGTCCGCCGCCCCGGCTCTGATCGGCGACGGCCGGGGGTCGCCGCGAGCCTCGGTGTCCACCACACCGCTCACCGGCGGCCCGTGGATGGCTTGCGGGCGAAGTGTTGATGTCGAGGAACGACTGGGTCACATTCCGGTAGCGAATTCGATCGGCGCGGCCATACACCAGGTGAGGCAACAATCTGGAGGAACACCGTGTCATCCCAACGCCACGCGCGCCGAGCGTGGTTGATCTGGACCTTCGCCGTCATCGTCTATCTCGCCGCCGTATTCCACCGCGGTTCCCTCGGCGTCGCGGGAACCCTGGCCTCTGAGCGCTTCGCCATCGGCCCCGCCGCTCTCGGGGTCTTCACCGTCGTCCAGGTCGGCGTCTACGCCGCCATGCAGATCCCCACCGGACTGCTCGTCGACCGGTTCGGCCCACGCCGCGTGCTCACCGCCGCCGCCGTGCTCCTCGGCGTGGGACAACTCCTGTTCGCCCTCGTCGACTCGTACCCGGCCGCACTCGCCGCCCGTGTGACCGTCGGAGTCGGAGACGCGCTCACCTGGGTGAGCATCCTGCGGCTGGTCGCCGCACACTTCAGCTCCCGCCGCTATGCCCTCGTCGCCTCGATCTCCAGCGCGCTGGGCGCTCTCGGCGGCGTGCTCGCCACCGTTCCGCTCGGTCTGGCCCTGACGAACGTGGGCTGGACGCCGACCTTCGCGATCGTCGGACTCCTCACCGCCTCCTACGCCGTCATCGCGGGTCGCTTCGTCCGTGACACCCCTCCCGTGGCCGTCGAGCCGCCGCAGGCCTCGTCGGCCCCGACGGGCCTGCGCGAGGTGCTGAGCCGGGTCCCGGCCGTGTGGCGGGTGCCCGGCACCCGTCTGGCGTTCTGGGTGCACTTCTCCACGATGTTCCTGCCCGGTGTGCTGGGGCTTCTCTGGGGCTTCCCGTATCTGGTCGACGGCATCGGCGTCTCGCCGGGGACGGCTGGCGTCCTGGTCGGGCTGCTGGTCTTCGGCGGTGTCTTCGCGGGGCCGCTGGTCGGTGCCCTGATCGGCCACCGGCCCACCTGCCGGATGCCGCTGGTGATCGGCTATCTGCTCGCCACCGTCAGCGCGTTGACCATGCTGCTGGCCTGGCCCGGCGACGGTCCGCCGCTGCTGCTGGTGACCGTGGCGTTCGTGGTCTTCGCCTGCGGCGGCCCCGCGTCCTCGGTGGCCTTCGCCCTGGTGCGGGACTACAACAGCCTCACCGAGGTGGGCACCGCCACCGGAGTCGCCAACGTCGGCGGGCATCTGGCCACCGCCTTCTCCGCGCTGCTGATCGGGCTGCTGCTCGACGCGACGGCCGTCGACGGCACCGGCTCGTTCCGGATCGCCTTCCTCGGCGTCGGCGCCCTGCTGCTGTTCGGGCTGTCGCGCACCCTCGTCTGGTGGCGACGGGCCCGCGCCGTGGTGCTGGCCGCCGACGCCCGAGGCGAATCGGTGCCGGTGCGGCTGCGTCACCAGCGTTGGGACCTGCGGCAGGCGCCGGTGCCCGCTCGCGTCTGAGCAGGCGGCCGACGCCGTCCGCCCGAGACTTGGTGTCTGCCCCGCACTCCCGTCGGGAATCGCCACGGCGGTCCTCTCCGGATCCCGGACCCGAGCGGCCGGGATCCACCGGGGCGGGTCCCACCGGAGGGCGGGGAGCACCGGGCCGCGGCTCTCCGACCCGCCGCGGTCCGGCCGCCACGGCCGGGTCGACAGCGCCGCTCACCCGGCGGGCGGGGCGCTCCGAGGCGTGCGGCAGGATGTCACCCCGTGTCCGGACCGACTCGCAAGCCCCGTGCCTCCCGCCCCCCGGTGCCGCCCGGCCTCGTCGTCGTCGACAAGGAGAGCGGCATGACCTCGCACGACGTGGTCGCCGTGGCCCGCCGAATACTCGGAACCCGCAAGATCGGGCACGCGGGCACGCTCGATCCGATGGCCACCGGAGTGCTGGTCCTCGGCGTGGAGCGGGCGACGAAGCTTCTCGGTCACCTGGCGCTGGACACCAAGGCCTACCTGGCGACGATTCGGCTCGGCTCCGCCACCACCACCGACGACGCCGAGGGCGCGGTGCTCTCCACCGCCGACGCGAGCGGGATCGGCGAATCCGACGTGCGCGCTGCCATCGCACCGCTGGTGGGCGACATCCAACAGCGCCCCAGCGCCGTCAGCGCCGTCAAGGTCGACGGCAAGCGTGCCTACGCGCGTGTCCGGGCGGGCGAAGAGGTCGAACTGCCGCCCCGGCCGGTCACCGTCGCCCGGTTCGACGTGCTGGCCCAGCGCACCGAGGGCGAGTACGTCGATCTGGACGTCCTCGTCGAATGCTCCTCCGGCACCTACGTCCGCGCACTGGCCCGTGATCTGGGCGCCTCGCTCGGCGTCGGCGGCCACCTGGCCGCGTTGCGCCGGACGCGCGTCGGCCCGTTCGGCATCGGCGCCGCCAAGACCCTGGCCCGGCTTGAGGAGAAGCCCGAACTCTCACTCGGGTTGGCCGACGCCGTCGCCGCGGCCTTCCCACGACGCGATCTCGATCACGCCGAGGCCTCGGCGCTCGCCCACGGCGGCAGGCTGCCGCTCGCGGGCATCACGGGCGCCTACGGGGCATTCGACCCGGCCGGCCGGCTGATCGCGCTGGTCAGCGAGAAGAACGGCCAGGCGACGTCGCTGGTGGTGTTCGCGCCCGCGGGGGCGGCCGCCGACGCCCGCTGACCCTCCGGCACGCACCCGGTCCGGCCCTCGGACGACGTAGGGTGCTCTCCATGCAACGCTGGCGCGGTCTGGACGCCGTTCCCACGAACTGGGGTCGGTGCGTGGTCACCATCGGGATCTTCGACGGAGTGCACCGAGGTCATCGACAGCTCATCGCCTCCGCGGTCCGGCGAGCGCGTGAGCTCGAACTGCCGTGCGTCCTGCTGACCTTCGACCCGCACCCCTCCGAGGTGGTGCGGCCGGGCAGCCATCCTGCGCAGCTCAGCACCCTGCGGCGGCGGGCCGAGTTGGTCGAGGAACTCGGCGTCGACGTGTTCTGCGTGCTGCCCTTCACCTCGGAGGTCGCCAAGACCCCGCCGGACGCCTTCGTGCACGAGGTACTCGTGGAGCGGTTGCACGCCGCGGCCGTGGTGGTGGGGGAGAACTTCACCTTCGGCCACCGCGCCGCGGGCGACGTGGCGCTGCTGCGCACCCTCGGTCGGCGATTCGGCTTCGTCGCCGAGGGCACGCACCTGCTGGCCGAGAACGAGCTGACCTACTCCTCGACCTACATCCGTTCCTGCCTCTCGGCGGGTGACGTCGCGGCGGCGGCCGAGGCGCTCGGGCGACCCTACCGGCTGGAGGGCATCGTCATCCGGGGCGACGGCCGAGGTCGGGAACTGGGCTTCCCCACGGCGAACCTCTCCACGCACCGGTATGCCGCCGTGCCGGGAGACGGCGTCTACGCCTGTCGATTCGTGGTGCGCTCCCACGACGGAGCACAGGAGCGGCGCGTTCTTCCCGCCGCCGTGTCGGTGGGGACGAACCCGACGTTCTCCGGCGAGGAACGTCGCGTCGAGGCCTACGTGCTCGATGTGAACGAGGACTTCTACGGCGAGCACGTCGAGCTGGACTTCGTCGCCAAGCTGCGGAACATGGAGCGCTACGCCGAGGTGCAGGCGCTGATCGATCAGATGAACGTGGACGTGCGGCGAACGCGAGAGATCCTCACGGGGCGCGCGTGACGGAAGGGCACCGTCGACGTACGTGATTACCGTCGGTTCCGGTCCGCCATGCCTGGATGACCTGGCAGGATGGCCGGACCACTCGCCGAAGAAGGACATCGGCGTCGCCGCCGTCGCGTGGTGTGGGCATGAAGAGCGACGACTCAGCCGAGGAGCTGATGTGGAGGAGCAGAAGATCGTGCAGCGCAACCTGGCGTTGCAGCGAGAGTGGTACGGAGAGCCGCTCGGCGACCGGGTGCGCAGGCTGGTGGTCGCATACCGGATCTCGCAGGCTCAGCTCGCCGACGTACTCGGCATCAGCGCCCCGATGCTCAGCCAGGTCATGAGCGGCAGGCGGGCCAAGATCGGCAACCCCTCCGTGCTCGCCCGCCTGGTCATGCTGGAGCGCCGGGCCCTGGCCCGAGACGTCATCG
Source organism: Actinoalloteichus hoggarensis (assembly GCF_002234535.1). Lineage (NCBI taxonomy): Bacteria > Bacillati > Actinomycetota > Actinomycetes > Pseudonocardiales > Pseudonocardiaceae > Actinoalloteichus > Actinoalloteichus hoggarensis. The sequence goes on from NZ_CP022521.1 coordinate 1,978,513, forward strand.
CAGGCGACCGCGAGGCCATCCAACGCGCCCTCGACGAGGTGCGCAACTCCCGCCCCACCGTGGCCAGAGGCGAGCTGCCGATCAACGAGGGCAACCACGCCGACATCGTCGCGCAGGTGCTCGGGCAGGCTGCCAGCTTCGACGAGCTGATCGAGGCCGCCGAGCTGATCGAGGGCAGACTGCCCAAGCTGGCGCGCGTGCTGCGCGACGCCGCACGGGACTGACGGCACGGACAGGGCGCCCGGCGACATGCGGCTGTTCACCACGTTGTGGCCCACGTCCGCCGTCGTCGACGATCTGCGCGCGACGCTCACCAGGATTCGTGACCGGCGACCGGGCATCGCCGGTCCGGGCCTGCGCTTCGGCCCCGAGACGGAGTGGCACGTCACCCTGGCCTTCCACGGCGAGGACGTGGATTCCGCGCCCGTCGCCGACCGGCTGCGCGCCCTGATGACGGGGCTGACCTCTCCCCGGCTGCGCATCGCCGGCGCGGGCACCTTCGCGAAGGTCCTGTGGGCACGTGTCGTTCCGGAGGACGACGCGGCCGCCGCCGCGTTGACGGCGTTGGTGAGCGCGGCGGGCGGCGATCCGGCCGACTATCAGGCGCATCTGACACTGGCACGCTGGCGACCGCCCGCCGACGAGCCGAAGGCGTTGACGGCGGCGCTCGCCGACTACGTCGGACCGAGCTGGCGGCCTGCTGAGGCGTCGCTCGTCGAGAGCGGGTCGATCGTCGCCGAGGGCTCCCGCTTCCGCCGGGTGCTCGACGTCGCGTTGACGCGGTGACCGGACGTCCCGTCACCGTGGGTCTCGGCACCGGGTGCTCGTCTCAGGGTGTCCCGTCTCGGGCGGCCCGTACCGGCGGCCGTCGTCCTGTCTCGGCGCGTCGATGGTCGGCGAGTGTCCGCCCGCCCCGCCGCAGAGGGGTGCGCTGCCGGCCGTGAGGCGGAGAGGGCACGGAGACGAGGGCCTGCGGACACGGCGCCGGGCGAGGCGGTGAGGCGGGCCGAGCGGGTCGGATCGCGTCGGACGGCCGGGCATCGGCTGGTCGGCGGGTGGAGACGGTCCGGCCGCGGAGCGGGCACGGCGTGTGGTTCGGCCCGCGGTTCGGTTCGGCCTGCGGCTGGGTGCGACCGGTCCGCCGCACGCTCACGGCGTGACCGCGAGCCCGGCGGGACGAGACGACGCCGATGCCCCGCCCCTCGTTCGACGTCCACGATCCCGGCACGGCAGGCGAGCCGCGGGATCAGGCGCTCCCCGCCGCCACCGACCCGAGCGGCACCGACCGCGTCGTCACCGATTCCTGTGTCACCGACCCCGTCGTGATCGACCGCCGCGTCGCCGGCCGGCGACGGCCCGCAGGGTGCCCGGCGCCCCGCTCACCGAGGGTCCACCGCCAGCCGATACCCGCGCTTGACGACGGTCTGCACCAGCCGCGGCTCGCCGAGGGCCGTGCGCAGTCTGCCGATCGCGGTCTCCACGGCGTGCTCGTCGCCGCCGGTCGGCAGCGCCGCGAGCAGCCGCCGACGCGGCACCACCCGCCCCGGGGTCGCGGCCAACGCGCGGAACACCGCCATCGGGGCGCGCGGCACCGGCCGCAGCATCCCGTCGACGACCGCGGCGTGGCCGCGCAGCTCGACCTCGCGGGCGGCGATCCACAGTCGTCCGGCCCTGGCGGGCAGCGTCACGGCCAACTCCCGCACGAGCGCGCCGATCCGGGCCCGTTCAGGCCGCACCACCGGGACCCCCCGCGCCACGAGCGGGCCCGCGCAGATCGAGCCGACGCAGGCCGCCAGCACCTCGCGGCGCAGCTGAGCCAGCAGCGGCTCCTCCCGGCCCGTCTCCGCCGCCGCCGCGAGCAGGCTGGCCACCGCGGGGGCGCTGGTGAACGTCAGCGCATCCACCTGTCGGGTGAGGACGGCGTCCACCAGTCGATGCAACGGCGTCGGGTCCGACGGCGGCTGCCACCGATACACCGGCACCTCCACGACGTCCGCGCCCGCCGCGCGCAACGCGCCGACGAACTCCGGCTGCGGCTCGCCGTGCAGCTGCACCACGACCCGCCTGCCCGCCACCCCGTCGGTCAGCAGGCGATCGAGCATCTCGGCGTTGCTCTCCGACGGCGGCGACCACGTCTCCACCAGGCCCGCCGCCCGCACCGCGCCGCGCGACTTCGGCCCCCTGGTCAGCAGCCGCGCCGCCCCGAGCCTGGAGAGCAGCCCCGTGCCCAGTCCCCAGCCCTCGGCGGCCTCCAGCCAGCCTCGGAAGCCGATCGCCGTGGTCACCACCACCGCGTCCACCGGGGCACGCAGCACCGACTCGGTGGCCGCGCGCAGCCGCGCGTCGTCGGCCAGCGGGATGATCCGGATCGCGGGGGCGTGCACCACCACCGCGCCCTTGCGTTCCAACAGCGCGACGAGCTCCTCCGCCCGGCGTGCGGCCGTGACGCCGACCGTGAAACCCGCCAGGGGCGGCAGCTCGTCCTCGGCCGCCCCGCGTGCCGTCACGGACGTCCCACCTGGACGGTCTCCGCCACGAGCCGCACCGGATGAGCCCGAACGAAGATCGTCGGGTCGTCCAGGCAACGCCCGGTCCGCAGGTCGAACGCCTGCTTGTGCATGGGTGAGCTGACCACCGGCCTGCCCGCCCGATCGCCGACGATGCCTCGGGACAGCACGGCCGCGCCGCTCACCGGGTCGAGATTGTCCAGGGCGAACAGCTCGTCGTCCTGGGTGCGGAACACCGCGATCTGCTCTCCGGAAGGCAGCAGCACGGCCACGCCGTGCTCCGGCGGCAGCATCCGCAGCGCGCAGACGTTCACCCAGGTCGGTTCCAACACCGCGGTCATCGACTCTTCACCTCCGGGACGCCGAGGAGCACCGGCACGCGCTGGCCGCGCTCCTCACGGAACGAGATGGACGGATCAGGGGTGCCCGGCGCGTTCACGAAGGAGCTGAACCGGGCCAGCTTCTCCGGGTCGTCCAGCACACCGCGCCATTCGTCGACGTAGTCGGTGACGTGCGCGGCCATCGCGGCCTCCAGATCGGCGCAGATGCCCAGACTGTCGTCGACGATCACCGCTCTGAGGTGGTCGAGACCGCCCTCCATGGCCTCGATCCAGGCGGCTGTCCGCTGCAGGCGGTCGGCGGTGCGGACGTAGAACATGAGGAAGCGGTCGATCAGCCGCACCAGCGTGTCGGTGTCGACGTCGGTGACCAGCAGCTCGGCGTGTCGGGGTGTGAAGCCGCCGTTGCCGCCCACGTAGAGGTTCCAGCCGGAGTCGGTCGCGATGACCCCGACGTCCTTGCCCCTGGCCTCGGCGCACTCGCGGGCACAGCCGGAGACACCCGCCTTGATCTTGTGCGGCGCGCGCAGCCCGCGGTAGCGCAGTTCCAGGTCCACCGCGAGGCTCACGGAATCCTGCACGCCGAACCGGCACCAGGTCGAGCCGACGCAGGACTTCACCGCGCGCAGGGCCTTGCCGTAGGCGTGGCCGGACTCGAAGCCCGCCTCGACCAGCCTGCGCCAGATCCGCGGCAGCTGGTCCACGGTCGCCCCGAGCAGGTCGATCCGCTGCGCGCCGGTGATCTTGGTGTACAGCCCGAAGTCCTGGGCGACCTGCGCGATCAACAGCAGCCGATCCGGAGTGATCTCCCCGCCGGGGATCCTCGGCACCACCGAGTACGTCCCGTTGCGCTGGATGTTGGCCAGGTAACGGTCGTTGGTGTCCTGGAGGCCCGCCTGCTCGCCGTCCAGGACGTGTCCGCCGCCGAGCGAGGCCAGGATCGACGCGGCCACCGGCTTGCACACGTCGCAGCCGCGTCCTCGGCCGTGCCGGGCGATCAGATCGCTGAAGGTCCGCAGGCCCGTGGACCGGACGATCTCGAACAGCTCCGCCCTGGTGTGCTCGAAGTGCTCGCACAGGGCGCGGGACTGCTCGACGCCGCGCGCGGCCAGCATCCGCTTGAGCATCGGCACACACGAGCCGCAGCCGCTGCCCGCCCTGGTGCAGGACTTCAACGCGGGCACGTCGGCGCAGCCGTCGTCGATCGCCGCGTTCAGAGCGCCCTTGGTGACCGCGTGACACGAGCAGACCTGTGCGGAGTCCGGCAACGCCGCCGGGCCGACCGGCCCGCCGCCGCCCTCCGGGGCGAGTAGTTGATCGGGTGTCGCGGGCAGCGCGGCGCCGACGAGCGGTCGGAGCAGCCCGTAGGCGCCCGCGTCGCCCACCAGCATGCCGCCGAGCACGGTCGTCGCGTCGTCGGAGACCACCAGCTTCTTGTAGGTGCCCGCGACCGGGTCGTGGTGGACGACGGCCAGCGCGCCGGGGGACTGGGCATGGGCGTCGCCGAAGCTGGCGACGTCGACGCCCAGCAGCTTGAGCTTCGTCGAGGTGTCCGCGGCGCCGAGCTCCGCCGCGCCGCCCAGCAGCTGATCGACCACCACCTCCGCCATGGCGTAGCCGGGGCCGACCAGCCCGTACACCCGACCGGCCGCCGAGGCGCACTCGCCGACGGCGAAGATCGACGGCTCCGAGGTCCGGCAGTTCGCGTCCACCGCCACTCCGCCCCGCTCGCCGACGGCCAGGCCGACCCGCCGTGCCAGGTCGTCGCGGGGCCGCACACCTGCGGCGAACACCACCAGCGGCGTGTCGATCCGGCTGCCGTCGGAGAGCCGGACCCCGGTCACCGTGCCGTCGGCGGAGCCGGCCACCTCCTGGGTGGCGACGCCCGTGTGGACGGTGACGCCGAGGCGTTCGATCCGGCCGCGCAGCACCGCGCCGCCGCCCTCGTCGACCTGAAGGGGCATCAGTCGGGGTGCCAGCTCCACGACATGCGGCCGGACGCCCAGCTGCCGCAGCGCGTTGGCGGCCTCCAGACCGAGCAGGCCGCCGCCGACGACCACCCCGTCGTCGGCATGCCGGGCGGCGGCCCGGATGCCGTCGAGATCGTCGATGGTGCGGTAGACGTGACAGCCCGCGAGATCGTGACCGGGGACCGGGGGGACGAACGGCCGCGAGCCGGTGGCCAGCACGAGGGCGTCATAGGAGCGGACGACGCCCGAGGAGGTCGTCACGGTGCGTGCCGCCGGGTCGACGTCGGTCACCGGATCGCCCAGTCGCAGCTCGACGGTCTCGTCCTCGGTGAACTCCGCGCCGGGCAGCCGCAGCGCCTCGGGACACCAGGAGTCCACATAGGACGAGAGCGCCACCCGGTCGTAGGCGGGATGCGACTCCTCGGCGAGGATCACGACGCGCCACGCGCCCGTGACGTCGCGGTCGCGGAGTGCCTGCACGACCCGATGGCCGACCATTCCGTTGCCGACGATGACCAGCGTCCGCGTCATGGAAGTCCCTTCTCCGGCAGCTGTCCTCCATGCTCATCGCGCGTCGTGTCCCGGCTGGGTCACCGGTATTGCATGACCGTTAACGGGTGCTCTCCGCGCAGGTGGCGGCTAGTGCGGTACGGGTGATCGGCGCGACGAGGCGTGCGGCCGGGCCGGATCGGCGGTATCGCTGCGCGGTTGAGATCGTGCAGGGATCCTGCTCGTCGGCGTCCGCAGGCGGTGGAGACGGGCTGCGGCGTGATCGTCGAGGAGCGCGGCGGTCCGGTCGGCGGCTCCGGGCGCCCGGACCGCCGCGTCGAGGACGCGGGTGCCGACGAGGGGTCGCCGGGGATTCCGGTGCGCGGGGTCGCCGGGCGTGCGGGGGTCGCGGGGCACGCCGAGGAGAAGGTGTCGGAGTTCGGTCGTGAGGGCCGCCGTGCCCCTCCGCCCGCACCGATCGCACGACCGATCCCACCGCCGGGCACGCGGATCGAGGCGGGCGCGACAGGACGGCCGGCGGGCGAAGCATGTCCGGCCGGGGAGCCCGCGACCGCCTCGCGTAGCGAACGACGCCGTGCCGCACCGAGGCAGCAGGCCCGTGTCAGACCCGCGCCGCCGCCAGGCTCGGCAGGCGGGACACCAGGACGGACCTCCGCAGATAGCACCACCACGTGACACCCAGGCACAGCGCGTAGAAGCCGATGAAGCCGTAGAGCGCCGCCTCGATGCCGCCGCTGCCCGAGATCGAGGCCGCGAAGCCCCGGTTGACGAAGAAGCCGCCGAACGCCCCCACCGCCGAGGCGATGCCGATCGCGGCCGCCGCCTCCCGCTTTCCACGCGCGACCGCCTCCGCCCGATCCACGCCCGCCGACTCCTCCCGGCGTGCCCGCGCGGTGAAGATCGCCGGGATCATCCGGTAGGTGGAGCCGTTGCCGATCCCGCTGGTGACGAACAGCAGGAGGAAGGCGCCGAGGAACATCTCGAACCGGCCGCTGTTCAGGCCCGCCACCACCGCCGCCGCCGTGAGTCCCATGGCCGCGAACGTCCACGCCGTGACCCGGGCCCCGCCCAGCCGGTCGGCGAGCCAGCCGCCCAGCGGGCGGGCCAGCGAGCCGACGGCCGCGCCGAGCCAGGCGAAGTACGCGCCCTGGACGTCGGGGAACTGGGTGGAGATCAGCAGCGGCAGCGCGGCGGAGAATCCGATGAAGGAACCGAAGGTTCCGATGTAGAGCAGCGACATCACCCAGGTGTGCGGCCTGCGGGCCGCCCTGATCTGGGCTCGGAAGTCCGATCGCGCCTCCACGAGGTTGTCCATGAACAGCAGCGCGCAGACCGCGGCCGCCACCACGAACGGCAGGTAGAACAGCGCGGCGTAGGCCAGGTTCACCCCGGTGCCCAGCGAGATGACCACCGGGATGATCAGCTGCATGAGGGCGACGCCGAGATTCCCGCCCGCCGCGTTCAGGCCGAGCGCGAAGCCCTTGCGTGAATCCGGATAGAAGAAGCTGATGTTGGCCATGCTGCTGGCGAAGTTCCCGCCGCCCACGCCCGCGCCGGCCGCCGCCAGCAGGAACATCCAGAACGGCGTCGCGGGGTTCGACACGCAGAGGATCAGCAGGAGGACCGGCAGCAGGAGCAGCAGCGCGCTGACCGCCGTCCAGTTGCGTCCGCCGAAGCGCGGCACCGCGAAGGTGTAGGGCAGCCGCAGCGCGGAGCCCAGCAGATTCGGCACCGCCACCAGCCAGAACAGCTGATCGACGGAGAAGGCGAAGCCCGCCGACGGCAGGGCCACCACCACCACGCTCCAGATCGACCAGAGCGCGAAGCCGAGATGTTCGGCGAAGATCGAGAAGATCAGGTTTCGGCGGGCGACCCTGGCGCCCGTGTGAGCCCAGAACTCCGGGTCCTCCGGCTCCCAGTGCTCGATCCAGCGGCGTCCCGGTCGGGTCGGGCGCCCGTGCCGCTGCCCTCGCTCGTCGTCTGCCGTCACGGTCATTCGTCGTCCTCCAGTGCCACTGGATCGTCTCCGGTCTCGCCACACCAGGGTCGGCACCGGCGGCGACCCGGCCACGAGAGTCGTCACACACGCTAGGAAGCCCGCGTTACCGCGTGATGACCAGCGATGACCGGCGGACGAACTCCCCTGCACCGGAGACCATCGAGCGGAGTGAGCCCGGAGCGGCGTCCGCCGTCGCCCCCGGCGGGCGGCGCGTGGGGCGACGGGCCGCGGCACCCGTTCGCCCGGGCCATGGTGCCGGTCACGGGCGCCGGGCGCCGACGACGGCACGGCGGCCTCGGGGAGCAGGTCGGCGAACCGGGCGCCGATCGGCGAGACGCCCGCCGATCCGCCGACGAAGCGGCTCGTGTCTCGACGGCGCGATCTCCCGTGACCCGCGCACGCGCGGAGTCGCCGCACGGGGCGTCTCGTACGCGCGTGGACACCCACTGACCACGAAGATCAACCTGCGGAGCTGCGCACGGACGTCCCGTACGCGCGTGGGCACCGAGTCCGGACGGCGGTGTCTCCGACGACGACAGGCGGACGTCCCGCACCCGCGCGGGCTGCCGAGCCCGCGAGCGAACAGACTCCACCCCACCGCGTCGTCCCGACGTCGAGCGACCCGGCAGGACGCGCCGCCGCCGACGGCGAGACGCCCTCGACGGTCGCCGTCGACCGCCCCGACGAGCCGGCCGGGATCGTCCGGCCGGCCGGCGACGCACCGGCCGCGGGCGCCGCGCACGTCTCGCCCACCGGGGTGTCGGACCCGTCGGACCCGCCGGACCAGGCCCGCCCCGGTCCGAGCCTCAGACCGCGGGCACCGCCACCGCGGGCTGTCGATCCGCCAGCCAGTCGGCCAACGCGCACACCTCGTCCCGACAGCCGCCGCACCCGGTGGTGGCTCTCGTCCGCAGCGCGAGATCCGACACCGAACGGGCGCCCGCCTCCCAGGCCTGGACGAGTCCCTCCCGACGCACCGAGTTGCACCGACACACCAGGGCGTCGGCGGACCGGGTGCTCGGGTCGGTGCCGCTCGCGGCGGGCAGCGCGCGCCCGAGAAGCAGCGCGAGCCGGTCCGGCGGCACCGGCGTGCCCCGGTCGAAGAACCGGATGATCGACGCGGCGGCGTCCGGAATCCCCAACACGATCGCTCCCGCCACCCGTTCGTCCCGCACCACCAGCTTCGCGTAGCGGCCCCGCGCCGGGTCCTGCACGCACACCACCTCGGCGTCGGCGCTGTCCACCGGCACGTGCACGTCGCCGAGCGCCGCGAGATCGACGTCGCGCGCCTTCAGTCGCGTCACCGTCGCCGTGCCCCGGTACCGGGCCGCCGGATCGGCCCCGGTCAGCAGGTCCGCGAGCACCGCGGCCTGTTCCCAGGCGGGCTGCACCAGTCCGGCGTCCGCACCGGGATGCCGCGCGCAGTCGCCCAACGCCGAGACGTCCGGGTCCGCGGTGCGCAGCCGGTCGTCGACGAGCACCCCCCGGTCCACCGCCAACCCCGCCGCCTGCGCCTGTTCCACCGCGGGCCGCACGCCCGCGGCCACGACGACCAGCTCGGCGGCGACCGTCGTGCCGTCGGCCAGCAGCAGACCCGTGCCCGGCCGGTGCGCCACGGCGGGCACGCCCATCCGCAGCCGGACACCCAGCCGACGCAGCGAACTCGCCAGCACCCGGCTCGCGCCCGCGTCCAGCTGCCGTTCCATCAGCGAGTCACTCGGATGCACCACGGTCACCTCGGTACCCCGCCCGGCGAGTCCGCGCGCCGCCTCCAGACCCAGCAGGCCGCCGCCCAGCACCGCCACCCGCAGGCCCGCCCGCGCGGCGGCCGAGATCCGCTCCCCGTCGTCGAGCGTCCGGAAGGGCACGACGTCCGGGGCGGGCTCGCCGTCGAAGTCGAGCAGCCCCGGCAGCGGAGGGAACCACGGCCTGCTGCCGGTCGCCAGGACCAGGTGGTCGTAGGGACGCCACCGGCCGTCGTCGAGTCGGACCCGGCGCCCTCGCCGATCCAGCTCCGTCATCCGGAGCCCGCGCCGCAGGTCGACCAGATTGCGCAACGCCCAGTCGTCGTCCTGTGTCCGCACGGCCTCGGCGGAGAGCGAACCCGCCACGACGCCGGACAGCAGCACCCGGTTGTACGCGGGGTGCGGCTCCTCGCCGAACACCGTCAAGGCGACCCGGTCACCGGTGGGATCACGCCTGCGGATCTCCTCGGCGAGCCGAGCCCCGGCCATCCCGTAGCCGATCAGGACCACCTGTCGACGGCTCATCAGAACTCTCCTTCGCTCTGCACCGGGGTCGGGCGGGCCGACTCGAGCCGCGCCGCGCAGACCTTGAACTCGGGCATCCGGCTCACCGGATCGAGCACGGGATTGGTGAGCAGGTTGGCGCGTTGGACACCGGGGAAGTGGAACGGCAGGAACACCACGTCCGGCCGCATCGAGGGCACGCAGTGCACCCTGGCCGTCATCACGCCTCGGCGGGACCGGACCAGCGCCGTCGCGCCGTCGGCGAGCCCGGCCCGCGCGGCGGTGTCGGGATGGACCTCCACGTGCGCCTCGCCGGACACCTCGTTCAACTCACGAATCAGTCGGGTCTGCGCCCCGGACTGATACTGCGCCAGCACCCGTCCGGTGGTCAGCACCAGCGGGAACTCGGCGTCCGGCTGCTCCGCGGGCCCCCGGTGGTCCACCGCGATGAACCGGGCGCGTCCGTCGGCGTGGCCGAAGGCGTCCAGGAACGGTCTCGGCGTCCCCGGATGCGTCGGGTCCGGCACCGGCCAGAACAGCGCCTCCCCGGCTCGCAGCCGCGCGTGACTGATCCCCGAGTAGTCCGCGGGTCCGCCCGCCGAGGCGGCCCCCAGCTCCGCGAACACCTCCTCGGCCGCCACCGGGAACCGTTCCGGCGGCTGACCCAGCCGGACCGCCAGGCCGTGCAGGATGTCGAGATCGCTGCGAACCTGTGGCGGCGGGTCGACCGCCCTGCGACGCAGCAGCACACGGCCCTCCAGGCTCGTCATCGTGCCGTCCTCCTCGGCCCACTGCGTCACCGGCAGCACCACGTCGGCCGTCTCGGCGGTCTCGGAGAGCACCACGTCGGCCACCACCAGCAGGTCCAGCGACGCCAGCCGCTCCTGCACGTGGGCGGCCCGGGGCGCCGAGACGACCGGATTGCTGCCGAAGACGAGAAGGGCACGCGGGCCGTCGTCCCGGCCGAGCGCGTCGAGCAGTTCGTAGGCCGAACGGCCGGGACCGGGCAGATCCGCCGCGTCGACGCCCCAGACCCCCGCGACGTGCTGCCGCGCCGCCGGGTCGTCGAGTCGTCGGTAGCCGGGGAGCTGGTCGGCCTTCTGACCGTGCTCCCGGCCGCCCTGGCCGTTGCCCTGCCCGGTGAGACAGCCGAAGCCCGCCCCCGGGGTGCCGGGCAGCCCCAGCGCCAGCGCCAGGTTGATCCAGGCCGAGACGGTGTCGGCGCCGTCGGCGTGCTGCTCGGTGCCGCGGGCGGTCAGCACATAGGCGCTGTCGGCCTCGGCCAGCAGGCGCACCGCCGCATGCTGATCGGCCGCGGCCACCCCGGCGACCCGCTCCACGCGCTCCGGCCACCAGGCCGCCGCCGCCCGCCATGCCGAGTCGAACCCGCTGGTCCGGGACTCGACGTAGGCGTGATCCACCAGGCCGTCCAGCACGGCCGCGTGCAGCATCCCGAGGGCCAGCGCCAGATCCGTGCCGGGGGTCGGGGCCAGGTGCAGCGCGGCCCGTTCGGCGGTCGGCGTCCGTCGCGGGTCGATCACGATCAGTCCGCCGCGGTCGGCCGTCCGCCGCAGGTGTCCGACGAAGGGCGGCATGGTCTCCGAGGGGTTCGCGCCGATCAGCAGTACCGCGTCCGCCGATCCGAGATCGGACACGGGGAACGGCATCCCGCGATCCAGCCCGAACGCGCGCGTGCCCGCCGCGGCCGCCGAGGACATGCAGAACCGGCCGTTGTAGTCGATCTGCGAGGTGCCCAGGGCCACCCTCGCGAACTTGCCGAGCAGGTACGCCTTCTCGTTGGTCAGCCCGCCGCCGCCGAAGACCCCGACCGAGTCCGGGCCGTGCTCGGCGCGCAGGCCGCGCAGTTCGCCGGCGATCCGGTCCAGCGCCGTCTCCCAGCTCACCGGGCGCAGCGGCGCGTCACGGCGAGGCCGGGCCAGCGGGGTCGTCAGCCGCCCCGGCGAGGTCAGCACCGTCGCCGAGGTCCAGCCCTTCTGACAGAGCCCGCCCCGATTGGTGGGGAAGTCCCTCGGCGTCACCGAGAGCGGGTCCGCCGTCACCGTCATCGCGCACTGGAGCGCGCAGTAGGGGCAGTGGGTGGCCGTGCCTGCCCCCGGTTCGCCGGTGCCCGCGGCGTCGGTCACGCGGTGCTCGGCGCGTGCCGCATCGTCGTGCGACGCGGTGACCTGCGACATCGTATGCCTCCTCATGGCAGGACCGCACGGCTTGCCTGGACCGCCGGGCCCGCGTGATCTCGGCGGTCCGCGTGAGACGCTCCCATGCCGGGCGGCCCTCACCTGATCACCGGGGTGGACGACCGACGCTAGGCAGGTGCTGTTACCCGTCGCGTGGCCGTCGCGTTTCCGGCAGACGAAATCGTCTGCGCAGGCCTCGCCGGTCTGCGGTGAGGTCGGTCGGCCGTTCGCCTGCTACCCTCGGCTCTCGGGTCCGGCTGCGTTCCGTGGCGGCCGTGACCGTCTTCCGCAAGGCCTGACCACTCGGTCGGTGTTCGTGGTGTCCGACGTCGTCCGGCCTCGGACGTGCCCGACCGGTCGCGGGCCCGCGCGGAGTCGCACGGAACCCGGATATAAGGAGACACCAGACCGTGGCACTGTCCACTGCCGAGAAGAAGTCGATCCTCGCCGAGTACGGCGTGCACGAGTCCGACACGGGCTCCCCGGAGGCTCAGGTCGCGATGCTGACCAAGCGCATCAGCGGCCTCACCGAGCACCTGAAGCAGCACAAGCACGACCACCACTCGCGTCGTGGCCTGCTGCTGCTGGTCGGCCGCCGTCGTCGGCTGCTCAACTACCTGACGAAGGTCGACATCTCGCGTTACCGTTCGTTGATCAGCAGGCTCGGCCTGCGCCGCTAGACCTGATCCGCTCGCGGGCGCGGTCTCATCGGGCCGCGCCCGCGAGGTCAGACCCAGAAGGAGTGGCCGCCGCACGTCAAGACGCCGATCGGGAACAGTTCGCCGGTCCTCGGTAGTGGTTCTCGGGACACCCGGTCCCGCGGACTTCGATCGATGACCGGCCACGTTCGAACCTGCTCCCGTGTCTGTGCGCTCCGGCCCGTTTCCAGACACCAAGGAGAGAACTACGTGACAGACACTGACTTCACCGAGGCCACCGCGATCATCGACAACGGTCGCTTCGGCACTCGGACGGTCCGTTTCGAGACCGGCCGCTTCGCCCGGCAGGCGGCGGGCAGCGTCGCCGCCTATCTCGACGACGAGACCATGCTGCTCTCGGCCACCACCGCGTCCAAGCACCCGAAGGAGCACTTCGACTTCTTCCCGCTGACGGTGGACGTCGAGGAGCGGATGTACGCCGCCGGCCGCATCCCCGGCTCGTTCTTCCGCCGGGAGGGCCGTCCCTCCACCGACGCGATCCTGACGTGTCGGCTCATCGACCGGCCGCTGCGACCGTCCTTCGTCGAGGGCCTGCGCAACGAGGTCCAGGTCGTCGTCACCGTGATGAGCCTGACTCCCGGCGAGCTCTACGACGTGCTGGCCATCAACGCGGCCTCCGCCTCCACCCAGCTCTCCGGCCTGCCCTTCTCCGGCCCGGTCGGCGGCGTGCGCGTCGCGCTGATCGAGAACCAGTGGGTCGCCTTCCCGACGCACGAGCAGCTGGAGAACGCCGTCTTCGACATGGTCGTCGCCGGCCGCATCGTCGGTGACGACGTCGCGATCATGATGGTCGAGGCCGAGGCGCCCGAGCACGTCCTCTCGTTGATCGAGAAGGACGCGCCCGCGCCCACCGAGGAGATCGTCGCCCAGGGTCTGGAGGCGGCCAAGCCGTTCCTGAAGGCCCTGTGCGAGGCGCAGCAGCAGCTGGCCGACTCCTCGGGCAAGGAGACGGTGGCGTTCCCACGCTTCCTCGCCTACGAGGAGGACATGTTCGCGGAGGTCGAGCGGATCGCGGGCGCCGAGCTGGCCGAGGCGCTGACCATCGCGGGCAAGCAGGAGCGCGAGACCCGCATCGACGAGGTCAAGGCGCGCACCCTCACCGAGGTCGCCCTCGGCGAAGGCGAGCCCTTCCACGGCCGCGACAAGGAGGTCGGCGCGGCCTTCCGCTCGCTGACCAAGAAGCTCGTCCGGCAGCGGGTGCTCCGGGACAAGGTGCGGATCGACGGCCGAGGACTGGCCGACATCCGGAGCCTCTCCTCCGAGGTCTCGGTCATCCCGCGCGTGCACGGCTCGGCGCTGTTCGAGCGCGGCGAGACCCAGATCCTGGGCATCACCACGCTGAACATGCTGCGGCTCGAGCAGAACCTGGACACGCTCGCGCCGGAGACCACCAAGCGGTACATGCACCACTACAACTTCCCGCCCTTCTCCACCGGCGAGACCGGCCGGGTCGGCTCGCCCAAGCGGCGAGAGATCGGCCACGGCGCGCTCGCCGAGCGGGCACTGATGCCGGTGCTGCCCTCGCGCGCGGAGTTCCCGTACGCGATCCGGCAGGTGTCCGAGGCGCTGGGCTCCAACGGCTCCACCTCGATGGGCTCGGTCTGCGCCTCGACGCTGTCCCTGCTCAACGCGGGCGTGCCGCTGAAGGCTCCGGTCGCGGGCATCGCGATGGGTCTGGTCTCCGACGAGGTCGACGGCGAGACCCGCTACGTGGCGCTGACCGACATCCTCGGTGCCGAGGACGCCTACGGCGACATGGACTTCAAGGTCGCGGGCACCAAGGACTTCGTGACGGCGCTCCAGCTGGACACGAAGCTCGACGGCATCCCGTCCGACGTGCTGGCCCAGGCGCTTCGGCAGGCCTACGACGCTCGGGTCACCATCCTGGAGGTCATCGCCGAGGCGATCGACCGCCCGGACGAGATGAGCCCCTACGCCCCGCGCGTCACCAGCGTGAAGATCCCGGTGGAGAAGATCGGCGAGGTCATCGGCCCGAAGGGCAAGATGATCAACTCGATCACCGAGGAGACCGGCGCGGACATCTCCATCGAGGACGACGGCACGATCTACGTCGGCGCGGTGGACGGCCCCTCGGCCGAGGCGGCGGTGGACAAGATCAACGCCATCGCGAACCCGCAGCTTCCGAAGATCGGCGAGCGTTTCCTGGGCACCGTCGTCAAGACGGCCGCCTTCGGTGCCTTCGTCTCGCTGGTGCCGGGCCGTGACGGCCTGGTGCACATCTCCAAGCTGGGCAACGGCAAGCGGATCGCCAAGGTGGAGGACGTCGTCAAGGTCGGCGACAAGATCCGAGTCGAGATCGCCGACATCGACAACCGGGGCAAGATCAGCCTGGTCCCGGTCGCCGAGACCGAGTCCGCGGAGAACGGCGCGGCGCCCGCCGACGGCGCGGCCGCCGCCCCGGCGTCGGAGTCCACGACGGCGTGACGATCAGCGACAGGACGGCCGCGGGTCCCGACGGGGCCCGCGGCCTTCGCGACAGATCCGACTCCCACACCGCGCTCGCCGGCCATCTGCAGGACGAGGGGACCACCGTCGTCCTCGACTCCGACGACACGGGACGCATCGTGCGGCGCACCGTGCTGCCTGGCGGCCTGCGCGTGGTCACCGAGCGCATGCCCGGGGTGCGATCCGCCTCGGTGGGCATGTGGGTCGCGGCGGGCTCCCGCGACGAGACCGGTCCGGAGGCGGGCGCCGCCCACTACCTGGAACACCTGCTCTTCAAGGGCACTCGCAGGCGTAGTGCGACGCGGATCGCGGAGGAGGCCGACGCCGTCGGCGGCGAGCTGAACGCCTTCACCTCCAAGGAGCACACCTGCTACTACGCGCACATGCTTGACGAGGACCTGCCGCTGGCGATGGACCTCGTGTGCGACGTCGTCTTCGACGCGCTGCTGACGGACCAGGACGTCGAGATCGAACGCGGGGTGGTGCTCGAGGAGATCGCCATCCGCGATGACGACCCCGAGGACCTGCTGCACGAGGCGTTCAGCGCCGCGCTGCTCGGTGAGCACGCGCTCGGCAGACCGGTCCTGGGCACCGAGGAGTCGATCGGCGCCATGACCCCGGACCGACTGCGGTCCTTCTACCGGCGCAGCTACACCCAGTCCAGGATGGTGCTGGCGGTGGCGGGCAACATCGAGCACGACGAGGTGCTGCGGCTGCTCGATCGAGCGCTCGCCTGCCGGGCGGCGGCCGAGGACGGGCCGGTCGCGGCGCGCCCCGACGCCCCGAGACGAGGACGGGCGGAGATCGTCCAGGTCCGCGATCTCGTCCTGCACTCCGACGAGACCGAGCAGGCTCATCTGATGCTCGGCATGCCTGGTCTGGACCGGCACGACGACCGGCGTCAGGTGCTCGGCGTCCTCAGCGCGGCGCTCGGCGGCGGGATGAGCTCCCGGCTGTTCCAGGAGATCCGCGAGCGACGCGGCCTGGCCTACTCGGTGTACTCCTCCGACGCCTGCTACTCCGACGCGGGCAGCCTCGCGGTCTACGCGGGCTGTCAGCCCGCCCGGCTGGGCGAGGTCGCGGGCGTGGTCCGGTCGGTGCTCGCCGAGGTGGCCGAGGGCGGTCTCACCGAGGCGGAGGTGGCCAGGGGACGCGGGCAGCTGCGCGGCGGTCTGGTCCTCGGACTGGAGGACAGCGCCTCGCGGATGACCAGACTGGGCAAGCGCGAACTGAATTTCGGCACTCAGCTCAGCGTCGACGAGCAGCTGTGTCAGATCGACGCCGTCGACGTCGACCAGGTGGCCGTGCTCGCGGCGGACCTGCTGCGACGCCCGATCAGCGCGGCCGTGGTCGGCCCGTACGCTCATGTCGGCGAACTGCCCGCGAAGGTGCGAGAGGTGACGCGATGAGCTTGGCGGAGACCGACGACGGCCCGATCCGAGTCGGGGTGATCGGCGGGCGCGGCCGGATGGGCGCCGAGGTCTGTCGGGCCGTGGAGGCCGCGGCCGATCTGGAACTGGCCGCGGTGGTCGACCAGGGCGACTCGCTGTCCGCCCTCGTCGACGCGGGTACTCAGGTGGCCGTGGACTTCACCCACCCCGGTGTGGTGTTGGACGGCATCCGCTTCTGCGTCGAGCAGGGCATTCACGCGGTGGTCGGCACGTCCGGTCTCGACGAGCTGCGGCTGTCGACCATTCGCGGCTGGTTGGAGCCGCGCCCCGAGCTGGGCGTGCTCATCGCGCCGAACTTCGCCATCGGCGCCGTGCTGACCATGCGCTTCGCCGAGATCGCGGCGCGGTACTTCGAGTCGGCCGAGGTCATCGAGCTGCATCACCCGCGCAAGGCCGACGCGCCCTCGGGCACGGCCGACCACACCGCCAGGGCGATCGCCGCCGCGCGGCGGACCGCCGGGCTCGGCCCGGCTCCCGACGCCACCACCCAGGAGGCGGCAGGCGCACGTGGTGCCTCGGTCGACGACGTGCGGGTGCACTCGGTGCGGCTGGCGGGGCTGGTCGCCCACCAGGAGGTGCTCTTCGGCACCGAGGGGGAGACATTGACGCTGCGTCACGACTCGCTCGATCGGACGTCGTTCATGCCGGGGGTGCTGCTCGCCGTGCGCAAGGTGTCGGGGCTACCCGGGCTGACCGTCGGCATCGAGGGGTTGCTGGAGCTGTGATCACCGCCCGCCGGGTGGCGATCCTGCTCACCGCCGTCCTCGTCGTCTATCTCTGGCTGTTGACCGGTCGCGCGTTCATCCTGCTCCGTTCCGGCGACGCCGTGGCCGTCGTGCTCGGCGTCGCCATCCTGGTGCTGCCCGTGCTCGGCCTGTGGATGGTCGTCGCGACCTGGCGGTTCGGCGCCCGCACGGCGGCGCTGGGCGAGCGGCTGGCCGGGGAGGGCGGTCTGCCCGACAGCTCGGAGCTGCCCAGGGCGCCCTCGGGCCGGGTCGAGCGGGAGGCGGCCGACGCCTGGTTCGAGGAGTGGCGGCGCGAGGTGGAGGAGAGTCCGACTGACTGGCGCGCCTGGTTCCGCCTCGCTCACGCCTATGACCTGGCCGGCGACCGACGCCGGGCCAGGGAGGCGATGCGGCGGGCCGTCGACCTGGCGGATTGACCGCTGACCGTGTCGGAGGCGGCAGGCCGTCCGTCCGCCGCTCGGGCAGCGCATCGTCCTGGGAGCTCGCGCCGTGTACGCGGTGGCCGCCTCGCCCCGGCGGGGTGCCCGACATCCTCGTCACGGTGCGCGCCGCCACCTCCTGTCCGGGGAGCGATGTTCGGGGTCGGCCGTGGGCCCGCGTGGCCTACGACGTGGCGTCCGACGATGTGGCCTGCGGTCGGCGGCCGGTGACCTCCGTTCGTGGGCGCCGTGTCGTGCTGCCGCACCGGTCGGTCGCCGAGAAGGCAGGGGTGGGGGTACGGACGTGAGCTCGGTCGGCTTGCTTGCCGCATCCCGTCGATCACGAATGCGACAGGCCGATCGTCGGTGGAGCGGTCCGCGGCGAGCGCAGACGCGCGTCGTCGTCAGAACCACCAGGCCCCGGCGATGCCGGGGACCACGGCCACCAGGGCGAAGCGTCCGAATCGGCCCACCAGTCCGGTGAGCACGAAGGTGCGCAGCGGGATGCCCGCCACGCCCGCGATCACCGAGACGGCGGCGAAGGGCGGCAGGCTGATGAAGGAGCTGCTGAGCAGCACCCCGGCGGTCCAGACAGGCCGCTCACGGCACACCTCGCGGAAGCGGGCCAGCCTGAGACTCCACCGGCTCGGCGTGTCCGCCGACCGGCGGAACAGCTTCGGCAGCGGCAGACTGCCGCGTCCCGCGTAGTAGTAGAGCAGCTTGCCGATGACCTGCCCGGCCGCGACGAACGCCGCGAGCTGCCACCAGGCGGTGTCCGGCCGCTGAAGCATCAGGGCGATGACGAACAGCTCGATGCTGATGAGCGGGATGAGCGCGGCGAGCACCGAGACGCCGAACGCAGCGGACATGAGACCGATCCACAGCAGCACGGCGGCAGCCCCAGGGTCGACGAGACGGTGACCGGCGCGACCTTACTCGGCGGGCTGCCCCGATTCCGGATCTTCGTTCACCTCGGCGGCCTGAAAGTCCAGCGGACCGGTGAGCCGCAGCTCACGGACGGTGCGATCGCCTGTGTCCAGGGTGCGGGACAGACCGTCGGGCGCCCACCCCGCGAGTTTGTAGAAGGCCAACGACGCGGCATCGGCGATCGGCACCCACACGATGCCGCGCCGGGCGCCCGCGGCCCGCAACTCCTCACCCGCCGCCAGCAGCAGCCTGCCCCCGTGTCCCCGGCGTCCCCACCTCGGCTCGACCAGCAGTGAGGCGATCAGACCGGTCTCGGCGACATCAGGGGCGGGTACACCGTCGGCGCCCGCCGTCTCCTCGGCCGGTGCCGCGCCGACCACGCAGAACCCCACGGTCCAGTCACCCTCGGTCGCGATCAGTACCGCGGCCCGGTCGTCGTCGATGGCCTCGCGCCACGAGGCCTCGACCGCCGTGACGTCGAGTTCGTCGAGGACGGCGGCGGGGAGTATCCGGGTGTACGCGGTTCGCCAGGTGTCGCACTGGATACGGGCGATCTCGGGGGCGTCAGCGGGGAGGGCCGGGCGGACGGCGGCGTGTGCCATGCCGGTCAACCTATCGTCCGCCCGCCGCACCGTCGGGCACCTGGTCCGACGCCCTCCCGCGACGTCCGGTCCGGGAGTCGGTACGAGCCGCCGGCCACGCCGTCGCGGACGTGGACCGCCGATGCGTTCCCGCCGTGGCGGTGTCACCTCCCGCGCGGGCGGCGGATGGCGCGGCGGACCCGGTGGTGGCGGGCGTCACAGGTTGTGCGGGCACAGGGAGAGTCCGGATACTCCGGGGCAGAGCCCGTCTCCCGGCCGGTCAGACCACGCGATCGACGATCATCGAGGCTGGGCTGGGCTGGGCTGGGCTGGGCTGGGCTGGGCTGGGCTGGGCTGGGCTGGGCCGTCCGCCTCGCCTGCCTCCGGTCGGTGTCGGTGGTGGCCGGCATCATGCGGCCGTGCAGACCGTGACCGCTGACACCGCCCGTCGGACCGCGCTCGCCGCGCAGGGCTTCGCCGATCGTCGACCGACGGGGGAGCCGACTCGGCGCCACCTGAACCGGGTGCTGGACCGCGTCCGGCTACTCCAGCTCGACTCGGTCAACGTCGCCGTCCGGGCGCATTACATGCCCGTGTTCAGCAGGCTCGGTCCGTACTCGCGAGAGCTGCTGGACGAGGCCGCGTGGTCGCATCGCGCCGCCCGGCCACGGCTGCTGGTGGAGCAGTGGGCGCACGAGGCCAGCCTGCTGCCGCCCGAGGACTGGCCACTGCTGTGGTGGCGGATGCGGCGCTACGCCGAGCGCTACGGCGCGCAGCACGAAGCGGTGGAGGCGAGATCGCCCGGCCTGACCGGCGAGGTCCTGGCCGCCGTCAAGGAGCTGGGCCCGATCAGCGCGGGCGAGCTGGAGCGTGCGATCGGCGCCGCCGGCCCCGCCGCCAGAGGCGGCTGGTGGAACCGGTCGGACACCAAGAACGTCTGTGAGTACCTGTTCGGCGTCGGAGAGCTGACCACCGGCACGCGCCGAGGCTTCGAACGGCGCTACGACCTGCCGGAACGGGTGCTGCCCGCCGCCGTCCTCGCGGCGGGGGAGCCCGACCCGGGCGTCGCCGCCCGAGAACTGATCATGCGTTCGGCGCAGGCGCTCGGCATCGCCACCGAGCCCGACCTGCGCGACTACTACCGGCTGCCGCCCAAGGTCTCGCAGCGAGCGGTGGCCGAGGCCGTCGAGGCGGGAGCGCTGGAGGAGGTGGCGGTGCGCGGCTGGACCAGGCCCGCCTACCGGCATCCGGCGGCCCGCACGCCGCGAGCGGTGGAGGGGCGGGCGCTGCTCTGCCCGTTCGACCCGCTGATCTGGCGTCGGGAGCGTGCCGAGCGGATCTTCGGCTTCCATTATCGGATCGAGATCTACGTCCCCGAGCCGAAGCGGGTCTTCGGCTACTACGTGTTCCCGTTCCTCCTGGACGGGAGGCTGGTCGCGCGCGTCGATCTCAAGGCCGACCGGCAGGCGGGCGTGCTGCGGGTGCCGGGCGCCTTCGCCGAGGTGGACGTCGCGGTGCCGGAGGTGGCGGCCGAGCTGGCGGCGTCGTTGCGAGAGATGGCCGGGTGGCTGGGGTTGGACGGGGTGCGGCTGGGGGAGCGCGGCGACCTCATCGCGCCGCTGGCGCGGTGTCTGTGATCTTGTGACGGGGCCGCGTCGGAGTCCGCCGCCGGGGAGGTCGGGAGCTTCGCTCGTGGCCGCATGTCGAAAGGCGACGTCGGCCCGGGCGTGGTCTCCGGCGTGTCGGCCCGGCCGTCCGGCTGATCGTCGGCCGGGCCGTCGACGGCGTCTGCTCCCGATGGCCCCGGATCGCGGGTCCTTCATGCGTCGGGATCGCGCTCGAGCGGATCGACGGTTTCGTCTTCGACTCGCCGCCTCACATCGACCGGCTGTCGGCTCCGCGGCGCCGGGCAGGCGTGTCGACGGCGGTGGCGGCGGCCCGCCGTGGGGCCGGCGGCCGCCCGCCGAGCCTGCTCGGCGCCGGACGGAGGGCGTGGCGGCGGTGTCAGGCCGTGGCGCGGGTGATCAGCGCGTTGCCCGCGCCGGTCCTGGCGCGGAGCCGCACCGCGGCCTCCTCCTCGGGCTGCTCGCCCGAGACCGGCAGCTCGCTGCGAGCGGTGCCGCCGGGCGCGGCCACGTCGAGTTCCGCGCGGACGCCCGGCCGGATGCCGACCCGGATCTCACCTGCGCCGCTGATCAGCTCGAGTCGTCCGGACACCGCCTCGGCGATGCTCACGGAGCCGCTGCCGGTGCGCACGGACAGGTTGCTCTGCGCCACGCCGATCCAGACGTCGCCGGTGCCGGTGTTCACCGTCGCCGGGCCGTCGATGGAGACGATCTCCAGGTCGCCGGTGCCCGCCCGCACGACGAGCCCGTCACGCAGCGCCCCCAGCCGGACCTGCCCGGTGCCGCCGTGGACGGAGGCGTGCCCGTCGGCCGTCTCGACGCGGATCGCCCCGGTGCCCGTCTGCACCTCGACGCGATCGGCGGTCCCGGTGACGGCGATGTCGCCGGACTCGCTTCTGGCCACGACGGAGGAGCCGTGCGGCGCGCGGATACGGGCGACCAGCGCAACCTGTCGCAGTCCGAGGTCCTTGGGGGTGCGCACCACGATGCGACGCCCCACGGACTCGATCCTGGTCTCACGAACGGCGTTGCCGGGGACGTCGCGGACGCGCCCCTCGCTGATCTGCTCGCTC
This sequence comes from Actinoalloteichus hoggarensis, assembly GCF_002234535.1. NCBI lineage: Bacteria > Bacillati > Actinomycetota > Actinomycetes > Pseudonocardiales > Pseudonocardiaceae > Actinoalloteichus > Actinoalloteichus hoggarensis. The sequence goes on from NZ_CP022521.1 coordinate 2,000,288, forward strand.
ACCCAGCCGAGGAAGTCATGAAAGCCGTTGACCAGCGGCGACTGCTCGGTGGGATCGTGACGCACCTCGACCTCGACGCCGGGATCGTCGCTCAGGATGATCTCGATGCGGCCGGTGGCGACGAAGGCGTCGAGTTCGGCGGGGCCGTCGACGGTGAAGGACTGGGTGCGGATCGGCGTCGACGGCGTCGCCTCGTGCGCCTCGTTCTCGGTCATGACGTGGTGCCTTCCTGGTCTGGACGCGGGATGTGACGTGGCCGTGGAGACGGCTCAGCCCTGTACCCAGCCGCGAAGCCGGGTACGACTCTCCGGCTCGGGACGGGACTGCTGGGCGCCTGCGTCGGACCGGTCGCCGCTCTCGGCGCCGTCTCCTCCCGGCTTGCCGGGCTGACCAGGGTGGCCGTGCAGGGCGCCCTGCACGGCCTGGGCGACCCAGGAGTTCAGCGAGACTCCCTGAGTGGAGGCGGCCTTCTCCGCCTTGGACTTGAGCTCGTCGAAGAGCCGCAGCGTGATCCGGCTGATGTCACCGCCGTCCAGCGGCGGCGGCGGGGGAGGCGGCGGGGGCGTGCTCGCCGCGGGCGGCGGCTCCGGCGTGGCCCTGGTCACGACGACCTGCACGTCGCGGCCGGAGAGCCGGACGTCGACCACGTCGTCGTCCAGCGCGGCCGTCACCTCGGCCGCGAGGTCGGACAGGGCGTTCATCAGGGCTAGGCGAGCGGCGGGCTGGAGGGAGGCGGCCAGCAGGGCGGCCGTCCGGCGGGTCTGCTCGTCCGCGGTCGAGGTGGCGGCGGTCAGATCCTGACGTAGCTGCTCGACATAGGGCGTGAGGTCCATGACGTCATGGTGACACCATTGATGACGTCGCGCAAGGAGTGGTGACGTCGCGCAGGGTTTCGAGTGCCGTCGGCGTGCGTTGCCGAGCGCGGTCGCCCCCGGCTCCCGTGGTCCCTCGCGCCCGACCTCGTCCGGGCCTGCGCCGGCTCGGGTCAGGAGTCCGCTCCCCAGTGTCCTCCGCCGGCCGGCCTGCTCGGGGGCCGCGCGGTCGGCCCGTGCTCACCGTCGTGCGCAGGCGGACCGGCCGGGGTCGCCGCGCACCTCGCCGAGCCCTGCCGTTCCCTGCGGCACCTTCCCCCAGGCCGGGTGAGCCGACGAGCGACCGAGGGCGGCTCCGCCACGACGCGCGCCGCCACCTCCGGCCCCCGGCCGTGGCGCACGGGCGCTTCCACGGTGGGGGGACGCCGGACCGAGGCGAGCGCCGTTCCGCATCCGCGAGGGGTGGCCGCCGCGCGAGGCGGTCTCGCCGCCCTGCGCCTCACCACCTCCGCTTCGCCTCGTCGTGGTCGACGTCGGCAGGCCTGGCGGCGCCGTGGAGTCCGTCGCTCTGGATGTGCGCCGGGGGCTGGAGGGGCCAGGGGGTCGCCTGCGGCGTTGGAGGGCCGCCTCGTGGTCGTGGTTGAGGGGGTGGTGGTTCGTCGGAGGTGTTCGGGGTCTGGGGACGGGGTTGGTGGGGAGTGGTGACGGTCTGTGGAGTTTCGGGCTGGTGGTGGTGGCTGGGTGGGGTGGTGGGTCACAGAGGGTGGGAGCGGTGGCGGGGGGTGGTTACCTTCGCTGGTGTTCGTCACGGTCTGGTCACGTGGTTGAAGGTTCCCGTTTCCCTGTGTGTGTGGTGCGGGTGCAGCCGATGTCCCCCCGCTCGGTTGTCTGGTGACTGTGGCCGTCTTCTTCCCCCGAGATGGTTGAGGAGAGTTCGTCCATGCTTCGTTTCACCGAGCTGTTCACCAACACCGACGCCAGGCCCGCTTCCCGGTCCGCCGGTGCCGTTGCCGGCACCACCGCTGAGGCTCCCCGTAGCGCCCGTTCCTCCCGTCGTGGTGTGGGTAAGGCTGTGGTGGCGTCGGTGTTGGCGGGTGCGTTCCTGGTGGGTGGTCAGCCGTTGCTGGCTGGTGCCGCCGAGGGTGACACGCCGGAGAACTTCGTGGAGGTCCAGGAGGGTGCCGGGTCGGTGTTGCCTGCGTTCTATGACAATCCCGCGCGTGGGTTGACGTCGTTGGTGAACGAGACCAAGGCGGAGGCCGATCGCCTCGCGGCGGAGGAGGCCGCGGCGGCGGAGGCGGCGGCGCGTCCGGACTTCGTGAAGCCGGCGGAGGGTACGTTCACCTCTGGGTTCGGTGGTCGTTGGGGTACGACGCATTATGGTGTCGATATCGCGAACGTGATCGGGACGCCGGTGGTCGCGGCGACCGAGGGCACGGTGATCAACGCGGGTCCGGCGACCGGGTTCGGTCAGTGGGTTCGGGTCCAGGCCCCTGACGGCACGATCACCGTCTACGGGCATGTGGAGTCGTTCACCGCCGCGGTCGGACAGAAGGTCGCCGCGGGCGATCAGATCGCCACGATCGGTAATCGTGGTCAGTCCACCGGCCCGCATCTGCACTTCGAGGTCCAGGTCGGCGGCCAGAAGATCGATCCCCAGCCCTGGCTCGCCGAGCGCGGCATCACCCTCCAGTAAGAACCGCCCGACACAGCCACACACCCCACGCGCCCGCCAGGTTGCCCTGGCGGGCGCGTCGGCGTCTCCGACACCCGAGCCCCACCCGACGACATCGAAGAAGAACCGAAGCGATTCCGATCGGGGCGTTCCGGATGCTCATATCGGGTAAGACGTCGATCTCCGCCGCAGCTCGGCGCTGATCGCTCGTCAGCTTGGCGGCCGCCCCGCGGATACGAACATCACGACGGCTCGCCAGGCGTCAGGGCGACGCCGATGCCGCCGTCCCCGGCGTTGACCGTTACGCTTCGGCCCGCGTCGGGGGAACGCAGGCCGACGCAGCACGAGGTCGCCTGCCGATGTCGGCGCGAGTGCACTGTGTCAAGAGGGAAGTGGGTGGACGTGACCGAGCTGGTGTCGCCGAAGGTGCAACTGATCGCGAAGACCGAGTTCACGCCACCGGAGGACGTGCCGTGGACCACCGACGCCGACGGCGGTCAGGCGCTCGCCGAGTTCGCGGGTCGCGCCTGCTATCAGTCCTGGCGCAAGCCCAACCCCGCCACCGCCACCAATGAGGGCTACCTGCGGCACATCCTGGAGGTCGGCCATCTCTCCGTGCTCGAACACGGAAGTGTCAGCTTCTACCTGACCGGCATCTCGCGGTCGCTGACCCATGAGCTGATCCGGCATCGACACTTCTCCTATTCGCAGCTCTCCCAGCGCTACGTTCCCGAGCGCGACGCCGCGATGGTCGCGCCGGACGTGATCGCCGAGGACCCGGAGCTGCACGCCCGCTTCCTCGCCGCCGCCGAGGCGAGCGTCGCCGCGTACAACGACCTCCTGGAGGGCCTCCAGGAGAAGTTCGCCGACGTCCCCAACGCCACGCTGCGCCGGAAACAGGCCAGACAGGCCGCCCGCGCGGTGCTGCCGAACGCCACCGAGACGCGGATCGTGGTCACGGGCAACTACCGGGCCTGGCGGCACTTCATCGCGATGCGCGCCACCGAGAACGCCGACGTGGAGATTCGCGCCCTCGCGATCGAGTGTCTGCGGCAGTTGCGGAAGGCGGTCCCCAACGTCTTCGGCGACTTCGACATCGCCGAGCTGGCGGACGGCACGGAGGTCGCCTCCAGCCCGTATGTCACCGAGGGCTGACCGACTCGACGCCGCGGGCGGGTCGGATCGTGTCGACCAGGCCGATCGATTCCGACCCGGCCGGTCGACGGCGGGTTCGGAGCCGGTCCATCGCGTGTCTCGGCAGGCGTGTCGGGGCGGCGGGACCGCATCCGCCGGCCTCGTCGCCGGCCGGCATCGCGGTTCGGCCCGTCTCGTCGCCGGGTCGACGTCGTGGGCTGGGGCGAGGCCGTGGGCGGGACGAGGCTGTGAGCAGGGCGACGCGACCACGCATCCCACCCGGCAGGGTGACCATGTCGTTCTCGTCGGCCCGAGCGGAGGCCCCGTAGGTCGACCTTCCCGGCCTGGCACCCGGTAGGCCCCGGTCCCGCGACCGCGGCGGACGAGCCGGTCAGGCGCGCTCGGTCGGGGGATCACACCGGCAGACGGCGTCTCGGGCGGAGGAGATCCGGGAGAATCAGCGCACCCGAAGTACGGCCGTGACCCGATCGAAGCATGAGGCTTCACCCCGTTCGGGCGGTGCACCTCGCCGCCCGAATGCCCGTTTCGCCCTGTTGACCCGATCGGGCGGAACCACTCGGGCGGACCCGCGCCACCGCGCGCCGTGTCCGTCCGCCGTACCCGCTGGACTACGAAGAGAGACGGTAGCGTCACCATCATGACCGGATGTCCCACCGCCTTGCCCGGCAGGCCTTTCGGCCGGGTGCTGACCGCGATGGTCACCCCGTTCGACGCCGAGGGCGAGCTCGACCTCGATCTGGCGCAGGAACTCGCCGTGCACCTGGTGGAGAACCAGGGTTGCGACGGCCTGGTGATCAACGGAACCACCGGCGAGTCGCCGACGACCACCGACGCGGAGAAGGTCGACCTCATCCGGGCGGTCACCGACGCGGTGGGCGATCGGGCCACGGTCGTCTCGGGCGCGGGCACCAACGACACCCGGCACTCGGTGCAGCTGGCCAGGGACGCGGAGAAGGCGGGGGCCCACGGGCTGCTCGTCGTCACGCCGTACTACTCACGTCCGCCGCAGGAGGGCCTCATCGCCCACTTCACGACGGTGGCCGACGCGACCGAGCTGCCGGTGATGCTCTACGACATCCCGCCGCGCTCGGTCATCCCCATCGAGGTGGAGACGCTGCGGACGCTCGCCGAGCACCCGCGCATCCTGGCGGTGAAGGACTCCAAGCACAACCTGTGGGCGGGCAGCGAGATCATCGCCAGCACCGACCTCGCGTACTACTGCGGTGAGGACCCGCTGAACCTGCCCTGGCTGGCCGTCGGCGCCGTCGGCTTCGTCTCGGTCATCGGCCACGTCGTCGGCGATCGGCTCAAGGAGATGCTCGACTCCTTCGAGGCGGGCGACCCGGTCCGGGCCAAGGAGATCCACGAGAGTCTGCTGCCGGTGTACCTGTCGATGAACCGGATGGGCGGCACCATCTTCGCCAAGACGGCGTTGCGCCTCTGTGGCTTCGAGACAGGGCAGCCGAGGCTGCCGCTGCCTGCTCCGTCCGAGGAGGAGACCCGGTTGATCGCGGCGGACCTGTGGGAGGCGGGCCTCGTCCTGGTCAATCCGAACACCATGGCCGAGACGGCCCCGAAGGCGGGAGACCAGTGACACTGACGGCGACGGATCAGCGCGGTGCACCCGGCCCCCTCCCCGAGGGAGCGCTGCGCATCGTCGCGCTCGGCGGCATCGGCGAGATCGGCAAGAACATGACCGTCTTCGAGTACGACGGTCGGCTCCTGATCGTGGACTGCGGAGTCCTGTTCCCCGAGGACGACTCGCCCGGTGTGGATCTGATCCTGCCGGACTTCCGCGCCATCGAGGACCGGATCGACGACATCGAGGCCCTCGTCCTCACTCACGGGCACGAGGACCACATCGGGGCGGTCCCCTTTCTGCTTCGGTTGCGCCCCGACCTGCCGGTGGTCGGCTCCCGGTTCACGCTCGCGCTGCTGGCCGCCAAGTGCAAGGAGCACCGCCAGGTCCCCAAGCTCCAGGAGGTCAAGGAGGGCGAGCACACCCGCCACGGCGCGTTCCAGTGCGAGTTCTTCGCTGTGAACCACTCCATCCCGGACGCGCTGGCGGTCGCGATCCGCACCCCTGCGGGCACGGTCCTGCACACCGGCGACATCAAGCTCGACCAGCTGCCCCTGGACGGGCGACTCACCGACCTGGCGGGCTTCTCGCGGCTGGGCGACGAGGGGGTCGACCTGGCTCTGGTGGACTCCACCAACGCCGAGGTCCCCGGTTTCGTCCCGCTGGAGCGCGACATCGGGCCGGTGCTCAACGGCGTGATCGGCAAGGCGACTCAGCGGGTCATCGTCGCCTGCTTCGCCAGCCACGTGCACCGGGTGCAGCAGGTGCTCGACGTCGCCGTCGAGCACAAGCGGCGGGTCGCGTTCGTGGGCCGTTCCATGGTGCGCAACATGGGCATCGCCGTCGACCTCGGGCTGATCAAGGTGCCGGACGGCCTGCTGATCGACCTCGACGAGGCCTTGCAGATGCCGGAGAGCAAGGTGCTGCTGGTCTCCACCGGATCACAGGGTGAGCCGCTGTCGGCCCTCTCCCGGATGGCCAGGGGCGATCACCGACAGATCTCCATCCGGGCGGGCGACACCGTCGTGCTCGCCAGCTCGCTGATCCCCGGCAACGAGACCGCCGTGTTCGGCGTGGTCAACGGCCTGGTGCGGCTCGGCGCGCAGATCGTGCATCAGGCGAACGCGAAGGTGCACGTCTCCGGCCACGCCTCGGCGGGGGAGCTGCTGTACCTCTACAACGCGCTGCGCCCGAGCAACGTGATGCCGGTCCACGGCGAATGGCGGCATCTGCGGGCCAACGCCGCCCTGGCCGAGGCCACCGGGGTGCCCGCCAGTCGCACGGTGATCGCGGAGGACGGCGTCGTCGTCGACCTGATCGACGGCATCGTTCAGATCGCGGGTCGGGTCGAGGTCGGGCACGTCTACGTGGACGGCCTCTCGGTGGGCGACGTCGGCGAGTCGACGCTGTCGGACCGGCTCGTGCTGGGCGAGGGCGGTTTCATCGCCATCACCGTCGCCATCAACGCCGCCACCGGCCGGGCGGTGGCACCGCCGACGGTCTCGGGACGCGGTTTCTCCGACGATCCCAAGGCACTCGACGAGGTCGTCGCGCTGGTGGAGTCGGAGCTGTCCCGCACCGAGGTGGAGGGCATCACCGATCCGCACCGCGTCGCGCAGGCGGTGCGTCGGGTCGTCGGCCGCTGGGTGGCCGCGACCTACCGACGTCGACCGATGATCATCCCGACGGTGCTGCCGGTCTGAGCCGCTCGGCTGCCGTCTGCCCGGCACATCGAGTGCGGGCGGGCGGTGGCTCGGCCGGGGCACGCTGAATCAGAGATCATGACTCCATGAAGGTGATACGGCCACCGAGGCTTCCCGATGCTTCTCCGCCGTGCTGGACCGGGCAGAGCACGGCGAGAGCATCGTCGTGACCCGAGGAGGCAGACGGATCGCCGTGATCGGTCCCGCTCCGGTCTTCTCCGGTCGGGCCTTCAAGGATCTCGTCAGCCGAGGTGGACTCGACGAGGACTTCGGACGAGATGTCGAACAGGCCCGAGATCTCCTTATCGAGCAGGAGTCTCCGTGGCACGATGACTGATACTCGACTCGGGGGTGTTCGTCGAGGCTGAGCGCCGCAGACTCGCCCTCGATGCGTTGATCCACGACGACGATGAGATCGCGATCGCCTCGGCCACCGGTGCCGAGCTCTTGGCGGGAGTACGGCTGGCGACTGCCGGGCGACGGGACGTGCGACTTTCGTCGAGCGGCACAGGTTCTGTCGAGGAGTACACCCTCGCCGTGGTCCGCTATCACGCCGCGTTGCGCGCACACACTCGTCGCATCGGCAGGCCACGCAAGACCTGATCATCGCGGCGACCGCGGTGAGCACCGATCGGGTCGTGGTCACCACCGATGCGAAGCCCGACCTCGACGACCTCCCCGGCGTCACGGTGATCCAGGCCTGAGCCGCCCGCACCGCTCCGCTCGCCCGGGGCCGGTCACCCTCGGCAATGTCCAGCTGCCTCAGATCACACCAGAAGCCGTGTGGTTCGTGTGGCCGGTGGTGCCGCCTACTACCGTATGACACATGGCTGGGCGGACCACGACCTCGGGGAAGAGCACCACGGGAAGTCGAACCACGTCGAAGTCGGGTGGCGCTCGCTCCGGCAGTCGGTCCTCGGCGCGGCGGCCCGCGGCGAAGCGGGCGTCGACCTCGGGGCGGCGCAAGGGCTCGGTGACCACGTTGACGCTGCTCAAGCGCGGCGCTGGCAGCGTGGTCCGTGCGGTGTCGCGCACCAGGGAACTCGACCCGGAGCATCGCCGCGACGCCCTGGGCATGGTGCTGATCGGCCTGGCCATCGTGACCGCCGCAGGTGTCTGGTGGCAGGCGGGCGGCCCGGTCGGAGCCTGGGTGGACGCGGCCCTGCGCAGCTTCCTGGGCGTGGGCGCGGTGGCCTTCCCGATCGTCCTGCTCGGCGTGGGGTTCTCGCTGATGCGTGCCGAGGCACAGCCGGAGAACCGCCCCCGGCACGCCGTCGGCTCGCTGCTCACGGTCTTGGGCGTCCAGGGCATCCTGCACCTGGCGACCGGCGCCCCCACCGACCCGCCTGACTGGCGCGACTCCGCGGGCGTCATCGGCTTCCTGCTCGGCGGCCCGCTCGGCCAAGGCCTCACCGCCTGGGTCGCGGGGCCGCTGCTCGCCCTCATCTCCGGCCTCGGCGTATTGATTCTCACCGGCACCTCCGTGCGGCGGATCCCCGAGCGGCTGCGTGAGCTGGCCGGGCTCACCGACCCCGACCAGGTGCTCCGCGACGAGCGTTACCCGGTGGACGCCGAGCCGATCGAACCCGTGACCGCCCGGACACGCAGACCGTCCCGGCGCAGGCAGGCCGCCTCCGCGTCGGCGGTCTCGCCGGACGACGCCGAGACCGCGACGGAGGCCGACGCTCCCGCCGCCGCGGCGTCCCCCCGAACCCCTCGGGCGAAGAAGACCGGTGCGAAGCAGGCGGCCGCGGCCGCCGTGGCGAGCGGCGCGCCCGCCGGGGCGTCGGCCCCCGCCGAACAGGACGCCGCCGTGACGGCCGTCGCCGCGCCGCCGCCCGCCGACGGCGCCGGATCGGCCGGATTCGCCCCGGTGCGGGCGGTGGAGGGCGACTACCGACTGCCGCCCGCGGACCTGCTCAAGGCGGGCGACCCGCCGAGGGCACGCAGCAAGGCGAACGAGTCGATGATCGAGGCCATCAGCGGGGTGCTGGAGCAGTTCTCCATCGACGCGAAGGTCACCGGCTTCACGCGCGGCCCGACGGTCACCCGTTACGAGGTCGAGCTGGGCCCCGGCGTGAAGGTCGAGAAGATCACCGCGCTGACGAAGAACATCGCCTACGCGGCGGCCACCGACAACATCCGGCTGCTCGCGCCGATTCCGGGCAAGTCGGCGGTCGGCATCGAGGTGCCCAACACCGATCGCGAGATGGTCCGACTCGCCGACGTGCTGTACTCCTCGACGGCAGTCGGCGACGAGCATCCGCTGGTGATCGGCCTCGGCAAGGACATCGAGGGCCACATGCTCACGGCGAACCTCGCGAAGATGCCGCATCTGCTGTGTGCGGGCTCGACCGGGTCCGGCAAGTCGAGCTTCGTGAACTCGATGCTGGTCTCGCTGCTGGCACGCGCCACGCCCGCCGAGGTCCGGATGATCCTGATCGACCCGAAGATGGTCGAGCTGACCCCGTACGAGGGCATCCCGCACCTGATCACGCCCATCATCACCCAGCCGAAGAAGGCCGCCGCCGCGCTGGCCTGGCTCGTGGAGGAGATGGAGCAGCGCTACCAGGACATGCAGGTCAGCAAGGTCCGCCATGTCGACGACTTCAACCGCAAGGTGCGGTCGGGCGAGATCACCGCTCCGCCGGGCAGCGAGCGGGTCTACCAGCCTTATCCCTACATCCTGGCGATCGTCGACGAACTCGCCGACCTGATGATGACCGCGCCGCGTGACGTCGAGGACGCCATCGTGCGGATCACCCAGAAGGCGCGGGCGGCGGGCATCCACCTGGTGCTGGCCACGCAGCGGCCCAGCGTGGACGTGGTGACCGGCCTGATCAAGACCAACGTCCCCTCCCGACTGGCCTTCGCCACATCCTCGCTGACCGACTCGCGTGTCATCCTCGATCAGCCGGGCGCGGAGAAGCTGATCGGCATGGGCGACGGGCTCTACCTGCCGATGGGGGCGTCCCGCCCGGTGCGGATGCAGGGCGCCTTCATCACCGACGAGGAGATCTCGGCCGTCGTCGCCTACACCAAGGACCAGGCCCAGCCCGAGTATCAGGACGGGGTCACCGCGGCGAAGGCGGGCGAGCAGAAGGACATCGATCCCGACATCGGCGACGACCTCGACGTGCTGTTGCAGGCGGCGGAACTGGTGGTGACCAGCCAGTTCGGCTCCACCTCGATGCTGCAACGCAAGCTGCGGGTCGGCTTCGCCAAGGCAGGCAGGCTGATGGACCTGTTGGAGAGCCGGTCGATCGTCGGCCCGTCCGAGGGTTCGAAGGCACGGGACGTGCTGGTCAAGCCGGAGGAGTTGGACTCCGTGCTGCTGTTGATCAAGGGTGGGGGTCCGGCCGACGAGGACTGAGGCCGGCTCGCCGGGCGCTGCGGTCCGCCGAGTTCGTCTCGCCTGCTCCGGCGGCGCGGCTCGGCGGTGGACTCCGGCGCCGACGTCGTCGGGCCTCGCGTGCCACGGCCGGCGGCGGGTCGCCGAAGCCCGTCGGGGCGGACGCCCGCCGGACGGCTGGTGTGGCGCGGGGCCGCACCAGCCGCCCGCCGGTCGATCAGCGTGCGTCGATCAGCTGCGCCCGCGTCGCGACCCTGCTCAGCGCGTCGGCCGTGGTGCCGGAGCCGCCGAAGGTCCGGACCGCGTGGTAGTAGACGTCCGCGGTCCGCTCACACGTCCAGGCGCCGCCGCACACCGAGTACATGTCCGACCGGAACCTGTTGTCGATGCGCAGCCGGTTCGCCTCGGTGAATCGGCCCTGCCGCTTGTAGTTCCGGTAGCCGAAATCGTGGCGCTGGCAGGAGTTGAGGAATTCGTATCCGAAGGGCTGATCGGGCGACCAGGAACACCCGTCCGACGACCAGTCGAGCTGATCCGAGTGCGGAGCCTGTCCGCGGGTGGTGACGAACTGACCGAGGGAGACGCCGAAGATCTGATTGTCGGTGAACGACTGGAGTTCGGCGGGCGGCAGGGCCGCACTCGCGGTCCCGGTGCCGAGGAACAGGGCGGCGGCGGCTAAGACGGAGACGACGGCGGCTTTGGCGGTGCGGCGCACGGTGGCGATCACGAGATCTCCTAGCAGGGTCGCGATGCTGGTAGGAGATTTCTAACCGTTGTCTCTCGGTAAATCCAGGACCAGGCGGCAAAGCGCGGCTGAATTAGGGGTGACTCACGAGTCGGAATGGATAGGGGTGGTCGGAAAATGGCGACCCACCGTGACCGATAGTCGCCAAAAGAATGGTGTCAACTGCCGTTCGGGTGATTTACGACGGCAGTGTCAGCAGCATCCGACTGTTGCCCAGAGTGTTCGGCTTGGCATACGGCAGGTCCAGGAACTCGGCGACTCCCTCGTCGAGGGAGCGCCGTATCTCCTCGTAGACCTCGGGCGAGACCGGGGTGCCCTCGATCTCCACGAAGCCGTGCCTGCCGAAGAACTCCGTCTCGAAGGTCAGGACGAAGATCCGGGCCAGGCCCAGCTCCACCGCCGCCTCGATCAGCCGCGCCACCACCCGATGACCGATGCCTCGGCCCGCCGCCGACGGCGCGACCGCCACGGTCCTGATCTCGGCCAAGTCCTCCCACAGTACGTGCAGCGCCCCGCAGCCGACGATCTCGCCGTCCACCTCGGCGACCCAGAACTCCTGGACGCTCTCGTACAGCGTCACCAGCTCCTTGGTCAGCAGGACCTTGCCCGCGTAGGCGTCCACCAGCGTCTTGATGGGACGGACGTCGGAGATCCTGGCGCGACGGACGAGAACCCCTGGCTGCTGTGGCACGTCGAGAAGACTAGCCCCGAGCCGTGCCCGCCGATCCCGGCCGAGCCCGCCGCCTCACCAGGTGAGATCGACCGGGCGGCCTTCTCGGCATGGTCGCAAGGGCGGCACTCCGACTTCCGGGATGTCGGCGACCTGCGCCTGGATGTACAGGCCCAGGCCGTGATCGGCCATTCGCCGTCAGGGCGCCGGCGGAGGTCCTTTCGCCGCGGAACCTCGTCCGGCACCGGAACACGGTGCGCGGACAGGCCGGGGAGGAGTTCGACGAGGTGTGGTGCGCCGTGGACGTCGACCGATTCGGCGGTTTCGATCAGGCGACGGCGCTCGCCGAGGACAACCGTGTCGAGCTGATCGTCGCGAACCCCTGCGAGTTCTGGCTGCTTCTGCATTTCCGGCAGTGGACCGCCTGGCTGGACGACGCGAGCATGACGATCCGGGAACTCCGGCGGCATCTGCCGCGTTACGACGAGAGCAGGGTGAGCCCTCCGGATCTCGCCGACGGCATCGACGACGCGGTCCGCCGCGCCAAGGCCGCCGAGCGCGACACGCCGCACCACACGCGGAACCTCTCCACCAGCGTGTGGCGCCTGGTCGAGCGCATCAGGGCCCCATGAGGTCATGGTGCTCTGGTGTCGGCCGTTACCCTTGGGCCGTGCCGCCACCACCTGCCACTCGCCGCGTCGCCATGGTCACCCTCGGATGCTCTCGAAACGAGGTGGACTCCGAGGAGCTGGCCGGACGGCTCTCGGCCGACGGCTGGGACCTGGTCGAGCCCGACGGTCCGGAGCGGCCCGACGTCGTCATGGTGAACACCTGCGGCTTCATCGAGTCGGCGAAGAAGGACTCGGTGGACACGCTGCTCGCCGCCGCCGACACCGGCGCGAAGGTCGTCGCCGTCGGCTGCATGGCCGAGCGGTACGGCGTCGAGCTGGCCGATCAGCTTCCCGAGGCCGACGCGGTGCTGGGCTTCGACCATTACCCGGCGGTCGCCGAGCGGCTCGACGACGTCGTCGCGGGTCGCGCCCTCGCCTCGCACACCCCGACCGACCGCAGGCTGCTGCTGCCCATCTCGCCGGTGCGGCGCCCCACCGCCGCCGAGGACGTCACGGTGCCCGGTCACGCCTGGGGGCCGACGGTCCTGCGACGCAGACTGGACGACGCCCCGGTGGCCCCGTTGAAGCTCGCCTCCGGCTGCGACCGCCGCTGCACCTTCTGCGCCATCCCCTCCTTCCGAGGCGCCTTCGTCTCCCGCACGGCCGACGAGGTCCTCGCCGAGGCGGCCTGGCTGGCCGAGCACGGTGTCCGCGAGCTGTTCCTGGTCAGCGAGAACTCGACGTCCTACGGCAAGGACCTCGGCGACCTGCGGGCACTGGAGAAGCTGGTGCCGCGCCTGGCCGCCGTCCCCGGCGTCGAGCGGGTGCGGGTCTCCTACCTCCAGCCCGCCGAGACCCGGCCGGGGCTGATCGACGCCATCGCGACCACACCCGGCGTCGCCCCTTACTTCGACCTGTCCTTCCAGCATTCCAGTGAGTCGGTGCTCCGCCGGATGCGCCGGTTCGGCTCCACTGAGTCCTTCCTGGCCCTCATCGATCAGATCCGCGCCAAGGCCCCCGAGGCGGGGCTGCGCAGCAACGTGATCGTCGGGTTCCCCGGGGAGACCGAGGCGGACGTCGCGGAACTGGAGGACTTCCTCACCAGAGCCCGGCTCGACGTGGTGGGCGTCTTCGGCTATTCGGACGAGGACGGCACCGAGGCGGCGGACTTCGACGGCAAGGTCGACGCCGACGTGATCGCCGAGCGGGTCGCCAGGGTCTCCTCGCTGGTGGAGGAGCTGACCGCGCAGCGCGCGGAGGAACGTGTCGGCGAGGAGGTCACCGTGTTGGTGGAGCGAATCGAGACCGAGGACGAGGACTGTGCGGGTCGCGCCGCACACCAGGGTCCCGAGGTGGACGGGGAATGCGTCTTCAGCGAGTCCGACGGCCTGAAGGTCGGCGATCTCGTCCGGGCCAGGGTGATCGGGTCGGAGGGCGTCGACCTCATCGTGGAGCCGATCCGGGCTGAGCCGGTAGGCACGGGGTCGACGGGCACGGGTCTGGTCGGCACGGGTCCGGGAGGGCAGCAGTCGTGACCGCCGCCGCCGATGACACCGTCGAGCCGACGCCGACTCCGGTCCCCGTCGTCAACGTCGCCAACGCGCTGACGGTCTTCCGTCTCCTGCTCGTCCCGGTGTTCCTCTTCGCGCTGTTGGACGACGGCGGTGAGAGCACCACCTGGCGGCTGGTGGCGACCGGGATCTTCCTCCTCGCCGCCGCCACCGATCGCCTGGACGGGGATCTGGCACGCAAGCGCGGGCTCATCACCGACTTCGGCAAGATCGCCGACCCCATCGCGGACAAGATGCTCATCGGCTCGGCGTTGATCGGCCTGAGCATCCTGGGCGAGCTGCCCTGGTGGGTCACCGGCCTGGTGCTGGGGCGTGAGCTGGGCGTCACCCTGCTGCGGTTCTGGGTGATCCGCCACGGCGTCATCCCGGCCAGCCGAGGCGGCAAGGTCAAGACGATCGCGCAGATCGTCGCCATCGTGCTCTATCTCCTGCCGCTGCCCGCCGGGTTCGCCTTCGCCGTCGGCACGGTGATGGCGGTGGCGGTCGGACTGACTCTGGCCACCGGAGTCGACTACGTGGTGCGGGCGGTGCGGCTGCGGGCCAGGGGACGCAGGGCGATCGCGGGAGCTCCGTGACCTCGGCCGAGTCATCCGCCCGGGCGTCGGCGAGATCGGCGAGCGTGCGTGTCGTGCGGGCCGGGACGGCTCCGACAGGGCCCCCGGAGACAGGGCCCCCGGAGACAGGGCCCCCGGAGACGGAGTCCTCGGAGACGGAGTCCCGGAAGATCGGAGATCGGCCCGCCGAGCCTGCGGTGTTCGAGGCGGTGGTGCGCACCGACGCACTGCTGCGCTGCGTGGCGATGCTGCGGGACCGGGGGCAGACCTTCGCGGTCGCCGAGTCGCTGACCGGCGGGCTCGTCGGAGCCGCCGTCACCGCGATCGACGGCGTGAGCGAGGTGTTCCGCGGCGGCCTGGTGGTGTACGCCACGGACCTCAAGTCCGAGCTGGCCGCCGTCGACCCGGCGTTGCTCGCCGAGCACGGCGCGGTCCATCCCGACGTGGCCGGGCAGCTGGCGGACGGCGCGCGACGGCGCTGCCGCGCGGACTGGGGAATGGGCCTCACCGGCGTCGCGGGCCCCTCGGCGCAGGACGGCGTGACACCCGGGACGGTGCATGTGGCCGTGTGCGGTCCGACACGCGGTCTGGTCCGCTCCGCCCGACTCGACGGCGACCGGGCGCGGGTCCGTATCGGCGCCGCCGAACTGGCCTTCGGGCTGCTGGCCGAGGCGATGACGGCGGATGTCCGCCGACCGCCCGCAGCCGGCGATCCGTTCGCTTGAGCGAACGCCGGGAACCTCTCGGCGTGGTCACACGTTCGCCATGGGCGGACTGGGGAGAAGAGTCGCTGACGGTGCCTGCGAGGCTCGGTACGGTGGTCTCACGGTGGAAGGAGACACAGGATGGCCGTCTTGCTGCGGGAGGCTATCGGCGAGCGGCTGCGCCACGAGCGCACCGCGCAACGTCGAACGCTTCGCGAGGTGTCGCGCATCGCCCGGGTGAGCCTGGGTTACCTGTCCGAGGTCGAGCGGGGGCGTAAGGAGGCCTCCAGTGAGCTCCTTGCCGCGATCTGCCACGCCCTGGAACTGGAGCTCGCCAGGCTCCTCGACGACGTGGCCACCGACATCCGAAGCGAACTCGACTCGGAGACGGTGCCCGTCCAGGCGCCTGCGGCCGCTGCCGCGGCGGCGGAGCGCTCGACCGGACACGGCACGGGAGAGATCGAGGGCGGCAGGCTGGTCCCCTCGATGATCGGCTCGGACCTGCGCGTCCAGCCCGTGCGCGGACGGGCGCGGCTCGGCTCGACGATGCAGATCACCAACAAGGTGGTGGTGGCGGCGTGAGGCGACCTCGCCCGGGCCGTCGCGCGATTCCCTAGAATCGATCCTCAGAGGCAGTTCGCCGGAGCACGGACGCCGGGGAGTCGTCGGTGGGAACGGGGGAGCAGCGGTGTTGACCACGATCGTCGCGGTGGCGGTGCTGGTTGCGGTCGCCGTCCTCGTGCTGCTCGTCGGTCACGCGAGGCGGCGGGGCGTCGCGGGTCGGGACGCCGACGCCGCGCGCTCGACCCTGGACAGCCCGGCACGCCAATGGCGTGCGCGCGGCGACAAGGCCGTGGCGCGCATCGAGGAGCTGACGGACTCCCGGCCGGAGCTGTCCGGTGTCCGGGCCGATGCCGAGGCCGTGGCGGCCGAGCTGCGGGAGACCGCGGGCCGGGTGGCCGTCCTCGACGAGGCGATCGCCTCCGTCCCCTCCCCGGAGCTGGCGGCGGGTCGGGATCGGCTGGTCGCCTCGGCGGAGTCCGGCGCCGAGGAGGACCGTGCCGAGCTGCTGGACGCGGCGCGGTCGGTCGATCAGGCGTTGGAGGCGGATCGGCGTCGACGAGCCTCCCGTGACGCGCTGCTCGCGAAGATGGCGGGCACGGTGGCGGGCCTGGAGGCCGCCGTGCTGGAGGTGCGCGAGTGGGTCGAACCGGTCGAGGGGTCGACGCTCACGGACGCGGCGCTCACGGACGCGACGGACCCCGCGCGATATGTCTCGAACACCGCCTCCCCCGATTCCGCCGCGCTCTCCCGGCCGGCGCCGCCCGCCCGGTCGGGCGCGTCCGCGGAGCTGGCCGAACGGCTGCAAGGCTTACGGGAGGGGCTGGTCGAAGTGCGGCGGCTGCCGGAGCACGGCTCCCCGCCCGCTCAGGGACCGCCCTGATATCTACCGGGGGCGGTGGAACCCGATGAGCGCACCTGACACGATGTAATGGGAATCGGAACCGGGTCAGTGCTCGGAAGCGGTCTAGGTGAAGTCCGAGTGGTTAGAGAAGGCAGGCGGAGGAGATGGCCAACCCGTTCGTGAAAGCTTGGAAGTACCTCATGGCGGCGTTCTCGTCGAAGATCGACGAGCATGCCGACCCCAAGGTGCAGATCCAGCAGGCCATCGAGGAGGCACAGCGGCAGCACCAGGCTTTGTCTCAGCAGGCCGCAGCCGTCATCGGTAATCAGCGCCAGTTGGAGATGAAGCTCAATCGGCGTCTCGGCGACGTCGAGAAGCTTCAGGCCTCGGCGCGGCAGGCCCTGGTCATGGCGGAGGACGCCATGGCCAAGGGTGACGCGGAGAAGGCGACGCAGTACGAGAACAGCGCGCAGGCCTTCGCGGCTCAGCTCGTCAGCGCCGAGCAGGAGATCGAGGACCTCAAGAGCCTGCACGACTCGGCGATCCAGGCCGCGGGCGAGGCCAAGCAGGCCGTCGAGCGCAACTCGATGCAGCTCCAGCAGAAGATCGCCGAGCGCACCAAGCTGCTCAGCCAGCTGGAGCAGGCGAAGATGCAGGAGCAGGTCTCCAGTTCGTTGCAGAGCATGAGCGAGCTGGCCGCGCCGAAGAACACCCCGAGCCTCGACGAGGTGCGGGACAAGATCGAGAAGCGCTACGCGACGGCCATGGGCCAGACGGAGCTGGCGAAGAACTCGGTTCAGGGCCGGATGCTGGAGGTTCAGCAGTCGACCATGGACATGGCGGGCTCGTCGCGTCTGGAGCAGATCCGTGCCTCGATGCGGGGCGGCGGCGCCGCGGGCGAGGTGACCAGCGGTCAGGCTGCGCCGCAGCCCGCGACGCAGGCCATCCAGCAACCGGGTCAGCAGCAGCCGGGTCAGGCCTAGTCTTCGACGACGATGGCAACCGACAACCGCGACTGGGCGAGGTACGCGACCTCGGTCGGCCGGCTCGGCAGTGAGCTGGCCGACGAGGTCCGTCGTGGTGTCGCCACCTGGCGGGACCCGAGGGCCAAGGCGGAGCGACGTCGCAAGCGTGCCAGGCGTGGCCTCGCGTTCCGGGTGGGCCTGGCCGCGCTGACGGGGGCCGGGGCATTCCTGATCGGCAGTGATCCGGGGATCGAGTTCGGCGAGGTGGTGCTGGGCGGTGTCGCCGTCGTGGCCACCGCCTCGTCGGTCTCCTCCGCGGTCCGGGTCAGCCGGTTGTATCGAACCCCGCTGCCCGAGGCCGCCGCGCCGCCACCGGAGCTGCCTCCGGTGGGCTCGGCCGCTCGGGCGCCGATCCAGCGGCTCACCGTGGCGGAGGAGAGCCTGCGCGAGCTGCTGGACCGGCTGAGTGAACCCGCGTCGGGCGTCCCGGTGGACTCGGTGGTGCAGATCCGTCTCACCGCCGCGGACGCGGCCTCCGCGGTGCACGACGGTGCCCAGCGCCTTCAGGCCGTGGAGCGGGCCGCCGAGGCGGCTCCCGCCGCCGAGCGTGCCGCGTTGACGCCGGAGATCCGGCGGCTGGCCGAACAGCTCGAGGAGAGCGTCGACGGGTACGGCAGGCTGGTCGCCGCGGCGGGACGGGCGGTGGCGGCCTCGGCCTCGGCTGCCGAGCCTCAGGCCGCGCTCACCGACGCATCGGATCGGCTGGCCGGCCTGGCCGCCGCGCTGCGTGAGCTGTCGCGCGGGCCGGGGCTCTGAAGGCCGGCCCGTCCTGGCCCGGGTGTGCCCGCTCCAGTCGGGGCACGGAGGAGTGATCGGGGGCGGTCCGGGAGCCCGCTGTAGGTGACGCGGGTCCCGGCCGGCTCCGGGCCGTGGTGGCTCCGGGCTGGCTCGTTCGCGGGCGGGCGGGCCGGTTTCGCTCGGTGATCCGCCGCCTAGGCCGGATTCGCGTAGTCGGGCGAGGCGTGTCGACGTTGCCGCGAAGCGTGTGTCCTGCACGCACTGGCCGCTACGTTCCGTGACATATTTTCGGCATTTTTGCCGATCGAGCGGGATTTCTTCGTACATCCGAGTGATATCGGATAGTTATCTGCCGAATTTGGCTACAACCCGTGGCAGGATCGCCCACTACAGCACCTGTCGGGGGTGAGGTAGTTGGCGCTGTGGGCTGTCCGCGGTGGCGGTGGTCGCTCGATACCGGACGGCGTGGCCGTCGCGGCTGATGAACGGCTGAGCTGGCCGGTGACCATCGGTTTCGGCTTGCAACACGTCTTCGCCATGTTCGGCGCCACCGTGCTGGTGCCGTTACAGACCGGCTTCCCCGTCACCACCACGTTCCTGTTCTCGGGGCTGGGCACCCTGCTGTTCCTGCTCGTCACCCGGAATCGCGTGCCCAGCTATCTCGGCTCCTCCTTCGCGTTCATCGCCCCGCTGAGCGCCGCGCAGGCCGAGGGCGCAGCGCCCGCCGTGCTGTTGGGCGGTGTGCTCGTCGCCGGGCTGCTCCTGGTCATGGTGGGCATCGCGGTCAAGGCACTGGGCGTGCGGCTGTTGGACTCGTTCATGCCACCGGTGGTCACCGGCGCCGTCGTGATGCTGATCGGCTTCACACTGGCGCCGACGGCCGTCGACGACGTCCGTGCCCAGCCGGGCATCGCCCTGATGACGCTGCTGAGCGTCATCGGCATCGCCATCCTGGGACGCGGGATGCCCGCCAGGCTGTCCGTCCTCCTCGGAGTCGCGGTGAGCTGGCTGGTGGCCGTGCTGGTGGACGGCGTCGACCCGGCCGGCGTCGCCCGGCTCGCCGAGGCGCCGTGGATCGGGGTGCCCGAACTGACCGCCCCGATGGTGTCGCCTTCGACGACGCTGCTCGTGCTGCCGGTGATCCTGGTCGTGGTCGCCGAGACCGTCGGGCACGTCAAGGCCGTCGCGGCCGTCACCGGACGAGACCTCGACGGCAGCGTCGGCGACGCGCTGATCGGCAACGGACTGGCCACCGCCATGGCCGGGGCGGGCGGCGGCTCCGCGACGACGACCTATGCCGAGAACATCGGCGTCATGGCGGTGACGCGGGTCTACTCCACGGCGGCCTATGTGATCGCCGCCGTGATCGCCCTGCTCCTGTCGTTCTCGCCGAAGCTCGGCGCCGCGATCCTCACGATGCCGCTCGGCGTGCTGGGCGGAGCGACGATGGTCCTCTTCGGACTCATCGGTCTGGTGGGAGTCCGCATCTGGATGGACAACCGGGTGGACCTCGGTGATCCGGTGAACCTGCTCGTCGCGGCGGCGGCGCTGATGGCGGGCGTCGGCGACCTCACCTTCGTGGTCGGCGGCGTCGAACTCGGCGGCGTCGTGTGGGGATCGCTGCTCGTCGTCGTGCTGTACCCGCTGCTGAACAAGCTGTCGCGGCGGCGCTAGGACCGGTGCCGAGCCGATCGGGAACCCGTCCGCCCGCCCGCCTCGACGATGTCCGGCCGCCGGTCGAGCGGATATCGTGCGCCCCCGGCGACGCAGGCTCTCCCGCCGTGCCTCGCCTGTCCGCGGCGGGTGAGGCGGGAATCGCGCCGGGAGGTCAGGCCCGAGGTCGACGCGGCCCTTCCTCGGGTTCCCGCGCCCGCGTGAGGCGGTCGGGTCCGTCTCGGCCTGATCCAGTCGTCGAGCGGCCTCCTGCGACCCGTGGCGGCTCGCCCGGACCGGGCCGGACCGAGACGTCCACGCCGACGGCACACCGCGGGGCCGGTGTCTCCGATCGAGCGTGGGCCTTCTCGGTTCGAGCGGTCGGCGTCGACGGCGACAGGCTGTCGAGGTCGGGCGCCGTCACGGCCTTCGGCTCGTTCCACGCCCCCGCCCCCGCGTCCTCGGCCGGGCCGGTGACGGGGTGCCGCGCGTGGTGCTGCTCAGCCGCTTTCGGACTCGTCGGTGACGGGCTGCCGGATTCGGCGTGCGCGGCCGGCCCGCAGCACCCGCGCCAGCAGCAGGTTGAAGGCCAGAGAGACCTCCCTGGCACCGGGCGTGCCCCACTGGTGAATCGGCATGCACGCGCCCTGCGCCTGCTGCACCGCGAGTCGGTCTGGGAGCACGACCGGCATCACCAACGGGCCGAAGATCTCCCGCAGCTCGTTGATCCGGAACTGGTGTTCGTGAGACCGCGGCCGGACGCGGTTGACCACGACCCCCAACGGCTGGAGATCGGGGTTGTTCTCGTCGCGCTCGTGCTGCACGGCCTCGAAGGCGCGCTGCACGCCCGAGACCGCGAACATCGTCGGCTCCGCGACCAGCAGCGCCCGATGCGCGGCCACCAGCGCCGACCGCGTGAGCCTGCCCAGCGACGGCGGGCAGTCAAGCAGGACGAGCTGGAACGGCCGTTCCTGCGCGAGGTTCAGCTCGTTGACGGCGCCGAGCACCCGCGACAGCGTCGACAGCCGGTTCAGGCTCGGATCGGGGACGTTGTGCAGCTCGGCGTCCTCCGAGCCGACCAGGACGTGGACGTCCTCACCCCAGCCACTGGGCACGATGGCGGAGGCCAGCACCGACGGGCTCGGATCGGCGAGGACGTCGGCGAGATCCGCCTCGGCGTCCTCGGGTTCCAGAGCCGACGTCGCATTGCACTGCGGGTCGAGGTCGACGACCAGGGTGCGCAAGCCGCGTCGCATGGCTGCCGAAGCCAGTCCCAGCGCGACGGTCGTCTTGCCCACACCACCTTTCAGGCTGAGGACTGCCACGGTATGCACGGGTGCAGCCTACGGGCAGTGGCCAGTGGGGCAGGCAGTGCTCGGCCGCACTTCCGCATCGAATGAGACACCTGGTGCGTTCCGGCGTCGACTCGCCCGCGTTCCGATCGCGTCCTCGCCCGAGGTGTGCAGGCAGGGCCGTTAGGCTCTCCGCCATGCGTTCCGAGGCCGTCCACCGCGTTCTGATCGCCGAGCTCGCCGCCGCGCGCGCCCGGCAGGCGGGCCGTGCTCCCCGCGTCCTGGACGTCGGCGGCGGCACCGGCGTGTGGGCGGTGCCCATCGCGGCGTCCGGCTGTGCCGTCACGGTGATCGACTCGAGTCCGGACGCCCTGGCGACGCTGCGTCGCCGTGCGGCCGACGCGGGCGTCGCGGATCGCGTGTTCGGCGTGCAGGGCGACATCGAGACGCTCGGCGACCTGGTGCCGTCCGGCGACGTCGACCTCGTGCTCGGCCACGACGTGCTGGAGTTCGTCGACGACCCGGCCGCCGCGCTCCGGTCGCTCACGGCCGTGCTGGTGCCCGGCGGGGCGGTCTCGGTGCTGGTGTCCAATCGCTATGCGGCCGTGATCCAGCGGACGCTCGCCGGTCGACTCGACGAGGCCTGCGAGCTGTTGACCGATCCGGCGGGACGTCTGGGCTCGCGCGACGGCACGCCGAGCCGGGACCCGCTGCTCCGGCGGTTCGACGCCGCCGGTCTGGCGGCCCTCTTCCGCGAGGCCGGGCTGACCGAGGCGACGATGCAGGGCGACGGAGTGCTCTCCGACCTCGTTCCCGGCACCGTGCCGCCGACCTCGCTCGCGACCGGGGAGACTCTGACGGAGCTCGAGCGTGCGGCCGTCGGCCACCCCGCGCTGCTGGCGACGGCCACCAGACTGCACGCACTGGGCCGTCGCGCCGCCGACCCCGTCTCGTCGGAAGTCGAGTCGATCACAGGCTGATTTCGAGAAATGCCTGCTCAGCGACGTTCGAGTCTCCAACACCGCTCGACGGCCGCCGAGTTCGTGGCATTCGAAAACGCTCTGGTGCCCAGACCGGGTAGTCGAGGCTCGCTGTGCCTCGTATCCTTAGGGGTGACACCCCACGCGAGGTGTCCGCCGGGGTCTAAGGCCACGAGACCATCCGGTGCCCGCGACCCCAGTGCCGGAGGAGGAGCAATGCCACTCTCCGAGCACGAGCAGCGACTGCTCGATCAGATCGAGCGCGCGCTCTATGCCGAGGACCCGAAGTTCGCCTCCAGCGTGCGTGGAGCACGACTACGCAAGCCTGCCAGGCGTCGCCGCCTGCAAGGCATCACGTTGCTGGTGGTCGGTCTCGTCATGCTGGTGCTGGGGGTGGTCCTGCCGGTACGTGTGGCGGACATCCCGATCATCAGTGTCCTCGGCTTCCTGCTCATGTTCGGTGGTGTCGCCCTGATGCTGATGGCTCTCCGCTCAACACCGGCGGAGGGCGAGGAGGCTCAGGGCGAGGCCGCGGAAGAGAGTGCGGCACCGCCGTCGCGCCGTCCGAGGAGCTCCTTCCAGCAGCGCATGGAGGAGCGATTCCGCAGGCGCATGGACGGTGATCGCTGATCACGTGTTCCGGTCGCCGTCCCTCCCGGTGAGGGCGGCGACCGGAACGGTGTTCGCGGACGCCGTTCGCGAGCGGACACACCGTCGACGTCGTTGGATCACGGCACGCGGACGTTCTCGTCCCCACCGGGCAGGCGGCTCGACCTGACCGAGGCCGCGCCCGGCCGATCCCGCCGCATGCGGGGCCGGGCGGCACAGCCGTTCGACGGCTCGCCTCGACTCTCCATCGCGGTCAGGGCGTTCGTCGGCACCGGCCGCCGAGCCGATCGAGGGGGCGGTCTCCTGCATGAGATCCCGTCCCACGCGCTGTGATCCCGTCATGTCTCCGCGGTCCGCATGACCGGTGGGGCGTCGTCGTCCGCCGACGGCCTCGCCGAGCCCGAGCGGCCGCGACGGCCGTGTTCCCGGCGGCTCGCCGCCTACGGACGGGATAACACCCGATCGGGTGGATGTACAGAGTCCGAGGGCGGGTCGAACCGGCGACCGCGTGAGTCCGGGCGGCTCTGGGGCGTCGAAAGGCCGGGATCGGCCGACGTCGCATCCGTCGGGAACCTGCGGCCGGGCAGCGCGCCGTGTCCGCCGCGGCGGAGCCGCGGGCGCGGCGGTCCGTGATCCTGATGAGGTCCGTGCCCGACGGGCCGCCCGACGCGCGTCCGAGATCCCGCGCGCCGGGGCACACCGCGAAAGGGCGTAGGCAGGCATGGGCGCGCACACCGGACCTCGGCGACCACCGCGAGCCTTGCGCGCTTCGCGCGAGGAGACCCCGCCCGGCGGCGCGGCGGGCGATCCCGACCGGGCGGCCCGTCGCGGCCGCGTCAGGCCTGCCCGGTCCGGCCTCGCGGCCGCAGCACCGAGCGCGGCAGCAGCCGAGCCGTCCACGACATCGGCGAACTCTGCCGCAGACTCCGCGTGACGGTGTGCATGGCCGCGGGCAGCGCGGGATCGACTGCGGTCGCCCGCCCGTACCAGGCGCGTTCGACCTCGGAGACCAGGGCGCCGATCGCCTGCGCGCCCTGCGGATCAAGGGAGAACTGCCGAATCAGCCTGCTCGCCGTGGTGCGCGCCGTCTCGCTGGGGCCGACGTCGGCGCCCCGATCGCCTGCCTCGGCGAGCAGCTCTCGCCAGGCGGCGCTCGCAGCACCGGGGCCCAGGGCGGAGATCACGCGAAACCGGGCCGTCCGCTGTCGAGAACGTACGAAGGCGGGGCCCGAGAGTCCGCAGAGCGCCGCCAGCGGCGCCAGCGGCACCCACCACCACTCGGCCGTCCCGACGGGGAGCGCCAGCCACCACAGCCACGGCAGCACCACGGCGAGGCCGCAGGCGAGCTGGATCGCCCGCAGGGCGGCCCTGCCGTCGGCGTCGGGTGGACCGGCGCGCCCGGCCCCGCCCGGCGCGGCGGCTCGTCCACGGCGCCACAGCAGCACCGCCGCGGCGGTCGCCGCCGACAGCATCACCGCGCTCCAGATCCACAGCGCGGCAGGCGGGGCGCCCTTCCGCGGAGTGCTGCCGGTGCCCAGACTCGAATCGGTCGTGGCGGAGTCGTCCGAAGCGGACGTGGTCGTCGTGTCCGGGTCCGTCGGCGCCGTGTCCTCGGTGGGCGTCGGCGAGTCCGGTCGTTCTTCGCTCAGGTCCTCGTTCAGGTAGCTCGGGGTGATCATGCGGCCGTCCGACGGCGTCGGCTCGAAGGTCACCCACCCGACGCCCTGGAAGTAGGCCTCCACCCAGGCATGCGCCTCGCGGGTTCCGATGACCCGGTACTCGCCCGCGTTGTAGCCGCCGGTGAAGCCGAGCGCCACCCGGGAGGGTACGCCGACGGTCCGAAGGAGGGCGGCCATCGCCGAGGAGAACTGCTCGCAGTACCCGGTCCGGGACTCCAGCACGAAGTCGCTCAGCGCGTCGGAATGGCTGCCCTGCTCGGTCTCCAGGCTGTAGGTGAAGCCGTTCTCGGGATCGGTGAAGAAGTCGTTGAGGGCCTTGGCCCGGTCGGCGGCCGTCGGCGCGTCCGCGGTGATCTCCGCGGCCAGGTCGATCACCTCGGCCGGGATGCCCTCGGTGTCGAGATACCGCGGGTCGACGTCGACGGGAGCGGGCGCGGCCTGGAGCTCGGCGAAGTCGGGTGTGCTGAGCGAGGTCTCCACGGAGTACGGCTCGGCGATCTGCCGATCGCCGTAGACGGTGCCGCTGCGCTCGTCGTACCGCCAGCTCTCGTCCACGCCGCGCAGGGCGGTCGGCATCCCGTAGACGGGCAGCCACGGGTCCTCGAAGTTCGTCGGCTCGATCTCCACGCTGACGACCTCCGACGGGACCGGCGTGCCGACCGGCAGCGGCAGGGCGCCCTCGGCGGGACCGCCGTCCTGGAGCGGCCCCATCTCCCAGCCTTCCCCCGCGACGTACTGATCGAGGGTGAACAGCCGGAGATATCGAGGCTGTTCCAGGCCTCGAACCCGGAACAGTTCCACGTCGTTCTGGTTCAGCTGGCCCCGCAGCGAGGTGAAAGGCTGGAACCCGATGCCCTGGGTGACGCCGCCGGTACCGGGAATCCGGCCGTCGGTGCCGATGAAGGTCAGCGTCGATCCGGCGCCCAACGCCAGCGCGGCGGCCGCGGCCGTGATCGCCACCATGGGGGAGCGACCCGGCTCGGTGCGTCCGGAGCCCGCGCCGCCCGCTCGTCGCCACCCCAGCGCCTTGAGTCTCCCGTCCACCGCGAGCAGCGTGGCGAAGCCGACGGCGCCGAGGACGAACGTCCACCACGGCAGCAGCTCCGGTGCCAACGACGCGGGCACCGCGAACACGGTGAGCAGGACGAGACCCGCCGCGGCGGGCGCCTTGGCCGAGACCGCGAGTAGGTCCACCAGGATCGCCACCAGCCCGAGCGCGGCCACCAGCACCGCGGTGATCGCCGCCGTGGTCTCGATCGGCGGGATGCCGACCCGCACCTCGCCCGCGGCCTGGAAGAGCAGCGTCTGGAGATCCTCCACCGCCTCCGGCCCGGGCAGGATCATCAGGACGCCTCGCCTGCTGAAGACGGCTGTGATCAGGAAGACCAGCACGATGAACTGGAGCGCCGCCACCAGCGGCGCGGGGACTTGGAGCGTCCGCAGCAGGATGCCCGTGCTGACGATCGCCACGACGGCCACGACGGCGAACAGCAGCCAGCTGATCGGCGCCACCACCCCCGCGATGGCCGTGGCGGCGCAGAGCACCGCGCCGCCTGCGACGGCCGCCGTCACGGAGTCCTGCTCCCGTGTCGTCCACGACACGCTCATGCGTTCCTCCCGTGATCGCCCGCGATGACGGCGGCACCCCGTCGCAGATCCGCGTGACACAGTTCGGCCCAGATCGCGCTCATCAGCTGGTCGGGTCGCGCGACGACCACCGACCAGCCCGCCGCGCGCAGCAGAGCCGCGGCCGGGGCGGGATCGGGGGCGGCAGGCTGATCCGAACCGGCCCACGCGCGCACGTCGAGCAGCACCGCCGCGCTGCGCAGTCCACGCGGTCGATGTCGGGCCAGCTCCGCAGCGGCGCCGGGCGTGACCGCGCCGAGCACGGCGAAGGTCTCCTGTCCCGCTCCCGGATCACTGGTCCACCGGAGGTCACGTCGATGGGACGGAGCCACCATCGCGAGCGCGTCGAGCACCGCGTCGTCGCCATGGCCGCCGTCGCCGGTTCCGCCCGCCAGCACCTGGCCGTCGTCGGTGCACAGCCGCACCTGGTGACCGAAGCGGTGCAGGTGCGCGCAGACGCTGGCCGCGAACGAGACGGCCCATTCCAGGCTCGACGTCGGGCCGGCTCCCCGGTGCGCCGCCGACCTCGTGTCCAGCAGCACGGTGGTCCCACCCCGCCATGGACGGTCCTCGACGCGCACCATCAGCTCGTCCCGGCGTGCCGTCGACTTCCAGTGCACCTTGCGCAGATCGTCGCCCTGGCGATACGGGCGGACGATGGCGTCGTCCTCGCCCTGGCCCGAGCGCAGTCGGATCGAGCCGTCCTCGCCCGCGCCCAGCCCGGAGCCGCCCGGCACGCCGTGCAGCGGCTGCACCGTCGGGACCACGATCAGTGTGGACGTCCCCGCGGTCTCCCGGTCGTACTCGGCGAGGCCGAAGCTGTCGGTGACCTTCAGCAGCAGCGGGCCGACTCGGTGAAAGCCTCGAGTCGACGGCCGGACCCGATAGCTCAGCAGCAACGGCCTGCGCTGGCGCGGCCGTGGGGTGAGGAAGCGCGGACGTTCGCCGACCGCATAGGGAACGGAGTCCTCCAGCAGTAGCGACCCGCCGCGCAGCCTGCCCCGACCCCAGAGCCGCAGCCGCACCTCGGCGGAGTGGCCTGCCTGCACCCGGGTGGGGACGACGAGTCGTTCCACCGCCACACTCGTGCTCGACCGGCTCGCGACCCCGGCCGCGATCAACGGCAGCGCGATGGTGAACAAGGCCACCCTCGCGAGGTCGCGTTCGTTGAGCACCAGAGCGCACAGCGCGGCCGCGATGCCCGCCGCCAGCAGGCAGCGCCCTCGGGTGGTCAGTCCTGACAGTGCCCTGCGCATCGTCCGCCTCGAACTCGACATCGTGACATCGGTGATCGTCGCCGGAGCGTCCCGACGCGGTCAGCCCGGCTGTCCTGGCGTGGGCCATCCGCCGGGCGGTCCGGCCGGCGGCGCGGGCGCCGCGCCGCCCTGTGGAACGGGAACACGGTGCAGCAGGGCGCGCACGAGTTCGACCGCCGTCCGTCGCGAGGCGTGGGCCTCGGCGGTGAGCACCAGCCGGTGAGCGAGGACCGGAACGGCCACCGCCTGCACGTCGTCGGGAACGACGAAGTCGCGGCCCAGCAGGGCGGCCTGTGCCCTGGCCGCCTTCACCAGGTGCAGCGTGGCCCTGGGCGAGGCGCCCAGCCGCAGCTCGGGCAGCCGCCTGCTGGCGGCCACCAACTCCACCGCGTAGCGCTTGACCTCGGCGGCCAGGTGGACGCCGCGCACCGCCTTGACGAGTTCGAGGACGTGGGCGGCGGTGGAGACCGGTCGCAGGTCGGCCATCGGATCGTGCCCGGAGTGCTCGTCGACCATCGCCAGCTCGGCCTGCGGATCGGGGTAGCCGATGGAGACCCGAGCGGTGAACCGGTCCCGTTGTGCCTCGGGAAGGGCGTAGGTGCCCTCCATCTCGACCGGATTCTGCGTGGCGACCACCATGAACGGCTCGCCGAGCGGATAGGTCGTGCCGTCCACGGTCACCTGATGCTCGGCCATGCACTCCAGCAGTGCCGACTGGGTCTTGGGCGAGGCACGGTTGATCTCGTCGCCCACGACGATGTTGGCGAAGACCGGCCCGGGCCGGAACTCGAACTCGGAGTTCTGCCGGTTGTAGATGGAGACGCCGGTGATGTCGCTCGGCAGGAGATCGGGGGTGAACTGGATGCGGCTGACCGTGCAGTCGATCGACTTGCCCAACGCCTTGGCGAGAGAGGTCTTGCCCACCCCGGGCACGTCCTCGACGAGCAGGTGCCCCTCGGCGAGGAGGGTCACCATCGCCGTGCGCACCACGTCCGACTTGCCGACCAGCACTCGCTCCACATTGGCCGCGATGGCTCCCGCGACGTGCTGCACCTCGTTGAGGCCAGGCGCCGATCGAGTCTCGGGCTGCCCGCCATGTGGCGCCGACGGCGGCGCGGTGGGGTGAATACTCGACGTCACACGACCTCCTGTGCTGTTCGGTGCCGCCGCGGCCGGTGGACCTCTGGGGTTGGCGAGGCACGGAGGGGCGATGACCGGAGTGCGTCACGTCGGTCGACGGTGTGTGCCGACGTCAGGCTGTCGGTCGCGCACCGAGCGGCGAGCAGCGTCCCACTCAGTCTGTCAAACCTCGGTGCGGCGGCCCATGCCGGCTGAAGGTCCTTCGCCACCTGCCGCGGTGTGCCGTCGCCTCGCTTCGAGGGTCCGGCGGCCGCGTTCCCCACCACCGCCCACCGCGCGACCTCCTCCGCCGGGCGGGCCCCGGCGGATACTCCGATCGGGCCCGGATGATGCGGCCTGCTTCTCGCGCGATCGGGTGGTTCCCGGGCGCGCTTTCGCCGGGGGGCTCCGCAGGCCCCACCGCGCCCCACCTCGGAGCGCACGTCTCTCAACAGTCGAAACGTCCGCGCGGCGGCGCCCTGGCCTGCTCGTTTCGCGTTGACTGTGGTGCGCGGTGGGGTAATGTGGCCGCCGGTGGGGCAGACGGGGGCCCCGTCGCCGATCCCGTCGGATCGGTGGGGGAGGTGACGCGCGATGTTCCTCGGCACGCACACTCCTCGACTCGACGACAAAGGCAGGCTGACGCTTCCTGCCCGATTTCGCGACGCGCTGGCAGGGGGGTTGATGATCACCAAGGGACAGGATCACTGCCTCTTCGTCTTCCCCCGCGCGGTGTTCGAGGAGATGGCCCACAAGGTCGCGCAGGCACCGTTCACCAACGAGTCGGTGCGGGCGTATCAGCGGTACCTGTTCGCGGGCACCGACGAGCAGCGGCCCGACGGGCAGGGCCGGATCTCGATCACCTCGGACCTGCGGCGCTACGCGGGTCTCACCAAGGACTGCGTTGTCATCGGCGCGATCAGCAGGCTGGAGATCTGGGACGCCTCGGCGTGGGAGCGTTACCTGGAGGATCACGAGGACGGCTACGCACAGGCTCGTGAGGAGGTGCTGCCCGGCGTCTTCTGAGTCGGCGGAGCCCCGTGGCGCGGGCGTTCCCCGCCGAGAAGGCGGTGAGCGCGGTTCGGATGCTGTGAGGCCTCGGTCCGCTCGGTCCACGGTCCTGGCACACCTTCCCCGGTGTCAGGGCAGACGGGCGGGCGGGGACCTGACGGTATCCGCCCTGGTGATCACGCGACAATTCAGCACAGTTCGCAGTCGCACCACCGTGGGAGGGGGCCACCATGACAGAGAAGAACACGCCGTCGAGGGCGAACGGCCGGGCCCGACACGTGCCGGTCCTGCTGGACCGGACGTGGGAACTGCTCAGACCCGCGCTGACCGGCGATCGGCCGGTGCTCGTCGACGCCACGCTGGGACTCGGCGGGCACACCGAGGCATTCCTGACCGCCTGTCCGAAGCTCACCGTCGTCGGCATCGACCGCGATCCGCACGCGCTGCGGCTGGCGGGCGAGCGGCTGGCCGGCTTCGGTGATCGGGCGAGACTCGTGCCTGCCGTCTACGACGAGCTGCCGGAGGCGTTGGCCGGACTGGGCATCTCGCGTGTCGACGGAGTCCTGTTCGACCTGGGCGTCTCCTCGATGCAGCTCGACGAGGCGGGACGCGGCTTCGCCTACGCCCAGGACTCCCCGCTGGACATGCGGATGAACCCGGAGAGCGGGCCGACCGCCGCCGACGTGCTCAACGAGTACCCCGCTCGCGAACTGACCAGAGTGCTGCGCGTCTACGGCGAGGAGCGGTTCGCCTCTCGGATCGCCGCCGCCGTCGTCCGCGAACGTGCCAAGGAGCCGTTCGTCACCAGCGGCAGGCTCGTGGAGCTGATCTACGACTCGGTGCCCGCCGCGACACGGCGTACCGGCGGCCATCCCGCGAAGCGGACCTTCCAGGCGTTGCGCATCGAGGTGAACACCGAACTCGACGTGCTGGGCCGGGCGATCCCCGCCGCGGTCGACGCGCTGCGGCTGGGCGGGCGGGTGGTGGTGCTCTCGTACCACTCGCTGGAGGACCGCATCGTCAAACAGGCGCTGGTCGGTCGCGCGCGGTCCACCAGCCCGGAAGGGCTGCCCGTCGAACTTCCCGGACACGGGCCGGAGCTGCGGCTGCTGGTACGGCGAGGAGAACAGGCGAGCGAGGAGGAGGTGGCGGTCAACCCGAGGGCCGCCTCCGTGCGGCTGCGTGCCGCCGAGCGGATCAAGGAGGCGTCGGGATGACCACGGGAATGCGGACCCCCGGCCGCGCCGGTCGCAGCAGGACGGCGACCAGCATCCAGACGGCCCGCCGGGGACGTCGTCGACGCCTCTCGGCCGTGCTGCCTCGGAGACGCCCCGGCTCCGCGCCGAGGGCGCCGTTCGTGCTGCTGGTGATGGCGTTGCTCAGCGCGGGTCTGATCGGCACGCTCTGGCTCTCCACCTCGGCGGCCTCGGATTCCTACGAGCTCAGCGACCTGCATGCCGAGGTCGCCGCGTTGACCGAGGACACCGAGCTGCTGCGGCAGCAGGTGGCGGAGCTGGAGGCGCCGGGAACACTGGCGGAGAAGGCGGCCGAACTGGGCATGGTCCCCGTGGCGGACCCGGCACGACTGCTGGTGTCGCCGGACGGGTCGGTCGAACTGGTCGGTGAGCCGTGGCCCGCCGAGGCCGACACCGACGATCCGGACCCGGCCTCGGGCGCGGCGCCGGAATCGGGCGGCGGCGACCCCGAGCGGCAGGCGGGCCTGGTGCCGCCGGTGGGCGAGGAGGCCGACTCCGCCGAGGATCCCGGCGCTGAGCACTCCGGCACCGGGGATTCCGGCACCGCCGACGACGAGGCGGCCGCCGACGACTCCGAGGCCCCCTGATGCCGGAGGCCAGGAGCAGGGGGATGCGCCGCCAGGTCCAGGTCCGGGCGCGAAACCGGGTCCGATCGGACGTGCAGAACAATCATCGACGGCTGCGCGTCGGCAGGCTCTTCCTGGTGCTGTGTCTGCTGATGACCTCGGTGAAGCTCGTCGAGGTGCAGGTCGTTCAGGCGGGCACGATCTCCGAGGGCTCCGAGCGGCAGCGGCGCAACGACACCGTCGTCAACGCCGAGCGCGGCGCCATCCTGGACCGCAACGGCAGTCCGCTGGCGATCAGCATCGAGACCAGACAGCTCTTCGCGCAGCCCAGCGTCATCGAGCGGGTGCAGCGCGAGGAGGGGGAGGACCCGGCCGCCTACAAGCGGGAGATGGCGGCCTATCTCGTCGAGGTGCTCGGCGACGCCGTCGACGAGCAGGAGCTTCTCGACGACCTCCTCAGCGATCGGACCTTCGTCTATCTCGTCGACGGCGTCCAGCCGAGCCAGGCCGAACTGATTCGGCAGACGTACCCCGAGATCGGCAGCGAGTACCGCGCCCGCCGGAGCTATCCCGCTGGCTCGCTCGCCTCGAACATCCTCGGCTTCGCGAACTGGCGGCCGGACGAGAAGCTGGTCCGCGGCATCCACGGCCTGGAGAACTCCCGCAACGATCTGCTGGCGGGCGAGGACGGACTGCTCGTCGCGGACACCGCGGAGGGGTCACGGGTCGTCATCCCCGGTTCGTCGCACGTCGTCGAGCCCGCCGTGCCGGGTTCCGATCTGATGCTCACCCTCGACTCCGATCTGCAGTTCGTGGTGCAGGACCAGCTCACCCGCCACGTGGAGGAGACGGGGGCCGAGGGCGGCAGCCTGGTCGTGCTCGACGCGAGGACCGCCGAGGTCCACGCCATGGTCAACGACAAGACCTTCGATCCGAACAACACCGCGGGGGTGACCCCTGAGCAGCTCGCCAACCCCGCCGTCTCGCATCCCTTCGAGCCCGGCTCGGTGAACAAGATCGTCGCGGTCGCCGCCGCCGTCGAGGACGGGCTGCTGGCACCCGACGACGTGTTGCAGGTCCCAGGCTCGATCCAGGTCGCCGACCGGGTGATCCGCGACTCCTGGCCGCACGGGGTCGAGGCGATGACCGCGACGGGTGTACTGGCCCGTTCCTCCAACGTGGGCACCCTGATGATCTCCGACGAGGTCGGCGAGGACCGGTTCATGGAGATGCTCGGCCGGTTCGGGGTGGGGCGCCGCACCGACGTCGGCCTCCCCGGCGAGAGCGCGGGTCAGGTCCCGGCCAGGGAGAACTGGTCCGGCAGCACGTTCGGCAACCTGCCCATCGGGCAGGGCCTGAGCATGACGGCGTTGCAGATGGCGGGCATGTACCAGGCGTTGGCCAACGACGGCGTGCGCATCCCGCCGAGGATCATCGACGCGCGGATAGACCAGGACGGCGTCCGTACCGAGGAGCCCACGCCGGACGGGGTGAAGGTCGTCAGCCCGGAGACGGCGTCGACCGTGCGGGACATGCTGCGCGCGGTCGTGCAGGACGAGCCCGGCCAGCGGGGCACCGGGACGGGCGCCGCGCTGCCCGGATACCAGATCGCGGGCAAGACGGGCACGGCCCAGCAGCCGGACCCAGAGACCGGTGCCTACAGCAGCGTCGACGAGTGGATCACCTTCGCGGGCATCCTCCCCGCCGACGATCCGAGATTCGTGATCGCAGTGATGTTGGACGCACCGGAGCCCGGCACGTCGGCGGCGCCCCTCTTCCGCGAGGTGGCCTCCTACCTGACGCAGCGTCATGAGATTCCGCTGTCGCCGGAGCCGAGCCCGATCGTGACCCTGACCGAGCGCTGAGGCCGCCGGGCCGCCGGGAGACTCGATCTTCTCGGGCGACCTGCGCTCGGTCCGGATGACCGGGTGTGGACCTCGGCTCGACGGGGAACTCCGATCGCGTGTGGACTCTCCGGCGGCCCGCCACCGGGGGTGTTCGAGACCAGGGCGGATCCTCGCCTGTTACGCCATCGGAATCGACTGCTGGGACGGTCCCATGTGTCAGGTGTCGCGAGCCGCGTCGGTAGCCTTTCGCGCGTGTCAGCCCTCGCCTCCCCGAAAGCCGTCATGAAGGCGCCGAGACCGGCCCACGTGACGCCCAGTTCGGTGGCAGAACTCGCGAGCGTCGTGGCTGCCGGACTTCAGGTCGAGAAGACCAGTCTGACGCCGGACGCGCGAGTGGTCACCGGTGCCACTCTTCGTGCTCAGGACGTCCGCCCCGGTGATCTGTTCGCCGCCCTGCCGGGTGCCCGTGCGCACGGCGCGGACTTCGCCGATCAGGCGGCGGCGGCGGGTGCCGTCGCCCTGCTCACCGACGAGGAGGGCAGCAGACGCGCCGTCGCGGCGGGCGTCGCCCTGCCGACCCTGGTGCACCCCGACCCTCGGGCCGCGATCGGGCCGGCGGCCGCGCGGGTCTACGGCGATCCCTCGAAGCTGCTGCGCGTGCTCGGCATCACCGGGACCTCCGGGAAGACCACCACCTGCTATCTGATCGACGGCGGTCTGCGGGCGGCGGGCGTGTCGACCGGACTGGTGGGCACCGTCGAGACTCGGGTGGCGGGCGAGCGTCTGAACAGCGCCTTCACCACTCCCGAGGCGCCGGACCTCCAAGCGCTGTTCGCGCTGATGGTCGAGCGCGGTGTCGGACACGTCTCGATGGAGGTCTCCAGCCACGCGCTGTCGCTGGGGCGGGTGGGCGGCACCGAGTTCGCCGTCGGCGGGTTCACGAACCTCTCTCAGGATCACCTGGACTTCCACCGTGATCTCGAGGACTACTTCGCGGCCAAGGCTCGGCTGTTCGACGGCCGCGCCAGGCACGAGGTGGTCTGCGTCGACGGTGGCTGGGGCGCCCGGCTGGTCACCCCGGACACGATCACCGTCGCCACCGGAGCGGACGCCGAGGCATCCTGGTCCGTCCGTGACGCGCGCGCTCTGCCCACCGGGGAGCAGACCTTCGTCGCGCTCGGCCCGGACGGCGTGCGCCTCGACCTCCGGATTCGGCTGCCCGGACCGTTCAACATCGCCAACGCGCTGCTGGCCGCCGCGTGTCTGCACGCCGACGGCATCCCGGCCGACGCCATCGCCGCAGGCCTGTCCGCCGTGGACGTGCCGGGTCGGATGGAACGGGTCGTGGAGGGCCAGCCGTTCGTCGCGATGGTCGACTACTCGCACAAGCCCGGCGCCGTGGCCGCCGTGCTGGACGCCGCGCGCGCCCAGACCGAGGGCCGCGTGCTGGTGGTACTGGGCTGCGGCGGTGAACGCGATACGGGCAAGCGGCCTGCGATGGGTGAGGAGGCCGCCCGTCGCGCCGATCTCCTCGTCGTCACGGACGACAATCCGCGGGGCGAGGACCCGACCTCGATCCGCTCGGCGATGCTGACGGGCGCCCTGGCCGTCCCGAGGGCCCAGCGCGGCGAGATCGTCGAGATCGGCGATCGTCGTGCGGCGATCACCGAGGCGGTGGCCAGGGCCAGGCCCGGCGACATCCTGGTGGTCGCGGGCAAGGGGCATGAGACCGGGCAGCAC
This sequence comes from Actinoalloteichus hoggarensis, assembly GCF_002234535.1. NCBI lineage: Bacteria > Bacillati > Actinomycetota > Actinomycetes > Pseudonocardiales > Pseudonocardiaceae > Actinoalloteichus > Actinoalloteichus hoggarensis. The sequence continues at coordinate 2,035,221 of NZ_CP022521.1, forward strand.
GTGGGCGAGATCGTGCTGCCCTTCTCCGATCGCGATGTGCTCGCCGAGGCCGTCCGGGCCCGTGAGACCGAGGAGAACCGTTGATCAGACTCACGCTGGGCGAGATCGCCGAGGTCGTCGGCGGCAGGCTGCACCGGGCCGACGGGTCGGAGACGATCACCTCGACGGTGGAGTTCGACACACGGAAGCTGACCGAGGGCGGCCTGTTCGTCGCGCTGCCCGGCGAGCGGGTCGACGGACACGACTTCGCCGCTCAGGCCGTCGCGGCAGGCGCCGCAGGCGTTCTGGCGGCCCGTGCGGTGGACGCCCCGGCGGTGATCGTCCCGCCCGTCACGGAGTCGGATCGACCGGGCACTCCGGTGGCCCTGCTGGGTGACGCGAGCGGTGCCGGGGCGTCGGTGCTGGCCGCGCTGGCCGCCGTGGCGCGTGAGGTGGCGTCCCGACTGAGCCGGGCCGGGTTGACCGTCGTCGGGGTCACGGGCTCGTCCGGGAAGACCTCGACGAAGGATCTGATCGCACAGCTGTTGGAGCCGATGGGCGAGACCGTGGCGCCGCCCGGCTCCTTCAACAACGAGTTGGGGCATCCCTGGACCGTGCTGCGGGCCGACGAGCACACCCGGCATCTGGCGTTGGAGCTGTCGGCGCGCGGCCCCGGCCACATCGCCGAGCTGTGCTCGATCGCCCCGCCGCGCATCGGCGCCGTCCTCAACGTCGGCACCGCGCATCTCGGGGAGTTCGGCTCGCAGGAGGCGGTGGCCCGCACCAAGGGTGAGCTGCCCGCGGCGCTCCCCGCCGAGGCCGACGGCGGCGTGGCGATCCTCAACAGAGACGACCCGAGGGTGGCCGCGATGGCGGAGCGCACCTCTGCCAAGATCATCTTCTTCGGACACGGCAAGGACGCCGACGTGCGAGCGGTCGACGTGACCCTCGATCAGACGGCGCGGCCGAGCTTCCGGCTCGTCACTCCGCAGGGCGAGGCGCCGGTCAGCATGGAGCTGCACGGCGCCCACCAGGTGGACAACGCGCTCGCCGCCGCCGCGATCGCCCTGGAACTGGGGGCGTCCGTCGCGGAGGTCGCCGAGCGGCTGTCCACCGCCCGGCGGCGATCGGCGCGACGGATGGAGGTCACCGAGCGGTCCGACGGCGTCGTGGTGGTCAACGACTCGTACAACGCCAATCCCGAATCGGTGCGGGCCGCGCTGCGGACCCTCGCGTCGATGGCACGGGACACCGAGGGGGAGCCGCGCCGAAGCTGGGCGGTGCTCGGGGTGATGGGCGAGCTGGGGCCCGACGGCGTCGCCGCACACGACGAGATCGGCAGGCTGGCGGTCCGGTTGAACATCAGCAGGCTGGTGGTCGTGGGGGAGCAGGCCCGCCCGATGTATCAGGGCGCGGTCCTGGAAGGCTCTTGGGGGAACGAAGCGGTACTGGTGCCTGACGTGGCAGGCGCCGTCGATCTGTTGGGCGATCAGCTGCAGCCCGGTGACGTCGTGCTGGTCAAGGCGTCGAAGGTCGCCGAACTCTGGCGAGTGGCCGACGCGATCCTCGACGAGTCACGGGCATCGAACGGAGGCACTTCGTGAGACCGATCCTCATCGCGGCCATGGTCGCGCTTGCGGTATCGATCCTGCTCACCCCATACCTGATCCGAGTGTTCTCTCGGCAGGGCTTCGGCCAGGAGATTCGGGAGGAGGGACCGCAGAGCCACCAGGGCAAGCGCGGCACGCCGACCATGGGCGGCGTGGCGATCCTGCTGGCGATCTGGGCGGGTTACCTCGCCACGCACCTGACCGTCGGCGACGGGCCCACGGCCTCCGGACTGCTGGTCCTGATGCTCACCACGGTGCTGGGCATCGTCGGATTCCTCGACGACTTCCTCAAGATCCGCAAGCAGCGCAACCTCGGCCTGAACAAGACGGCGAAGCTCGTCGGGCAGTTCCTGGCCGCCGTGATCTTCGCCATCCTGGCCCTGCGATTCGCCAACGACCGGGGACTCACGCCTGCCTCCGTGCACCTGTCGTTCATGCGCGACATCGCGGTGGTCTCGTTCGGCGTCGTCGGTTTCGTGGTCTTCTGCAACATCGCGATCATGGCCTGGTCGAACGCGGTGAACCTGACCGACGGCCTGGACGGGCTCGCGGGCGGCAGCGCGGCCATGGTTCTGGCCAGCTACGTGCTGATCACCTTCTGGCAGTTCCGCTACGACTGCGGAATCCGGCCCACTCCCGGTTGTTACGACGTCCGTGACCCGTTGGACCTGGCGATCATCGCGGCCGCCGCGATGGCGGGCTGTATCGGCTTCCTCTGGTGGAACGCGGCACCCGCGAAGATCTTCATGGGCGACACCGGCTCGCTCGCCCTCGGCGGTCTGCTCGCGGGCCTGTCCATCACCAGCCGGACCGAGCTGCTCATGGTGATCCTGGGCGGCCTGTTCGTGGTCGAGGCGCTGTCGGTGAGCCTTCAGGTCGTCGTCTTCCGGACGACACGCAGACGAATGTTCCGCATGGCACCGTTCCACCATCACTTCGAACTGGGCGGCTGGGCGGAGACCACGGTCATCATCCGGTTCTGGCTGCTGTCCGGTGTCACCTGTCTGCTGGGTCTGGGCATCTTCTACAGCGACTGGGCGGGCGCGTCCGGTCTGACGCCGTAGCTCACCTCGGCGGCACCGTCGGTCGTCCACCGTGGAGAATCGCGGCAGCGGACGGCCGACGGGCAGGCGGCCCTCGGCGGACGGCGGCGGACACGGCATGCCGACAGGCCCGGGATCAGCCGCCTCGCTCCGCGAAGGCGAGGGACGAAGAACGCCGCATGAGCGGTGACGGCGGGCACGGCGAGGCTCGCCCGCGGCGAAGGACACACCGCGGCGCGGCTCGGTGCGCGTATCGGGTTCGGGCGGCGCGGCCCGAGCCCGCCGGGACGGCCGGGCACCGACGCCTCGGCGCTCCCGTGAGCTCGCCGCGGGGTTCGGCACGGCGGAACGAGACGGGATATGACGTGATCAGCAGGAGGAGATGACGGTGGACGGCTCACCCTTCGCCGGGCTCTCGGTGCTCGTGGCGGGCGCCGGCGTGTCGGGTGTCTCGGCCGCCAGGGCACTGCTCGCGCAGGGCGCGACGGTGTCGGTCGTGGACGGCTCGCCTGCCCGGATCGAATCGATGAACCTGCCTGCGGTCACCGGGCTGGTCGGCGTCGACGTCGTGCCCCCGGGAATCGACCTCGTGGTCACGAGCCCCGGATGGCGGCCCACCGCACCGCTGCTGGTCGCCGCCGCCGACGCGGGCGTCGAGGTGATCGGCGAGGTGGAGCTGGCCTGGCGACTCGACCAGGCGCGGCCGGACGGGCCCGCGGACTGGCTGGTCGTCACCGGGACCAACGGCAAGACCACGACGGTGAGCATGGTGGAGTCGATCCTGCTCGCCGCCGGCCTCGACGCGGTCGCCTGCGGCAACGTCGGGCTGCCCGTCGTCGACGCCGTCCTGTCCGGCCACCGGGTGCTCGCGGTGGAGCTGTCGAGCTTCCAGCTTCACTGGTCGTCCTCCGTACGGCCCGCCGCCGGGCTGGTGCTCAACGTCGCCGAGGACCATCTGGACTGGCACGGCTCCGCCGCGGCCTACGGGGCGGCCAAGGCACGGGCCCTGCTCGGGCCGGTCGCCGTCGCGGGCGTCGACGACGAGCCCGCCGCCGCGCTGCTGGCTGCGTCGCCCGCCGATCGTCGGATCGGGGTGACGGCCGCCGAGCCCGCCGAGGGGCAGTTCGGCGTCTCGGCGGGCGTGCTGGTGGACCGGGTCTTCGGACCGGACGGTGACGCGGTGTCGCTGATCGACGCCGAACTGATCCGACCAGTCGGACCGACCGGAATCGTCGACGCCCTGGCGGCGGCCGCGTTGACCAGGTCCTACGGCGTCGCGCCGGAGTCGGTCGAGGCGGGGTTGCGGGACTTCCGGCCGGGCGCGCACCGAGCGGTGGTCGTCGCCGAGCACGACGGGATCGTGTACGTCGACGACTCCAAGGCCACGAATCCGCATGCCGCCGCCGCGTCGCTGCGCGGACACGCCAGGGTCGTCTGGCTCGCGGGCGGGCTGCTCAAGGGCGCCTCGGTCGACGACCTGGTGGCCGAGACCGGCGATCGGCTCGCCGCCGCCGTCCTCTTCGGCGCCGACCGGGCCCTCATCGCCGCCGCCCTGGCGCGACACGCACCGGATGTCCCGGTCTACGAGGTCGCCACGGGTGACGATAAGGCCATGCGGGAGGCGGTGGACATCGCGAGCCAGGTAGCTCGTCCGGGTGAGACCGTGCTGTTGGCTCCCGCCGCAGCGTCGATGGACATGTTCACCGACTACGCCCATCGGGGTGATTCCTTCGCGGCGGCGGTACTGGATCGGCAGGCCGCCGAGGGCGTGGCCGAGGAGTCCGCCGAGGGCGATGGCGGCGCCCCTGAGCGTGACACCCGTCCCGTCGCCCGCCCCGCCGGGACCGAACGCGCCGACTCCGACCGCATCGGGGCTGAGCGGCTCGGCGGCGACGACACCGGCGCCGGCCGCCCGGGCAGCGGAGCCGACACCGGCTCCGACGACGTTGTCGAACGGGGTGGCTCGGTCTGACACGAGACGCGGCGACGAAGAACTCACGCGCCAGGGCGACACCGGGGGCCAAGTCCGATCGGCTCAGCGGTTTCGCACTGCTGCGCGGAGTCCTGACCGCGTGGCTGGCCCGCCCGCTCACGTCGTTCCACCTCGTGCTCGCCGTGTTCGGCCTGCTGACCGTGTTCGGCCTGGTGATGGTGCTGTCCGCCTCGGCGGTGGACTCGATGGACCAGTACGGGTCGTCGTACGCGATCTTCTACCGGCAGCTGCTCTACTGCGGGGTGGGCCTGGTCCTCTTCCTCGTGGTGCTGCGCATCCCGCCCAAGACGTTCCGCAGACTCAGCCCGCTGATGCTGGCGGTCTGCCTGCTCCTGCTGGCCCTGGTGCTGGTCGTCGGGCACGAGGCTGGCGGAGCGCGCAGCTGGTTCCGGCTGGGGCCGCTGCCGTCCTTCCAGCCTGTCGAGGTCGCCAAGGTCGCCTTCGCTCTCTGGGGCGCGCACGTCCTGGTGGTCAAGCGGGCGCTGTTGAGCCAGTGGCGGCACCTGCTGGTCCCGGTGATCCCGGTCGCGCTGTTGATCTTCACCCTGATCATGATGCAGCCGGACCTCGGCAGCACGATCACCGTCGGCATCGTGATGCTGGCGCTGCTGTGGTTCGCCGGGGCTCCGCTGCGCCTCTTCGCCGTGATCGTGCTCGCGGGCGTCACCGGCGCGCTGGTGCTCGCACTGTCGGCGCCCTACCGGCTGGACAGGATGCTGTCCTTCTTCGATCCGGCGGGCGACCCGCTCAACACCGGCTATCACGCGCGCCAGGCACTGTTCGCGCTGGCGGACGGCGGGATGCTCGGCAAGGGGCTCGGCCAGGGCAGCGCGAAGTTCAGCTATCTGCCCAACGTGCACAACGACTTCATCTTCGCCGTCGTCGGCGAAGAACTCGGCCTGGTCGGCTGCGCCCTGGTCATCGGGCTGTTCGCGACGCTGGCCTACGTCGGTCTGCGCATCGCCGCCCGCAACACCGACCCGTGGAACCGGCTGGTGGCCGCGACCCTGACCACCTGGCTCGTCGCCCAGGCCGCGGTCAACATCGGCTACGTGGTCGGCCTGCTGCCGGTCACCGGTCTCCAACTCCCGCTGATGTCCTCCGGCGGAACGAGTCTCATCGCCGTGATGATCGTCTTCGGTATGCTCGCGAACTTCGCCCGGCATGAGCCGGAGGCCGTGGCCGCGCTGCGTTCGCAGGGCGTGAACCGACGGCGCCGCTGGTTCCACCTGCCGCTGCCCGACGCCTACCGGCCTCGGCCGCGCCGCAGGCCCGCGCGGCCCGCCACCCAGCCCCGACGGCCGGGACGGCCGACGGGCACCCTTCGCACGACCGGACAGGCGGCCGCGCGCGGCCGCGCCGGTCGGGCGCCCTCCGCACGGACCGGCCGACGACGTCGTCCGAGGCGGGCGCCATGACCACCCCCGATCGCCGGGTCGCGTCGATCCCGGCATCCCACTTATCAGGAGGTCTTCGACGATGGTCGGACCCGGAGCCGGTCCTGCCGGCGGCAGCGATCAGCACGGCGCGGACGAGACGGTGCGCTTCACTCCCGCGGGCGGCCCGGCCGCCTCGGGCGGCCCGGCCCGGCCCGCGGACCGGGGGCTGTGTGTCGTCGTCGCGGGCGGCGGCACGGCAGGGCACATCGAGCCCGCGCTGGCGCTGGCCGACGCGGTGCGCCGGATGCGTCCCGACGCCAGGATCGTGGCCCTGGGCACCGAACGGGGTCTGGAGAGCAGGCTCGTCCCGGCCAGGGGATACCCGCTGGAGTTGATCCCGCCCGTCCCGATGCCGAGGAAGCCCAGCCCCGACCTGCTGAAGCTGCCGCTGCGGGTGCGTTCCGCGGTGCGTGACACCCGTGCGGTGCTCGCCAGGGTCGGCGCCGACGTCGTCGTCGGCTTCGGTGGTTACGTGTCGCTGCCCGCCTACCTCGCCGCACGCGGCCGAGTGCCGATCGTCGTCCACGAGGCCAACGCCCGTGCCGGACTGGCGAACAAGGTCGGCGCCCGGTTCGCCGCCTCGGTCGCGGCCGCCGTGCCCGACAGCGGACTGCCCGACGCGAAGGTGATCGGCATCCCGCTCCGGCAGTCCATCACCTCGCTGGATCGGCGAGCGCTGCGTGCCCAGGCCCGCGCCCACTTCGGCCTGCACCCGGACGCGCCGACGCTGCTGGTCTCCGGCGGCTCGCAGGGCGCCAGGACGCTCAACACGGCCGTCTCCGGCGCGGCGGGCGCCCTGTCCAGGGCGGGCGTCGGAGTCCTGCACGCCTACGGTCCGAAGAACACCGTGGCGGTGCAGTCCGTGCCCGGCACCCCGCCCTACGTGGCGGTGCCCTACCTGGAGCGGATGGACCTCGCGCTGGCCGCGGCCGACCTGGTGCTCTGCCGGTCCGGCGCGATGACGGTCGCGGAGATCTCGGCCGTGGGCCTGCCCGCCGTGTTCGTCCCGCTGCCGCACGGCAACGGCGAGCAGGCGCTCAACGCCGTCCCGGTGGTCGACGGCGGCGGCGGACTGCTGATCCCCGACGCCGAGCTGACCGCGCAGCGCGTGATCGACACCGTGCTGCCGCTCGTGCTCGATCAGGGCAGGCTGGCGGCGATGGCGGGCGCGACGGCGGGCAGCGGGCACCGGGAGGCCGCCGACGTCCTGGCCGCGATGGTGCTGCGGGCGGCGGGTCGGTGATCGCGCCTTCTGGCGAGGCGAGACGCGAATCAGACGGGTGTCAGGGCAGGATGGGCCGATGGCGGGGATGACCGAGGCTGAGCGGATCGCACCTGAGCGACAGGACCGGGGCGACACGGGGGGAACGATGGAACTGCGGAACACCGACGGTGCGCTGCCGCCGGTGCTGCGCCGGGTGCACCTGGTCGGCATCGGCGGCGCCGGGATGAGCGGCATCGCCCGCATCCTGCTGGCCAGGGGAGCGGAGGTCAGCGGGTCCGACGCCAAGGACTCGCGGACCGTGCTCGCCCTGCGCGCCCAGGGCGCCCAGGTGGCGCTCGGGCACGAGGCGGCGCATCTCGACCAGCTCGACGAGCCGCCGACGGCGGTGGTGGTGTCCACCGCGATCCGCGCGACCAATCCGGAGCTCGCCGCCGCGCGGGAACGGGGCATCACGGTGCTGCGCCGGGCGGAGGCATTGGCGGAGCTGACCACCGGCAGCCGGGTGGCGTGCGTCGCGGGCACCCACGGCAAGACGTCGACCACCTCGATGCTCACGGTGGCGCTCCAGCGGTGCAGGCTCGACCCGTCGTTCGCCATCGGCGGCGACCTCAACGAGTCCGGCTCCAACGCCCATCACGGCACGGGTGACGTGTTCGTCGCCGAGGCCGACGAGAGCGACGGCTCCTTCCTGTTCTTCACCCCCGACGTCGCGGTGGTGACCAACGTGGAGCCGGACCACCTGGATCACCACGGCACGGCCGAGGCCTACACCGAGGTGTTCGAGTCGTTCGTCTCCCGCGTCCGGCCCGACGGTGTGATGATCATCGGCGTCGACGATCCCGGCTCGGCGGCGCTGGCCGGGTATGCCGAGGCACAGGGCATCCGGGTCCGGCGGTACGGCCGAGACGTCGAGGCACCCGGCGACGCCCGGATCGTCGGCTACGCGCCCGCCGAGCTGCTCGGCCATGTCACGGTGGACCTGCTCGGCGAGCCGGGGGGCGCACCGGAGAGGCTGGAGATCAAGGTCGCGGTGCCCGGCGAGCACATGGCGGGCAACGCGGTCGCCGCGCTGCTGGCCGGTCTGGAGCTGGGCGCGAACCGGGACGAGCTGCTCGCTGGGCTGGCCGGTTTCCGAGGCGTGCGCCGCCGGTTCGAGCTCAAGGGCGAGGCGGGAGGAGTCCGGGTCTACGACGACTACGCGCATCACCCGACGGAGGTCGAGGCGCAGCTGCGAGCGGCCCGGCCCGTGGCGGGAGAGCACAGGTTGATCGTGGTCTTCCAACCGCACCTGTACTCGCGGACCAAGACGTTCGCCGCCGAGTTCGGGACGGCGCTCGCCCTGGCCGACCAGGTGGTGGTCCTGGACGTCTACGGCGCCAGGGAGGAGCCGGAGCCCGGTGTCACCGGCAGCCTCGTCGTCTCCCAGGTGCCGCTGCCCGCCGAGCAGGTGCGGTTCGAGCCGTCGTTCGAGCAGCTGCCGGAGGTCGTCGCCCGGCTGGCGGATCCGGGCGACGTCGTGATCACCATGGGCGCGGGCGACGTCACCATGCTCGGTCCGGAGATCCTCGGCAGGCTTGCCTCGGTACGGGAGCGGTAGGTGGCGGCGGCCACGGCTCGCGGAGCCCGGCGCGTTCGGCGTGCCGGGGAACGCGGTTCGTCGCCCGCCGGACGCGGCGTGCGGTCCGGTCGGGCCCGACGTCGTTCCGACGCGGGCGTCCGCAGCGCACACCGGACTCGAGGCGCGGGCGACACGGAGGCACGCGCCGGGCGACGAACCGGCCCGGTCCGCTCCGTCCGCGGCCGCTCGGTACGGGCTCGGTCGCGTCGCGACCGGCAGCGTCGAGCACGGCGGACCCCGCGCACCCTGCTGCGTGACCTGCTGCGTCCCCGGGGGTTGGCGATCCTGCTCCTCGCGGCACTGACCATCACGGCGGTGCTCTGGTACAGCCCGCTGCTGTCGGTCCGCTCCGTGGAGGTCGTCGGCGTCCGGGAACTCGCGGAGCAGGACGTCCTCGACGCGGCGGGCGTCACGCTGGGCACGCCCATGCTGCGGCTGGACACCGAGACGGTGCACGGCAGGATCGCCGAGCTGCCCAGGGTCGCTCAGGTGACGGTGGGGCGTTCGTGGCCGTCGACGGCGGTGCTGAACGTCGTGGAGCGGGAGCCCGTGGTGCTGCTGCGCGACTCCGACGGTCTCTGGCTCACCGATCGGACCGGCCTGGCCTACGCGACGGTGGACGAACCGCCTGCGGGACTGCCCGAGCTGAAGGTGAGCAGCCCCGGCCCGGAGGACCCGGCCACGCTGGCGGCCGTGCGAGTCGTGGACTCGCTGCCCGACGAGGTCCGATCCGAGGTGCGCTCGGTGAGCGCGGACTCGGTCCACGACATCCGACTGGCCCTGAGCCTGGGGCGTGAGGTCCGCTGGGGCGAGGCGCTGGACTCCGAGCGCAAGGGGCGGGTTCTGGCCGCCCTGCTCACCCAGGAGGGTGCGGTGTACGACGTCGCCTCTCCCGATCTGCCCACGATCAGCTGAGCCGTCGGGCCGACACGGGCGCGCGCCACGCCGGTTCGTTTCGGCTTTCCACCCGATCGGGCGCTTCACCTGCGCGGTCGGACGACTTGCCGCGGGCTCGACCGGCACTGTGAACCGAGGGTCCCCGATGTGGCGTTCGAGAGTGCGGACCCCGTGGGGCGGTGCGGCGCAGGCCCCGTGGTGTCGGCGCGGAGTACTCGGCCCGCGAACCCTGATGCCGGGTCCGACTCGGCCCGCGGCGCGCACCGCGCCGCGGACGAGAAGGTGATCCGCGTCGGCTCGGGAATCCTCACTCGCCGAATCGACTTGGGATGATCAGTGGATCAACTCGGCCGGGCGGACCGGCGGGCGACGTCCTTGGCGACAGAAAGGCGACGACATGCTCAAGATCGGCTACAAGGCATCGGCGGAGCAGTTCGAACCGCGCACGCTGCTGAAGTTCGGGGTGCTCGCCGAGGAGGCGGGCTTCGACTCGGTGATGATCAGCGATCACTTCCAGCCGTGGAAGCACACCGACGGGCACGCGCCCTATGCGTTCGCCTGGCTCGGCGCCCTCGGTGAACGCACCACCAGAGTGCAGATCGGCACGAGCGTGCTGACCCCGACCTTCCGGCATCACCCCTCCATGGTGGCGCAGGCGACCGCGACGCTGGGCGTGCTCTTCCCCGGTCGGGTGATCCTGGGCGTGGGCACCGGCGAGTCTCTGAACGAGGTGCCCGCCACCGGGATGGAGTGGCCCGCGTACAAGGAGCGCTTCGAGCGGCTGGGGGAGTCGGTCGGGCTGATCCGGGAGTTGTGGCAGCGCGATCACGTCAGCCACGAGGGCACCTACTACCGCACGGAGAACGCGACGGTCTACGACCGCCCCGACGAGCAGATCCCGATCTTCATCGCCGCCGGCGGCCCCAGGATGGCCCGCTTCGCCGGGCGGTCCGGCGACGGAATGATCTGCACCAGCGGCAAGGGCGTCGAGCTGTACCGGGACGCGCTCCTGCCCGGCCTGGTGGAGGGCGCCGCCAAGGCCGGACGCGATCCGGAGAAGCTGGAACGGATGATCGAGGTGAAGGTGTCCTTCGACCTCGACCGCGCCAGGGCGATGGAGGACACCCGCAACTGGGCGGCGCTGGCGCTGCCGCCGGAGTCGAAGGTGGGGGTCGAGGACCCGCGCGAGATGGAGCGACTGGCGGCCGAGCTGACGGCCGAGCAGGCCGCGAGCCGGTGGATCGTCTCCGACGATGCGGAGGAGCACGTCGAGCGGATCAAGACCTACCTGGACCTCGGCTTCGACCACCTGGTGTTCCATGCCCCCGGCGAGGACCAGCCCCGATTCCTCCAGCTTTACGCGGAGCAGGTCCTGCCCCGACTGCGCGAGCTGAGCCCGGCGCGTCTGGGCTGAGTCGTCGGGGCGTTCGGGCGTCGGACCACCTGGGCGTCGGACGCCTCCGTGGATCACCAGAGGTATGCCCGGTCGGGTGAACCTCCTTGGCGGCGGGCTTGCTGTTGATCAGAGTAGGGGGCAAGGGAGACACCGAGCGGAGGTCCACCATGTCCGGTCCCAGTCTGAGAAGACGGCAGCTCGGCGCCGCGCTGCGGGAGCTGCGCATGGCGCGAGGCATCACGGTGCTGGAGGCGGCTCGACAGACCAGTCTCTCGACGCCCACGGTCAGCCGCATCGAGAACGGGGTGCGGCGGGTGCGCCCCGTGGACGTGCGGGTGCTGTTGGCGGCCTACGGCGTCGATCCGGCCGAAGCAGGGCGCTACCTCGAGCTGGCGGAGGAGGCCGACCGGCCCGGCTGGTGGGAGCGGGCGCAGCCCTCGGTCAGCCAGGTCGGGGCCTACCAGCTCGAGATGGAGAGCACCGCGACGGAGCTGCGGAGTTGGCATCCTGAGCTGCTGCCGCCGCTCGCCCAGACCGACGGATATCTGCGGGCGGTCCGGGCGGCGGCGCTGCCGGGGCTCTCCGCGGAGGAGCTCGACGAGGCGGTCCGGCTGGGCAGGCTGCGGCGAGAGGCGCTCTCGGACAACGGCGTCCGCCTCGTCTCGGTCGTCGGCGAGGGTGCCCTGCGACGGCTGGTCGGCGGTGCTCGAGAGATGCGCGATCAGCTCGACTGGCTGCTGGTGGCCGGACAGCAGCCGGAGATCTCGATCCGCGTGCTGCCCTTCCACAGCGGGGCTCATCCGTCGATGGAATCGGCCTTCACACTGCTGGGCTTCGACGACGTCCCCGGTCGGTCCGCGGTCTGGCTGGAGAACGATCGCGTCGCGCAGGTGGTGGAGCACGCCGAGGACGTCGAACACTACGCGGCGACGTTCGATCTGCTGTCCTGGAGTGCACTCTCGGAGGCCGATTCCGCGCGACTGATCGACACCATCGCCGCCGGGCTGCGCTGATCGCGGTCCGGGCCGGAGTTTCCTCGTGCCGGGCCGGTCGCCGCCGGGTCTGGCGACGGCCTGGTTCGGCGAACAGCCTGGTTCGTCGCGTCGATCGGCCCGAGGACACCGCCGCACGTATCGGGCCGTGCGCGGCGGGTCAGTCGCGGTCGGTCGCGAGCCGGAAACGGATCACTCCACCCGGCCGGACCTGCGCGGCCGACGGCAGATCGTCCTCGTCCACCACGGCGATCACCGGGTAGCCGCCCGTGACCGGGTGGTCGACGTGGAACAGCACGGGCAGGCCGCTCGGCGGAACCTGGATCGCACCCCGCACCATGCCTTCGGAGGGCAGCTCCCGCGCCACCAGTCTGGGCAGCGGGGGACCCGCCAGTCGCAGCCCCACCCGGTTGCTCTGCTCCGTGACCTCGTAGTCGCTCGTGCACAGCAGCCGGAGCGCCGCGGGATCGAACCAGTCGTCGCGAGGCCCGGGCCACAGGCGCAGCACGGGGATCTCGGGCAGCGGGGCGACCGGTGCCTGGTCCACCACCGGCCAGCCGTCGGGCCGAGGACCCAACGGCAGTCGGACGCCCTCGGTCAGGGGCGCGGGGCCCAGACCGGAGAGCAGGTCGGTGGATCGGGAGCCGAGCGTCGGCGGCGCGGCGATGCCGCCGCGCACCGCGAGATAGGTGCGCAGGCCGCGGCCGGGACGACCCAGGCTCAGGCGGTCGCCCGCCTCGGCCCAGACCGGCGCGTGCATGCCGATCGCCCGGCCGCTCACGGTGGCGGGCACCTCGGCACCGGCGAGCGCGAGCAGAACGGGCGTGTCGAACTCGACTCGCAGACCGCCGAAGGTGGCCTCGATCGCGGCGCACGACTCGGGGTTGCCCACGAGCCGATTGGCGAGTCGCAGCGCGGGCGGGTCCGCCGCCCCCGATCGCGTCACCCCCAGCGCGGCGTAGCCGGGCCTGCCCAGGTCCTGCACCGTGGCCAGCGAGCCCGGTGCGCGCACCGTCACCGAACCGTGCGGGTCGACGGACATCAGCGCACCTCACGGAAGCGGACGCGGTCTCCCGGCGTCAACAGGGCCGGGTCCGGCCGGTCGGGCCGCCACAACGTCAGCTCGGTGCGACCCAGCAGCCGCCAGCCACCGGGAGACTCGCGGGGATAGACGGCGCTGAACTCGTCGGCGAGCGCCACCGCGCCGCCGGGGACCCGCACCCTCGGCGTCTCGCGGCGCGGCACGCGCAGACGCGGATCGCCACCGACCAGATAGCCGAAGCCTGGAGCGAATCCGCAGAACGCCACCCGGTACTCGCGCCCGCTGTGGCGGCGCACGACGTCCTGCTCGGACAGTCCCGTCAACTCGGCCACCTCGCCGAGATCCGGACCCGAGTAGGAGACCGGGATCTCCACGAGCGTGCCCTCCCGGTCCGGAACGGGGGCGAGATCCCGCGATCTCAGCTCGTCCACGAGTCGGGCGGCCGGGAGCCGATCGGCGTCGAAGCGGATCAGCACGGTGCGCGCCGCGGGCACGATCTCCTCGACCGCCGCGGGTCGATCCACCGTCAGCGCATGGTGCAGCGCCTGCACCTGGGTCAGGTCGTCGAGCTCGACGAGCAGCGCGCCGCGTCCCATCCGGCGGATGGTCGGTCCCGACGACGCGGGCCGGGCCGTCCCGGAGCGGGCCCTCGCCGGTCCGTCCGCGTCGAGCGCGGCCGGTGCGGCCGCCGATTCCGCCGAGGCGACCGCGGCGGCCTCGGGCTCGCTCGGGTCGCCGTTCGCGACGGGCTCGGGCACGGCCGTCACCGGAAGGCCGCGGGCACGATGCCCGCCGCCGTGAGTCGATCGCGGACCAGCCGGGCGATCTCCACCGCACCCGGGGTGTCGCCGTGGACGCACAACGAGTGCGGCCGGACCTCGACGTCTTCGCCGGTCGTGGCCCGCACCAGTCCGTCGCGCGCCATCCGGACACACCGGTCGGCGATCTCCGAGGCGTCGTGCAGCACCGCGTTCGGCTCGCGGCGCGACACCAGCGTGCCCTGCGCGGTGTAGGCCCGATCGGCGAACGCCTCGTGCACGGTGGGCAGCCCGGCCTCCTCGGCCTGGGCGAGCCATCGCGAGCCGGGCAGCCCGAGCACCGCCAGCGTCGGGTCGTAGTCCCGCACCGCCGCGACGACGGCGGCGGCCTGCTCGGCGTGGGTGACGATCGCGTTGTACAAGGCGCCGTGCGGCTTGACGTAGCGGACGCGGTCGCCCGCGATCCTGGCGAAGCCGTCGAGCGCGCCGAGCTGGTAGACGACGTCGTCGGCCAACGCGGCCGGTTCGACGTCGATGAAGCGGCGGCCGAAGCCCGCCAGGTCGCGATAGGAGACCTGTGCCCCGATCACCACGCCTGCGGCGACCGCCCGCTCGGTCACTCCACGCAGGATGCTCGGGTCGCCCGCGTGGAAGCCGCAGGCGATGTTCGCGCTGGTGACGATGTCCAGCAGCGCGTCGTCGTCGCCGAGTGTCCAGATCCCGAATCCCTCGCCGAGATCGCAGTTCAGGTCCACCGTGGACGCCGCCGCTCGGGCGGGAGCGCCGGTCGCGGGGGCGCCGGCGGGCGTCCCGGCGGCGACCGTGTCGGTCCCGCCCGTCGTCTCGTCGGCAACGCTGCCCGTGTTCATCGCCGGTCGCCCTCCGCCTCGTGCTCGCCGGTCCTGCCCCGGCGCCTGCGTCGTCGAGCCTGCCGGCTTGCGGACGGTTCGCTACGGCAGACCCGCCGTCACGGTCGCGGCGGACGCCCGTCGCCCATTCGCCCGCCGGAACCGGCGGTCGGGTTCCGGGGCGTCGGCGGTCCGGCTCGACGGTGTGAGAGACACGGGATCGGCGTCCGTGTCCTGCCGTGCCGCGGATGAGAGGCTGTCGTGGTGAGGACCGAGGCGCTGTTGGGGATCGACCTGGGGACGAGCGGGGTCAAGGCCGTGCTCCTGGCGGCGTCGGGTGAGCTCCTCGGCGAGGGCGCCGCGGACTGTCCCCCGCGTAGCGCGCGGCCGGGCTGGGCGGAGGCGGACCCGAAGGACTGGTGGATCGCCGTCGTGCACGCCGTCGGCCGGGCGGCGGCCCGGTGCGGCGGTCGGTCCGCGATCGCGGTCTCCGGGGTGGGCGTGACCGGCCAGATGCACGGGCTCGTCCTGGTCGATCGGCGGGGAGAGCCGCTGCGCCCCGCGCTGCTCTGGCCGGATCGGCGCGCCCTGCCAGAGACCGAGGAGTGGGGCGAGCTGCCGACGGCGCTGCGCGGCACGCTGGGCAACCCGATCATGCCGGGCATGACCGGTCCGCTGCTGAGCTGGGTGGCCGAGCACGAACCCGGGAACTGTGCGGCGGCCGACCGGCTGCTGCTGCCCAAGGACTGGCTGCGGCTGCGACTCACCGGCGCGGTCGGCACCGAGCCGAGCGACGCCTCGGCGACCCTGTTGTGGGACGTCGGGGCGGACACCTGGTCGGAGCGCGTCGTCGAGTCCATGGGCCTGCCGACCCGGCTGCTGCCCCCGGTGGGCGCCTCGGCCGCGGTCGCCGGAGCCCTGCGACCAGAGCCCGCCGCCGAGCTGGGACTGCCCGCCGACATCCCGGTGGTGTTCGGCGCGGCCGACACCGCGGCCGCGCTGCTGGCCACCGGCCTGGGCCCGGGCGAGGCCCAGCTCACCATCGGCAGCGGCGCTCAACTCGTGACGCTCACCGATGATCCGAGCACCGCACCGCAGCCGCTCGTCCACCTGTACCGGACGGCGCGGCCGCGGGGCTGGTATCGGATGGCGGCGGTGCAGAACGCCGGCTTGGCGTTGGACTGGGTTCGATCCCTCGTGGGCGCCGACTGGTCCGAGGTGTACGCGGCGGCCGACGACGAACCCGGCGCCGACGGCGTGACCTTCGTGCCGTACCTCACCGGCGAGCGCACCCCCAGGATGGATTCGACGCTCGCCTCCGCGTTCACCGGGCTGCGGCTGGGACACGATCGACGCACGATCCTGCGGGCCGCCGTCGAGGGTGTCGCCTTCGCCGTGCGGGACGCGGCGAGCGCGCTGCCTGAGCCGCTGCCGGACTCGATCCGGCTCGCCGGTGGTGCCGTCCGGGACGACCGGTTCCGTGCGCTGGTGGCCGATGTGCTGGACGTGGAGCTGTCTCCCGTGGAGCTGCGCAGCGCCTCGGCGGTGGGCGCGGCGATGCTCGCCGCCGCCGAGGCGGGGGTGCCCGTCCCGTCCGCCCGTCCGGCCCTCGGGACTCCGGTGCGTCCGAGCGGTCGGGATCACGACGCGGCCTTCGAGCGGTATCGAGAACTCGTGGAGCCGCCCGAGGAGGACGAGTTCGGGCACGGGCATCACCACTGAGCCGCCACGTGATCCGCCGTCACGGAGTTCCCGGCAGGCGGCGATCGGTCGGCGGTCGTGACGGGGGATCGCCCATCAGTACAGCGGTGTGCCGCGCATCGAAGTCGTTCGTCTGGCAGGCTTGCATCAGACTCGGGCGGCCGCTTGGATGTTCTGGTCATCATCCGAAGGGGACTGATCCTCACGGGTGATGTCTCACATCATCGGCGCCCGGCGTGGCTGCTGGACCGGGGGCGCTACGGTGCCTAACGTCCGCAGCGGAAGTACCGGGGTCGACGGACCTCCGGCCTCATCGCGGAGGTCGACCTCTGTCGGTCCAGGGCAGGCGGCCTGGACGTGCAGGCGCAGGCACGACAGCCCGAGCACGAGCCACGATCAGGAAGGCGGACCCGATGACGCCCCCGCACAACTATCTCGCGGTGATAAAGGTCGTCGGCATCGGTGGCGGCGGAGTCAACGCAGTCAACCGCATGATCGAGGTCGGGCTCAAGGGTGTTGAGTTCATCGCGGTCAACACCGATGCACAGGCACTGCTGATGTCCGATGCGGACGTCAAGCTCGACATCGGCCGCGAGCTCACGCGCGGCCTCGGTGCGGGAGCCAATCCCGAGGTCGGTCACCGGGCCGCCGAGGATCACCGCGAGGAGATCGAGGAGGTCCTCAAGGGCGCCGACATGGTGTTCGTCACCGCGGGCGAGGGTGGTGGCACCGGAACCGGCGGCGCGCCGGTCGTCGCCTCGATCGCCCGCAAGCTCGGCGCGCTGACCATCGGCGTCGTCACCCGGCCGTTCTCCTTCGAGGGCAAGCGGCGGGGGAAGCAGGCCGAGGACGGCATCCAGGAGTTGCGCAACGAGTGCGACACCCTGATCGTCATCCCGAACGACCGACTCCTCCAGCTCGGGGACATCGGGGTCAGCCTCATGGACGCCTTCCGTTCGGCGGACGAGGTCCTGCTGTCCGGTGTCCAGGGCATCACCGACCTGATCACCACGCCGGGTCTGATCAACCTCGACTTCGCCGACGTGAAGAGCGTCATGTCCGGGGCGGGCAGTGCCTTGATGGGCATCGGCTCGGCCCGAGGCGAGGGCAGAGCCGTGCAGGCCGCGCAGAAGGCGATCAACTCGCCGCTGCTGGAGGCCTCGATGGACGGAGCGCACGGCGTGCTGCTCTCCATCGCGGGCGGCTCGGACCTGGGGCTGTTCGAGATCAACGAGTCCGCCTCGCTCGTCCAGGAGTCCGCGCATCCGGAGGCGAACATCATCTTCGGAACGGTGATCGACGACTCCCTCGGCGATGAGGTCAGGGTGACGGTGATCGCCGCGGGCTTCGACAGCGGCGGGCCGACGCACAAGAAGCTGGAGCCCGCGCCCGTCAGCTCACGGGCGCCGGTGGCCGCCGCCACCTCGGGGCCGCCGGGTTCGGGTGAGCCGCCGCCGACGGCGCAGCCGGAGCACGCTCCGGAACGGACGGCCTCGCCGATGCGTCATCAGCATCCGGTGAATCCCGATCCCGTGACGCCCTCGGTGTCGCGGCAGTCCGATCCCATGGGGCCTCGGCCGACGATGCCGCCGCCGATGCACGGCGGGCGTTTCGGTGGTCTGGACTCCGCCGGGCCGCCGCCCGGTCGTGATCTGGGCGGTTACGAAACATCCCGCTCGTCGCTCCCGGGAACGGCGCGGCCGGGCGGTCTGCCCGGTCGGTCACTGCCGGTGTCCGACGAGGGCGAGGACGACGAGGTCGACATCCCGCCGTTCATGCGGCGCTGAATCGCCCCCTCCACCCGGCGCGTCACGACTCGGTAGCGAGGCGTGCCCGGTGGGAGATGCGTCGCCCGCCCGGCTTTAAGATCGCCTGAGGTGGGGATGCCCGGTGCCGGACGGCACCCGTCCTCGCGGCCCCTTCGCCGTGCGGCGGGGAGCCGCGCGGCGAAGGGGCGGACCCTTCGGCGGCAGGAGGGGTGACGGGTGCGAGTCCGGCGAGTGATCACCACGCGGGACGGCGGTGTGTCCTCGGCTCCGTACGACTCGTTCAACCTCGGTGACCACGTCGGAGACGACCCGACCTCGGTCGAGGCGAATCGGCGGCGGCTCGCCGCCGAGCTCCCGGGGACACCCGACGGCCTGGTCTGGATGGAGCAGGTACACGGCCGCGGCACCGCGATCGTGGACGGGCCGACGGCCGAGCCGGTGGAGGCGACCGACGCGCTGGTCACCACGAGACCGGGTCTGGCCCTGGTGGCGTTGGTGGCCGACTGCGTGCCGGTGCTGCTCGCGGACCCGGAGGCGGGCGTGGTCTCCGCGGTGCACGCGGGTCGGGTCGGCAGCCGAGTCGGCGTCGTCCCCGCCGCGTTGCGCGCGATGATCGAGATGGGCGCCAGTGTCGAACGGGTGGAGGCGCTGCTCGGCCCGTCGATCTGTGGGAAGTGCTACGAGGTGCCCGCCGCGATGCGGGCCGACGTCGACGCCCATCTGCCCGGCTCGGCCTCACGGACCCGGCAGGGCAGGCCGGGGCTGGATCTGCGGGCCGGACTGCGCAGGCAGCTCACCGAGGCGGGGATCGCCAGGCTCGGGATGGACCCGCGATGCACCGTGGAGTCTCCAGAGCTGTTCAGTCACCGCAGGGAATCGACCACTGGGCGATTCGGCGCGGCGATCTGGCTGGACGCGGACTCGTGACTGAAGAGGACGTCTCCGGTGCGGACGAGCGCCGCGAGTTCCTCGCGGGGCGGCTCGCGGCGGTCCGCGACCGCATCGCGGCGGCCTGTTCCGCCGCCGGTCGACCGCTCGACGCGGTCCGACTGCTCGCGGTGACGAAGACGTTCCCGGCCTCCGACGTCGCGCTGCTCGGTGATCTCGGACTCACCGAGTTCGGCGAGAACCGGGATCAGGACGCGGCGCCCAAGGCGGCCGAGGTCGCCGAGCTGCGGCCCGGCCTGCGGCCTCGTTGGCACATGGTGGGGCAGGTGCAGCGGAACAAGGCGCGGTCGGTGGCCAGGTGGGCGGACGTCGTCGAGTCGGTCGACAGTCCGCGGCTCGTCGAGGCGTTGACCAGGGCGGTGGCGGCGGCGCGGGAGTCGGGCCGACGTGAGTCTCGTCTCGACGTGTTGGTGCAGGTCAGCCTCGACGGAGCGCCGGGGCGGGGCGGCTGTCCGCCGAAAGAGGTGGCGCAGATCGCAGAAATGGTCGACCATTCGGGTGAATTGCGACTCATTGGGGTGATGGCTGTCGCCCCGCTCGGAGGAGACTCTGAGCGCTCTTTCGAGACCTTGAACACGGTGTCGGACCTGCTGCGGCGTGATCACCCGGACGCGGTGGAGATCTCGGCGGGGATGAGTAATGACCTCGAACGGGCGATTGCGGCGGGCTCCACGAGTGTGCGTGTCGGAACGGCGCTTCTGGGTACCAGGCCGATAGCGTGAGTACGGGCGTTGTGGGGAGGCAGACGGCGGGTCACACCGTCGTCGGGACAGGCGTCGGGACGGTGGCCAGGTCAGCCAGTCCGGATGCGGGGAAGGGCTGTCGATGAGCGCACTGCAGAAGCTGAAGGCCTACTTCGGGATGGTCCCCGCCGAGGACATGGACGACTACGACGAGGCGGGCTACGAATCGGACGAGTACGACTCCTACCCCGATCGGGCGGGGGCTCGGTCGCGGCGTGCGACCGCCTTGCGCGGCGGCTACCGGCCGGTCGACTTCGACGAGGACGATGACGCCGTCGAGGCGGTTCAGGGCAGGTCCAGGGCCCGGGGCGCGTGGTCGCCGCAGCCCGCCACCAGGGGGGCGCTGGCGGTCGACTCGCAGCGCGACTCGGTGACCAGGATCCGGCCCGCGACGGAGTCCTCGGCCGCCTCGGCGGCGGCGGGCCGGATCACGACGCTGCACCCCAAGACCTACATCGAGGCCAGGACCATCGGGGAGCACTACCGCGAGGGCACCCCGGTGATCATCAACCTGACCGAGATGACCGACGCGGACGCCCGGCGTCTCGTCGACTTCGCCGCCGGGCTGGCGTTCGCTCTCCGGGGGGACATCGACAAGGTGACGAGCAAGGTCTTCCTGCTCTCGCCCGCCGATGTGGACGTCACGGCGGAGCAGCGGCGGCGGATCGCCGAGGGTGGTCTGTTCGGCTGACGGCGGATGATGGCAGAGTTGGGGTGTGGAACTCTTCCGGATCATCGCTTACTACGCGCTCTTCTTCTTCTGGCTGCTCTTGATGGCGCGTATCGTGGTGGAGCTGGTCCGGTCGTTCGCCAGGGAGTGGCGTCCGGCCGGGGGGGTTGCGGTCGCGCTCGAGACCATCTACACAGTGACCGACCCGCCGGTTCGTGCGCTGCGGCGCGTGATCCCGACAGTTCGGATCGGCGGTGTCGGACTAGACCTGTCGATTATGGTTCTACTGCTGGTCGTCTTCATCCTGATGCGACTGGTGATCCCGACTTGAACAAGACGACACGGGCAGACCGGCCGCGGGGAGCTCCGGGGTTCCGCTGTCGAGGAGTGCGTGAGGTGATCTAGCCATGCCGTTGACGCCCGCCGACGTGCACAACGTCGCGTTCAGCAAGCCACCGATTGGCAAGCGGGGCTACAACGAGGACGAGGTGGACGCATTCCTCGACCTGGTTGAAGGCGAACTTGCCAGACTGATCGAGGAGAACAACGAGCTGCGTAACCAGATCGAGCAGCTGGACCAGCAGCTCGACAACGCGCGTGCCGACCTGGAGGACGCTCGCGCGGGGGCAGCGGCCGCACCGGTCGCGGCGAGCAGGCAGGAGGAGCCCCGCAGGCTCTCGCCGGTGCCGCCGCCGTCGTTGGTGGAGCAGACCGCGCCGGGGGGCGACCACCACGTGCAGGCCGCCAAGGTCCTCGGGCTCGCGCAGGAGATGGCCGACCGCCTCACCGGAGAGGCCAAGGCCGAGGCCGACGGAATGCTCTCGGAGGCCAGGACGAAGTCCGAGCAGCTGCTCTCCGACGCGCGAACCAAGGCCGACGGCATGGTGAACGAGGCCCGCACTCGGGCCGAGACCATGCTGGGCGACGCGCGGACCCGTTCCGAGACCGTGGAGCGGCAGTCCAGGGAGAAGGCCGCCACCCTCGAGCGTGACGCGCAGCGCAAGCACTCGGAGATCCTCGCGGGGATCACCCAGGAGAAGAACAGCCTGGAGAAGGAGATCGAGGTGCTGCGCACCTTCGAGCGCGAGTACCGGACCCGGCTCAAGACGATGCTGGACTCGCAGCTGCGGGAACTGGAGGATCGGGGCAGCGCCGTCCCGTCCGCCGAGTCCACGCGATCCAGCCACCAGACGGGATACAGCTTCGGCGGTCGCACCGCCGAGGCGGGCTGAGCACCGAGGCCGACCGGCGACGTCGGTCGGGATCGGCGTCGAGGATCGTCGACCGCCCCAGCGGGCTCCGCTGGGGCGGTGCCGTCTGTCTCGGGGTCGATGGCCGCGGTGCCGCGCGGCCGTGCCGATCGTCGTGCGGCGTCGGCCGGATGAAGCGGATCTCGGCTCGGCGCTAATCTATGCGTGAGAAGGCGTTGATCCGGACATCACCGGGGAGCCGCCGGAAGAACCGGGCGCCGCCGCGGGCCCCTAGTAGAACCGGCCGGGTGGGCCCGTCACAGCCCGCGAACGAGAGGTCGACGCCGCCGAGAGCGGGGTGCGTCGGCAAGCGGGGTGGTACCGCGGGGTGTCGAAGGCGGCACGTCGTCCCCGGAGGGAGTCCGCACGGCAGCGGACCTCCGCGACGATCGCCACCACCCTGCGAGGAGAAACTCCGATGGCCTACCCCAAGGTCCGTCTCACCGGTCCGGACACCGCAGGCGTCCCCGCGCAGCCGTTCTTCCCGGAACTGGAGAACGCGGTGCTGTCCTACTGGTCGGCCGACGACACGTTCGCGGAGAGCGTGCGTGCCCGTCCCTCCGGCGAGAACGGCTCGAACGAGTTCGTCTTCTACGACGGTCCGCCGTTCGCGAACGGCCTGCCCCACTACGGGCACCTGCTCACCGGCTACGTCAAGGACGTCGTCCCCCGTTATCAGACCATGCGCGGCAGGCGCGTGGAGCGCCGCTTCGGCTGGGACTGCCACGGCCTGCCCGCCGAGGTGGAGGCCGAACGTCAGCTGGGGATCGACCACAAGTCCGAGATCGAGGCCATGGGCGTCGAGGTGTTCAACGACGCCTGCCGCACCTCGGTGCTCCAGTACACCGACCAGTGGCGCGACTACGTCACCCGGCAGGCCCGCTGGGTGGACTTCGACGACGACTACAAGACCCTCGACCTGGACTACATGGAAAGCGTCATGTGGGCCTTCAAGTCGCTCTGGGACAAGGGTCTGGTCTACGAGGGCTTCCGGGTCCTCTGGTACTGCTGGCGCTGCGAGACGCCGCTGTCGAACACCGAGACGAAGATGGACGACGTCTACCGGGACCGACAGGACCCGGCGGTCACCGTCGCGATGCGGCTGGAGACCGGTGAGCTGGCCCTGATCTGGACGACGACCCCGTGGACGCTGCCCAGCAACCTCGCCATGGCCGTCCACCCGGACGTCGAGTACGTGACGGTCGAGCACGAGGGCGAGCGTTATCTGCTCGCCGAGGCCCGGCTGGCCCACTACGCCAGGGAGCTGGGTGAGGACGCCGCCGACCGGATCGTGGCGCGCTGCACGGGAGCGGATCTGCTCGGCCGTCGCTACACGCCGCCCTTCGACTTCTTCGCGGGCCGGGAGAACGCCCACCGCATCCTGGCCGCCGACTACGTCACCACCGAGGACGGCACCGGCCTCGTGCACATCGCCCCGGCCTTCGGTGAGGAGGACAAGGCGGTGACCGACGCGGCGAGCATCGAACCGGTGGTGCCGGTCGACTCGCGGGGACGGTTCACCGGGGAGGTTCCGCCGTACGAGGGGCGGCAGGTCTTCGAGGCGAACAAGGAGATCATCCGGGATCTCAAGGCCGCCGGGCTCCTCGTGCGGCACGAGACCTACGACCACCCCTACCCGCACTGCTGGCGGTGCCGTAATCCGCTGATCCAGCGGGCCGTCTCCTCCTGGTTCGTCGCCGTGACGCGGTTCCGGGACCGCATGGTCGAGCTGAACCAGCAGATCGACTGGGTGCCGAGCCAGATCAGGGACGGCCAGTTCGGCAAGTGGCTGGAGGGCGCCCGGGACTGGTCGATCTCGCGGAACCGCTACTGGGGCTCGCCGATCCCGGTGTGGACGTCCGACGACCCGGCCTATCCGAGGGTCGACGTGTACGGCTCGCTCGACGAGCTGGAACGTGACTTCGGCGTTCGTCCGCAAGACCTGCACCGGCCGTTCATCGACCGGTTGACCAGGCCGAACCCGGACGACCCGACCGGCCGCTCCACCATGCGCCGGGTGCCGGAGGTGCTGGACTGCTGGTTCGAGTCGGGCTCGATGCCCTTCGCGCAGGTGCACTACCCGTTCGAGAACCGGGAGTGGTTCGAACACCACTACCCCGGCGACTTCATCGTCGAGTACAACGGCCAGACCAGGGGGTGGTTCTACACGCTCCACGTGTTGGCGACCGCCCTGTTCGACCGGCCCGCGTTCCGCAACGTCGCGGCGCACGGCATCGTGCTGGGCGACGACGGTCAGAAGATGTCGAAGTCGCTGCGCAACTACCCGGCTGTCGACGAGGTCTTCCAGCGGGACGGCTCGGACGCGATGCGCTGGTTCCTGATGGCCAGCCCGATCCTGCGCGGGGGCAACCTCATCGTCACCGAACGCGGGGTGCGCGAGGCGATCCGGCAGTCGGTGCTGCCGCTGTGGAACTCGTGGTACTTCCTCGCCCTCTACGCCAACGCGGAGTCGATCGAGGGCGCCTCCCAGGCCGACCCCGAGTACACCGCGAGGACGGGACGGACGGTCTCCGACCACGTCCTGGACCGGTATGTGCTGGCCAAGACGCATGAGCTGGTCGTCGACGTCGGCGCCGCGTTCGACGTGTACGACCTGCCGGGCGCCTGCTCGCAGATCGAGGGCTTCCTGGAGGTCCTGACCA
Organism: Actinoalloteichus hoggarensis; assembly: GCF_002234535.1. Taxonomy (NCBI): domain Bacteria; kingdom Bacillati; phylum Actinomycetota; class Actinomycetes; order Pseudonocardiales; family Pseudonocardiaceae; genus Actinoalloteichus; species Actinoalloteichus hoggarensis. Next base: position 2,059,805 of record NZ_CP022521.1, read on the forward strand.
ACTGGTACGTCCGGCGGTCGCGCGAGCGGTTCTGGGCGGGCGATCAGGCCGCGGTGGACACGCTGCACACCGTGCTGGAGGTGCTCTGTCGGGTCGCCGCGCCGCTGCTGCCGTTGACCACGGAGGCGGTGTGGCGGGGGCTGACCGGCGGCAGGTCGGTGCACCTGGCCGACTGGCCGCTGGTGGACGAGCTGCCCGCCGACCCGGCGCTGGTCATCGCGATGGACCGGGTGCGGCAGGTCTGCTCCACGACCTCCGCGCTGCGCAAGGCCGCGAAGCTGCGGGTGCGGCTGCCGCTGCGCACCCTCGTGGTGGCGGCGCCGGACGCGGCGGCTCTGGAGCCCTTCACCGGGCTGATCCGGGACGAGGTCAACGTCAAGGACGTCGAGCTGACCACCGACGTGTCCGCCTACGGGCGGTTCGAGGTCGTGGTCAACGCCAGGGCGGCCGGGCCGAGGCTCGGCAAGGCCGTGCAGCAGGTGATCCGCGCGGTCAAGGCGGGCGAGTGGACTTCGGAGTCCGACGGCACCGTCTCGGCGGCGGGCGTCCGGCTGCTGCCGGGTGAGTTCGAGGAGCGCCTGGTGGCGGCCGATCCGTCGGCGACCTCGGCGCTGCCCGGCGGGACGGGCGTGGTGGTGCTCGACACCGAGGTCACCGAGGAGCTGGCGGCCGAGGGGCTGTGCAAGGACGTGGTCCGGGTGGTGCAGCAGGCCCGCCGGGACGCCGATCTCGACGTGTCCGACCGCATCGAGCTGACGGTGCAGGCCGGCGCCGAGGTCGTCGACTCGTTGCGCCCGAGGGAGGGCTTCCTCGCCCAGGAGACGCTCGCGGTGCGGGTCGTCTTCGGCCCGGTCGAGGGCGGCTTCGAGGGCACGGTCGGCGAGGGCGCGGAGATCGCCGTCGCCGTGGCCAAGGCCTGAGGGGCGCACTGCTGCCGAGGCACGGCGGCGAAGGCGGCCGAGCCGAGCTGACGGCGGCTCCGCCCGGCGGTGTGATCCGCCGCCGGGCGGACGGTCCGGGGGATTCCTCGGTGTCCGGGCGGTCGGTGTCCACCTGGATTCGCTGTTCACGTCGAGCCGAGGGGGCGCGGATGGGCGCTGAAGTGGTGCTCGTGCGCCACGCGGAGTCGATCCCGCCCCGACCGGGTGCCTCGGCCGAGTCGGTGCGGCCCCTGAGCGACGGGGGACTGGCCCAGGCGGCCGACTGGTGACCGAGCTGTGCTCGCCGCCGCCCGACGTCGTCTACGCCAGTCCTTATCGGCGTGCCGTGCAGACGGTCACACCGTCGGCGGCGGAGCTGGGCCTGCCCGTCCTGACCCGTACCGACCTGCGTGAGTGGGACTCCGGGCTCGCTCCGACGCCGGACTACGCCCGGCACTACGCGGCGAGCTGGGCCGATCCGAAGCACTGCGGACCCGGCGGCGAGAGCCTCGGCGAGCTGACCGCGCGGGCCTCGGCCGCGCTGGTCGACCTCGTCGCACGGCACCCCGAGGCCAGGATCGTCGTCGGCACGCACGGCACCTTCCTGGCCAGGGCATTGGTCGGGCCGGGCGTGGCGGTCGACTGGCCGTTCTCCCGAGACATGGCCTCGCCCGCCGCCGTGTTCCGGGTGCGGGGGATCGGTACGCCGGACGTCCGCGTATCGGGTCCGGGGCTCTCGGCTGCTCGTCCGGGCAACGGGTCCGACGGCGCCCGGCGGCAGTGCCGTCGGGCGGATCAGGGAGCGGGCGCCGCCGGGCCGACCGCTGCGGGGCCGGTGCGGCCGGGCCGAGCCTCGTGGGTGCGGGCCGTCGCCGTGCGTCGCCGTCCGTCGCCCGCTCGGAGTACGGGACAATGGCCGGGTGAACTCCGAGCATCCCGACTCCGACCCCGTCGACGGGGCGGGTGACCCGTCCCGTGCCGAGCCGGCCGCGCCGGGCGCCGACGCGCGCCACGCCGCTGCGGGAGACAGTCCTGCGGGAGACAGGCCCGCGGGCGTCGACGGCGCAGGCGGTGTCCAGGACTCGGCGCAGGCCGAGGGCACCGGCTCGCCCGAGCAGGCGGCGGCGCCGCTGCCGAAGAGACGGGTGGGGCTGCTCGCCCTCGCCGCGCTGCTGGTCCTGGTGCTCGACATCGTCACCAAGGTCGTCGCCGTCGCCACGTTGGAACACCGCCCGCCGGTGGAGCTGTTCGGCGGCGGCCTCTATCTGGTGCTCTTCCGCAATCCCGGCGCCGCCTTCTCGATGGCCACCGGGATGACCTGGCTGCTGAGCCTCATCGCGATCGGCGTCGTGATCGGCATCCTGTGGATCGCCCCACGACTGCGTTCCGTCGGCTGGGGCATCGGGCTCGGCCTGGTGCTCGGCGGCGCGCTCGGCAACCTCGTGGACCGACTCTTCCGGGCGCCGGGGCCGCTGGAGGGCCACGTGGTGGACTTCCTGTCGCTGTTCGCACCGGACGGCAGCGTGTGGCCGGTGTTCAACGTCGCGGACTCCTCGCTGGTCAGCGGGGTAGTGCTGCTGGTGCTGCTCGCGTTCCTCGGCAAGGACTACGACGGCACGACGATCACGAACGAGAAGAAGTCCGCGAAGGACGCGGCGAAGGCGCACCCGCGCGAGGCGGGCGCCGACACCACCGGGAAGTCGGTGGCGACCGGGTCCGACCGGACTCGACAGGAGGATTCCGCATGAGCGAGCAGCGCACCCTTCCGGTGCCCGACGGCCTCGACGGTCTTCGGGTGGACGCGGGGCTGGCCAAGCTGCTCGGGCTGTCCCGGACGGCGGTCGTGGCGATGGCCGAGGCGGGCGACGTGCTCGTGGACGGCAGCCCGGCGGGCAAGAGCGATCGGCTGATCGCGGGCAGCAGGCTGGAGGTCGTGCTGCCGGGGCCTGCACAGCCCCAGGTCGTCGAGCCGAAGGAGGTCGACGGCCTGCGGGTGATTCATCAGGACGACGACATCGCGGTGGTGGACAAGCCGGTCGGCGTCGCGGTGCATCCCAGCCCCGGCTGGACGGGGCCGACGGTGGTGGCCGGGCTCGCCGCGATGGGGCTGCGGGTCGCGACCTCCGGTGCCGCCGAGCGGCAGGGCGTCGTGCACCGGCTCGACGTGGGCACCACCGGCGTGATGGTGGTCGCCAAGAGCGAGCACGCCTACTCGACGCTCAAGCGGGCGTTCAAGGAGCGCACGGTCGACAAGATCTATCACGCCGTCGTCCAGGGCCACCCGGATCCGATGCGGGGCACCATCGACGCCCCCATCGACCGGCACCCTCGGCACGACTACAAGTTCGCCGTCATCGCCGACGGCAGGCCCAGCGTGACTCACTACGAGGTGGTCGAGGCCTTCCGGCACGCCTCGCTGGCCGAGGTCCGTCTGGAGACCGGACGCACCCATCAGATCCGGGTGCACTTCTCCGCGCTGCGGCACCCGTGCGTCGGCGACCTGACCTACGGCGCCGATCCCAGCCTGGCGAGGGACTTGAGCCTCAGCAGGCAGTGGCTGCACGCGCGGCGGCTCGGGTTCGAGCACCCGGCCGACGGGCGGTACGTCGAGTTCGAGAGCGAGTACCCGGCGGATCTGGCCGAGGCCCTGGAGCGGCTGCGGGATCAGAGTTGATCTCGGTGGTGCCGGGATCGCGCGTTTCACGAACAGGCGTCATCGGCGCGTAATAGCATCGCGACGCATGGTCCGGGACCACTGGGAGGCCTCGTGCAGGGCAGAGACGAGTTCGGCAGGGCGGAGCAGGTGCGGGTCGAACCCGTGACCCCGCCGATGGGCACCCGACTGCCCGCGGGCGTCCCCGGTGCACAGCACGACGGCAGGGGCTTCGACGGCGCGGGTTCGGCGTCCGGGCGGGCCGAGCCGGTCACGCCGCCGATGGGGACCCCGCTGCCGCTCGGCGGCGTGAGCAGCGGAGTGACGATCGGGGGCCCCGTTCTCGACGACGTCGGGACGCCGGGCCTGATCGAGGACGTGGGACACGCCGCGCCCGCGGTCATCGGCGGGTCGGACCCGTTCGACGACGGGCGGGCGGATCGGGAGTGGCCCACGCTGGCGCGGAATCGGGGCGAGCGCCCCGAGGAGCGGCTGCCGGACGACGCGGACGGCACCGGTGGCTCCTGGGTCGGCCGGATGTTCGGCAGGCGCGAGGGCTGATCTCCGCTCCACGGCGGCCCGCGGGCGGTACGGCGGCGGGTGGTCGAGTCCGGGTATGGCCGGTCGGCGCGGCGGGCCGACCGCCGGGGGCCGAGGGCGGCGACGGGTCGTCCGCCGAGGGGTGGGCATCGCCGCGCGGCCTTGGCCGTGACGAGCGGGGAGCCTGGCGGCGTCGGTCGTCGGGTCGGGTTCGTTCCGCTCCGCGGCGGCGCCGATCCGAGCCGGCCCGTTCCGCAATCCCTGAGTGGTCGTGCGTCGCCGGATCGTCCGGCTGTCTGCTCCGCTGATCTGCCGGGCGGCCGGTGTCGAGCGATGTCGTCGTGCCCGGCCTCGGCGGCGGATCGTGTCCGGTCGTCGAGGTCGGCGGGTGCGCGGTGTTCCCGGGACGGTCCGCCTCTCGGAGGTCTCTCGCGCCGCGGCGACCGCGGCCTGCGAGGTCGGCGCCGTGATCGGCTCGGTGACCGTCGATCACCGCCATGGCGGCGCCGCGGCCCTCGGCGTCGCCGGTTTCTCGTGTCGCGACGGCGACGGACCTGGCTTCTCGGCACGGGGCGGGCTGCGTCCGAGCCGAGGGTGGTCGTGCCTGACCGGGTTCGGGCGCCTCGCCGCCGTACCGGCAGACTTCCTGGGGGCGGGGCCGGTACCGGAGGTTGGCGCCGCTCGCCGGTGTCGGTGAGCGTCCGTCCCCACCCGGATCGCCCGCCGGCCGGATGCCCCGTCCCCGTCGACGATCGCCAGGCGGGTTCCGCGCCGCGCCGTCCCGGCGCGATGTCCGCCTCAGCCGCAGTCGGTCCTCGTCTCCGTGACGGGCCGGTCCCGCCGGGTCCATGCGGGCGCTCCATGCCGGAGCGCACGGGCAGGCCCGCCCTGCCTGATCCGGCGAGTTCCCCCGGCCGCCGAGGAAGATCCTCGGCCGTGCGACGCGGGGTCGGGATACCGCCCGTCGCTCTCGTCTCCGATGTCCCCTGCCTGTCTGCTCGGCTTCCCTCGGCGACGTCCTCGTCCCTCGCGCGGCCCGTATCGTCGCTCTTCCGGACCCGTCCGATCGCGCTGACCAGCGGATTCGTCGACGTTCTGATGGACCTGCTAGTTTTTTGGTCATGCCATCAGGAATTGAGGGGGACGACCAGAAATCCCGCTCGTTCATCGAGCGCGCCCGGCGGGAGCAGATCCTGCACGCGGCGATCGACACCATCGCCGAGGTCGGGCTGGCCAGGGCCTCGCTGGCTCGTATCGCCGCGCACGCCGGGATCAGCGCCGGCCTGATCTCGTATCACTTCGCAGGCAGGGACGACCTGATCGCGCACGTGGTGCGCAGCGTGAACGAGGGGATGGACCAGGCGCTCACCGAGCGGATGGAGGCCGCCGAGGACTATCAAGGCGTGCTCCGGGCCTTGATCACCGGATTCGTCCGCTACTGCGCGGACCACCGCACCGAGATGTACGCGCTGCGGGAGATCGACGTCGCGACGCGCAGCGAGGTGAACGAAGGACGCGCCACCGCCGGACGGGAGCAGCTCACCGGGGGCATCACCGAACTGCTGCGCGAAGGCATCCGGGAGGGCGAGTTCCGCGACTTCTCGGTGCGTGTGCTGGCGCTGATGCTGACCGCCGCGCTGGAGGCCGTCCCGCAGGAGTTGTACTCCCACCCCGAGACCGATGCGGACGCCTACGCCGACGAGCTCGCCACGGCGTTCGTGCTCGCCGTCCGCTCCACACAGCCCGAGGAGAATTCATGACCGACCTGTCCGTGTCGAACGGAGCCGCCGCGGCTCTCGTACCGCCGCCCGACCGGGAGGAGATCTGGTTGCAGCCGCCGCGCCACCGGATCGAGCGCCGGTCCGTCGGCTGGTGGCTGGTTCGAGGAGCGCTGACCGTGGCGGTGGTCGTCGGGGCGCTCGTCGCCGCCTACGTGCTCGCCGAGCCCGCCCGGCCGTGGGTCGGCCCGGTGCTGATCGGTGCCTCGGTGCTCGGTGTCGCCCATCTGGCCGTCGTCCCGCTGTGGCGCTACGCGGTCCATCGCTGGGAGGCGACCGAGGAGGCCGTCTACGTCCGGAGCGGCTGGTTCGTCCGGGAGTGGCGGGTGGCCCCGATCTCGCGCATTCAGACCGTCGACACGGTGCGGGGGCCGCTGCAACAGCTCTTCGGGCTGGCCACCGTCGCGGTGACCACCGCGTCCGCCCACGGCGCGATCTACCTCGTCGGGCTCGACCATCGGGTCGCGGCCGACCTGACCACCGAACTGACCAGGATCACCCAGGCCACCCCCGGAGACGCGACATGACCACGCCGACACAGGCCGACGAACTCGCCGATCCGGCCGAGGAGTCTCGCCCGGCGGCGATCACCGCAGGCGACGAGGACGTTCCCTGGCGCAGGCTCGACATCCGCATGGTGTGGATCGACCTGGTGATGATGGTGCTGTCCCTCATCCCGTTCGTGCTGGCGACCGTGGTGTTCGACGTCGTGATCGACCAGTCGGCGATCTGGCCCACGGCGATCCTCGGCGTCGTCGGCGTCGGCTCCGCCCTCGCCGACCTGCTGCGCTGGGTGAAGACCCGCTACCGGATCACCGACGAACGGGTCGAGTACCGCTCCGGCCTTCTGGTGCGCACCTACCGTTCGGTGCGGCGGGATCGGATTCGCAGCATCGACACCACAGCGAAGCTGCGTCATCGCGTCTTCGGCCTGCGCGTCGTCAACGTCCGAGCGGGCGCCCAGTCCACGGGAGCCGAGGCTGAACTCGAACTCGACGCGGTCTCGCGGGCCGAGGCCGAGGCACTGCGCCGGGAGCTCACCGGTGTCGGTGCCCGCTCGGGTGCGGAGGCGTCGGTCGACGACCCGGCCGTGTCCGCCCGGCAGCGGGTGGCGGCCCCCGCCGTCGAGCCGGCGGCGGGCCTCGGCACGGATTCGGCCGGAGCGGGCGTGCCGCGCACCGCGCAGACGGTGGGGGCCGAGACCGTGCTGTCGTCGTTCCGCTGGCAGTGGCTCGTCCACAACATGTTCAGCGTCTGGGGCTTCGTGGCGGCGGCGGGCCTGCTCTGGGGGGCGCACTGGCTGTCCGTGTCGTTCGGACTCGATCTGACGGGCGACGTGGTGGCCTTCGTCGACGGCCTGGACCTCCCGCTCGTCGCCCTGATCCTGCTGGGCATCCTGGCGGCGGGCGCCCTCGGGTCCCTGGCGCTGACCGTCAACTTCTTCGCGGAGAACTGGCGGTTCCGGCTGAGTCGGATGCCCGGCGCGCAGGGCACGGTGCTGCACACCTCGCAGGGGTTGTTCAAGACCCGCGAGATCAACCGAGACGATCGGCGGCTGCGCGGCGTCGAGATCGCGGAGCCGTTGTTGCTGCGGTGGCTGCGCACGGCGGACACCAACGTGATCGCCACGGGGCTGTCCGAGGGCAGCACCTCGGAGAACGCGGCGGCGGCCGTCCTGCCGCGAGTGCCGGTGCGCGAGGCACGTCGGGTCGCGGGTGCCGTGCTGGCGGACGACCGTCCCTTCATGACCACGCCGATCCGGCACCCGGCCGCCGCGATGCGGCGCCGAGCGGGCTGGGCCGTGCTGGTCACGGCACTGGCCGCCGGTCTGCTGGCCTGGCTGGGCGCGACGGTGCCGGTGATCCCCGACTGGGCCTGGCAGGTCGGCCTCGGCGTGCTGCCGCTCGGATTGGTGGCGGCCGTCCTCTCCTACCGCTCCCTCGGCCATGCGCTGGTCGGCGACCATCTCGTCACCAGGAGCGGGTTGACCCGCACGACGGCGGTGCTGCGGCGGGAGGCCGTGATCGGCTGGACCATCCGGCAGTCGGTGTTGCAGCGGCGGCTCGGTCTGATGACGGTCGGCGCGACCACGGCCGCCGGGTACGGGCTCTACGCCGCCATCGACCTCGATACCGGCGACGCGCTGCGCTTCGCCCGCTCGGCGACGCCCGAGCTGCTGCGGCCGTGCCTGGGCGGCACCGCCGCCGAGACCGCGGCGATCGAGGGCAGCGGGACCGCCGCGGCCGGGCCGATCACCTCGGGGTGAGTCTCGTGCGGAGACGGGCGCGGCTCGGGGAGGGCGTGGTGGCGGCGTAGCGGCGGTGTGCGTCCGCCCCTGTCGTCGAGGCAGGCCCGGATCACCGTGAGCGTGACCTCGGCTCGCGGTTGCGGGGCCGCCCACCGCACTCCGATGCCGCGTGGGGATGTCCGAGTGGGCGTCCCGACGGACGCGGCCGGTGCTGCCCCGCGCCGCAGGCGCCGGCTTCGGGCGGCCGACGTGGGCGGGGCGGCACGGCCTGAGCGGACGGTCGGAACCGCCGTCGGGCGTGTGACGTCCTTCCGCCCGCGCCTGTGTCGGAGACCCGCAGCCGGGCACCCTCGCCGCGGACGACGGACGGGTCAGTCCTCGACCGTCCACGTCAGAGCGAGTCGATCCTCACCCTGCTGTGGCGTCCAGCGCACCGAGGCCAGCCGGGTCGACTCGGGGAGCACGTAGACGGTGTGTCCGCCCGCCGTCTCGCCCGGCTGGACGCCGATCCGATACGGCGGTCGAGAGGACAACGAGACCGGGGCCTTCCCGATCTCCTGACCGTCCTCGCTGATCAGCATGAGGTAGAGGTCCGGAAGCGAGGCGAAGGGGACCTGCCCGCGATTGGTCAGCTCGGTGTGCACGACCACCGCCCGTTCGCCCTCTTGGAGCCGGTATCCCGCCGCCTCGAAGAGGAAGTTCGCCGGGTCCACCACCTCCAGCAGCTGGATTCGCAGCTGCTCGCCCTCCAGCCCCTGGATGTCCAGGGCGCTGCCCACCTCGCCGGTACGGCGCACACTGGTCGCCGGGCCGGGCTGGGAGAGCACGTTGGTCGGCTGATCACCCCTGGCCCACGATGCCGACTGGGGCGGCCCCCAGGTGCTCATCGGGTCTTGGCCCTGGGCAGGGAAGGGCGTGCTGGGCGGGCTCGCGACCTGACCATGGCCGGGCATCGGGAAGGGCGTGCTCGGCGGGCCGACCTGCTGCGGCGCGGCGTGCGGCTGCGGCGCGAACTGCTGGCCAGGGTGCGGCGGCGCGGGCGGGCCGCCGTGCACCGGATAGGCCCCGCTGGGAGTCCCCTGCTGCATCGGGTACGGGCCGCTCGGGGTGGCCGGGGGGTAGGGTCCGCTCGGCGTGCCCTGGGGATACGGGCCGCTGACCGCCGCCGGGGGATAGGGGCCGCTCGGGCCGCCGTGCATCGGATAGGCCCCGCTGGGAGTACCGGGCATCGGCGGGGCCTGCTGCGGCGGGCCGCCCCAGTACCCGATCGCGGCCAACGCGCCTCGAATACCCTGCGGATCGCACTCCACGCCGACGATCAGCGGCAGGCCGCTGATCGACAGGGCCGCCAGCCGCGCGGCCACCTCGCGGACGTCCATGCCGAGGTGGTTCGCCACCTCGATCACGGAGGTGCGGCCCGCCTCCGCGACCACGGCGAGCAGGCGGGTGTCCACGGGATCCGGCGCTACCACGGTTGCGCACGCTACCCGGTCGGCCGCCGCCGAAGACGCAGGGTTGTCGATCGGTCGGCCGCCGGGCGCGATTCCGTCGGTGCGTCGAGCGGGCGGGCACTCGGTGACGAGCGTGCGGTCCTCTTCGGTCGCCGAGCCCGTCCCCGCACCGCGTTGCGGGCGTGGAGCGGCCGAGACGGTCGCACCGGGACGTTCGGGCCGGTCCGGTGCGGGGGCGGCGTGGTCGTGCGCGGGGGGTACGGGGCGGGCGTCGGGCGCACGCGGCGGCGCACCTCGCGGATCTACGCCGCGTCGACGTGTCGTCGACGGGCGCAGGTCAGTCCCACCAGAAGGACCAGGAGTTCTTCCCGAGGATGTCCGCCGCGTAGTCCTGGAGGGTGCCGGGGCCCTGATCGATGTTGTCGGGGCAGAAGGCCCAGTGCTCGGCGGCGACGTGTTCGGCGTGCTTCCGGGTGGTGGGCGGGGCCGCGATGCTGAGGTCGAGGGTGTCGAAGCCGACTCGGACGACGCGGGCGCCGAACCGGTCCTCCCAGCTGCGGACGATCGCGGCCATCGGCGCGGTGCGGTCGGAGTGGTTGGTCGGGCCCATCCAGCCGATGACGGCCAGCGCGTCGGCGCTGCGCGGCGCGGCGACCAGGCCGAGCCGCGCGGACTCCGACGCGATCAGGTCGGCGTACCAGTCGGCGACCTCCTCGGCGGTGCGCGGCGAGGACCCCGCCTCGGCGAGGCCGGGGAAGGTCGAGTCGAAGGGGGCGAGATGGCCGGTGTCGGTGCTGCCCGCGGGTTCCAGCCAGTCGGCCCAGATGTCGGCCATGACGCGGGCGGCGTCGTATCGGTCGACGTCGGCGACGGTCTCCGGGGCGAGCTCTCCGGTCTCCCACGGCAGTCCGCCGTGTTCGGCGGTCTCCAGGATCAGCGGCCACAGTCCTGAGACGGGGTGTTCGGCGCGCAGCCGGGACCACAGTGCACCGTCGGCGGCGGCGTCGCCGAGCCACAGCGCGGGTCGTTCTCGGGAGGCCTTGGTCCGTGCGAAGCTCTCGTCTGGTCGGATCAGTCTGCCGGGCGGCAGCGGTGTCGACGGCGCGCGACCCGCGGTCCCCTCGGGGAAGAGCGACCCCCAGTCGTCGAGCGGCGGGGCGGTGGTGCTGGGCTGGTCGATCACGTCGAGACCTCCCGGAGAGCGAGCCCGAAGTCGCGGCAGCGCCGATGTTCTCATGCCCGGTGGCACGCACAGCCGTTCAACGAGAGAAGTTCGTACTCCTCGTCGCCCGCTCGACCCCCTGTCGGCGGTCCACGACCGGATCGTGATCACCAGGATGCGTCATCGTGCTCACCCAGCGGAGTGGGAATCATCCGCCGATCCGACGGTTATCGGCGGACGGGCGTCGACCGCGCCGCGGGCCGCCACCGGTATTGCTCCGATCGAGTGAATATGGGTGGGGGGCCGATCGCCGGAGGATCGGGTTCAGCAGGTGGATCTTCCCGTGCCGCGTCCGAGTGTGACCTGGCTCTCTCCGTTATGTGTGTTTACTGGAGTTGTCAGGTATTGCGCCCATTCACCTTCTGTGGAGAGTCCATGACCGGAGTGCCGTCGTCCGCCGAGCAGACCGACGATTTCGAGAAGGTGGTGCTCAAGGACCCGCACCCCGCCTACCAGGAATTACGTGTCGAAGGCCCCGTCCGGAGAATGGTGATTCCGGAAGGGGAGGCGACCTGGATCGTGACCCGTTATGACGAGGCACGCGCCGCACTGGCCGACCCCGCGTTGCAGAAGTCGCCGCCCGCCGCGGCGGTCGGACGGTTCAAGGACGACGTCTACTTCAGCCAGGACCTCAGCGCCAATCTGCTCCAGTCGGATCAGCCCGAGCACACGAGGCTGCGCAAGCTGGTGACCAAGGCGTTCACCTCGCGTCGGGTGGCGGAGCTTCGTCCGCGTGTCGAGCAGATCGCGGATGAGCTGTTGGACGAGATGGCGGGTCGTACCGAGGTGGACCTGCTGGACGCCTTCGCGTTTCCGTTGCCGATGACGGTCATCTGTGAGTTCCTCGGGGTTCCCGGCGAGGATCGCGACGACTTCCGGCGCTGGTCGAACCTGCTGCTCGACGTCGACTCCGAGGAGACCGGCCCCGCCTCCGCCAGCATGGCCGCGTACCTGATGCGGCTGATCGCGGCCAAGCGGGAGGCGCCCGCCGATGATCTGCTGACCGCGTTGATCCAGGCCAGGGACGACGAGGACCGGCTCTCCGAGCGTGAACTGGTGGGCATGGTCTTCGTCCTGCTGGTCGCCGGGCATGAGACGACGGTCAATCTGATCGGCAACGGTGTGCACGCGCTGCTGCGGCACCCGGACCAGCTCGCCGCCCTGAAGGCCGATCCCGGTCTGCTGCCGGGAGCGGTCGAGGAGTTCCTGCGTTTCGACGGACCGATTCATCTCGCGACGATGCGCTGGGCCTCCACGGACATGACCTTGTACGGGGCGCGGGTGTCGGCGGGCGACCCGGTACTGGTCTCGCTGCTGTCGGCCAACCGGGACCCGGATCGTTTCGAGGAGCCGGACCGGCTCGACGTCACCAGGGCGCCGGGAGGCCACCTCGCGTTCGGCCATGGCATCCACTTCTGTCTCGGCGCGCCGCTGGCACGGATGGAGGGCGAGATCGCCTTCGGCAGGCTGCTGGCCCGCTTCCCGGACCTGAGCCTGGCGGCCGAGCCCGAGACGCTGCGGTGGCGCCACAGCACGCTCATCCACGGGCTGGAGACGCTGCCGGTGCGGCTCACGGCCTGAACCCTCGGCGACGGCCGCGCACCGCGGCCCCGCGCCTGTCGGCGGCGACCCGCTGCCCTCGGCGGCCGGACCCGTTCCGGTCGCCGAGGAGGCGTCGGCCGCGGTGCGACGCACGTCCGATCACCGGTCGGCGCACCGGACTCGCCGGGGAATCGGCGTCGGCGGCTGCCTGATCGCCACCCGGATCAGCGGTGTGATCGGGCAGTGAACATCGACCCGAATCTCCTCGATCCAGTGGGTATCGAGGAGCGTGCCACTCTGACCTGGTACAGCGTCTCCCACTCGCGGCCGCCACAGGCCCGCCGGTGTCGGATTCGACCGCCGAGTCCGACGCCTACTTCTGCTTCGGGCTGTCCCGGCCTTCCGGCCCGCGGCCGACGCTCCTCGCGTCTTCGCCCGCCATCCGCCGAGCGGGCCTAAGCTGCCGGACGTGGACCCCGCCCGACTGATCGAACTGGACCGCGCCCACGTCTGGCACCCCTACGGCCCGATGCCCGGCGTCGTCGAGCCCCTCGTCGTGGAGTCGGCGTCCGGGGTCCGGCTGCGGCTCGCCGAGCCGATCGAGGGCCGTACCGAGCTGATCGACGGCATGTCGTCCTGGTGGTCGGCCGTCCACGGCTACCGCAATCCCGTGCTGGACGCGGCGATCACCGATCAGCTCGGTCGGATGAGCCACGTCATGTTCGGCGGACTCACCCACGAGCCCGCCGTCGAGTTGTGCGCCCGTCTCGTGGAGATCACGCCCGCCCCGTTGCGGCATGTCTTCCTGTCCGACTCGGGTTCGGTGTCGGTGGAGGTGGCGATCAAGATGTGCCTCCAGCACTGGCGCTCGGTCGGGAGGCCGGAGAAGCGCCGCCTGCTGACCTGGCGGGGCGGCTACCACGGCGACACGTTCCATCCGATGAGCGTCTGCGATCCCGACGGCGGCATGCATTCGCTGTGGCGCGGGGTGCTGCCGGAACAGGTCTTCGTGCCCGCCCCGCCGCCGGGCTACGACGTCGGCGTCGACCACGACTACGTCGCGCTGCTGGCCCGCGAGATCGAGGAGCATGCCGACGAGCTCGCGGCGGTGATCGTCGAACCCGTCGTGCAGAACGCGGGCGGGATGCGCTTCCACGACCCCCGCTATCTGCACGTGCTGCGGGAGCTGACCCTGGCCAACGACGTGCTGCTGATCTTCGACGAGATCGCCACCGGGTTCGGCCGCACCGGCGAGCTGTTCGCCGCCGACCACGCGGGTGTCAGCCCCGACGTCATGTGCGTCGGCAAGGCCCTCACCGGTGGTTACCTGTCGCTGGCCGCGACGCTGTGCACCGAACGCGTGGCGGCGGGCATCTCCCGAGGGGAGCAGCCGGTGCTCGCCCACGGGCCGACGTTCATGGGCAATCCGCTGGCCTGCTCGGTGGCGAGCGCGTCGCTCGGACTTCTCGCCGGGGATGACTGGCGGCGGGCGGTGCGTCGCATCGAGGCAGGGCTCTCCCGAGGGCTGTCCCCGGCTCGCGGCCTGCCGTCGGTGCGCGGTGTGCGGGTTCTGGGCGCGATCGGCGCCGTCCAACTTGACCATCGGGTGGACATGGTCGCCGCCCGAACGGTCGCCGCCCGACACGGCGTCTGGCTGCGTCCCTTCGGCGAACTGGTCTACACGATGCCGCCGTATGTCATCGACGACGCCGATCTCGACGCCGTCACCGCCGCGATGACCGAGATCGCCGCCACCCTCTGACCGGCGCGGACCTCCCGCACGGCCCCGCCGCCCGGCATGCGTGCCGTCGGTCGGGCGCGCTGCGCCCGCGCCGCGGGGCGAACCGCCTCGTCGAGGGCGGTCGGGTCTGCCTCTAGGCTCGGGCAGATGGGTGTCCTCGTGATCACCGGCACCGGCACCGGTGTGGGCAAGACCATCGTCACCGCCGCGGTGGCGGCCTGTGCGCTCGGCGCGGGCCGTACGGCGGCCGTCCTCAAACCCGCTCAGACCGGCGTGCGGCGCGGGGAGTCCGGCGACGTCGACGACGTGCGCAGACTCGTCGGCCCGGTGACCACGAGAGAGCTGGCCCGTTATCCCGATCCGCTCGCCCCGGCGACGGCGGCGGCGCGGGTGGGGGCCGCCGGGGTCGGCACCGAGGAGATAGCCGAGGCGGTGCGGGAGCTGGACGGCGATCACGACACGGTCCTGGTCGAGGGCGCGGGCGGGCTGCTGGTCCGTCTCGACACGGCGGGCGGCACGGTGGCCGACGCGGCCGGGGCGGTGGCGGCTCCGGTGCTCGTCGTCGCCAGGGCGGGGCTCGGCACCCTCAACGACACGGCGCTGACCGTGGAGGCGCTGCGCGTTCGAGGGCTCGCGTGCCTCGGCGTGGTGATCGGCGAGTGGCGGGCGGAGCCGGACCTGGCGGCCGAGCACAACCTGCGAGATCTCCCCGAGGTCGCGGCGGCGCCGTTGCTGGGCGTGCTGCCCTCGGGCGCGGGCGGCCTTCCCCCGGAGGAGTTCCGCGCCAGGGCGCCGGGCTGGCTGCGTCCCGAACTCGGCGGCACGGCCGACGATCCGGCGACCACGGTCGGCCGCCTGCACGGTGCGGGGGCCGCACGATGAACGCCGAGCGGCCACTCGGCCCACCGGGGCACGGCGTGGGCGGTCCCGCCGACGGCCGGGCGGCACCCCCGGAGCGGGTCGGCCGAACCGGCTGTGGGCTGTGGCTCACGGCCGTCTTCGTCGTCGTGGCCGGGCTGCTGCTGTGGCAGGCGGTCACCGCCGACGGCCTCGGACGCCTCGCGTCGGCCTGCGGCGCCGCGCTGTTGTTCCTCGCGGCCTTCGCCACGGCGGGCACCTCGCTGAACCTGGGCTCGGGTCGGAGCCGGTCCGGTTGTGTCCTCACCGCCGCTTCGCTGCTGCTGGCGCCGGGTCTGCTGCTGCTCGGCGGCGCCTACGCCGGGGAACGCTCGGGCGTGATCAGGGTGCTGGTGGAGGTCGTCGGCTGGCTGCTCGTGCTCACCTGGCTGCTGGTGACGATCATCGCCCTCGGACTCGGCAGGGCACACCGTTTCGTCGCGTCGGTGCGCGGCGACCTCGATGGGGACGCGCCTGCGGGCGCCGCGGCGGGGCGTCGCGGGACCCGACCGGGCGACGCCGCGGGCTCGGGCGGCCTCGACCCGGTGGCGGAAGGCCCCGCGATACCGCGTGCGTCACCGTCGTCGCCGGACTCGGCGCCTCCGGCCCACCCGGACGGTGACTCTCCCGCCCGGTGATCTTCACGGAACGGAGCCGACCTGTGATGATCTTCTGGTGGTCGTCGACAGTGTCGCGCAACGGATTCGGGCACACCGTGACAATGCGTCGATCGCCCGCTCTCCTGCATCGTGGTTCGGCAGACTGAATCGAGGGAGTCCACTGTGACAGTGACGTCCGATCAGACCGACATCCTTGCCCTGGCCAGAGAGCAGGTCCTCGAAGAGGGCCGCGGACTGGAGAGGACTCAGATCGAAGCCGTGCTGCGGCTGCCGGACGACCGCGTCGAGCAGCTGCTCGAACTCGCCCACGAGGTCCGTATGCGGTGGTGCGGTCCCGAGGTGGAGGTCGAGGGCATCGTCAGCCTGAAGACGGGTGGCTGCCCGGAGGACTGCCACTTCTGCTCGCAGTCGGGCCGGTTCCTCTCGCCGGTCCGGGCCGTGCGGCTCGACATCCCCGGCCTCGTGGCCGCCGCCCGGCAGACCGTGGTGACCGGCGCGACCGAGTTCTGCATCGTCGCGGCCGTGCGCGGACCGGACGATCGGCTGCTCGCCCAGGTGCGCGCGGGCATCGAGGCCATCCGCGCGGAGCCGGAGACCGCCGAGATCAACATCGCCTGTTCGCTGGGGATGCTCACCCAGGCGCAGGTGGACGAGCTGGTCGAGATGGGCGTGCACCGGTACAACCACAACCTCGAGACCGCCCGCTCCCACTTCCCGCAGGTCGTCACCACCCACACCTGGGAGGAGCGGTGGGAGACGCTGCGCATGGTCGGGGCCGCCGGGATGGAGGTGTGCTGCGGCGGGATCATCGGCATGGGCGAGACCGTGGCGCAGCGGGCCGAGTTCGCCGCGCAGCTCGGCGAGCTGGACCCGGACGAGGTGCCGTTGAACTTCCTCATCCCCAATCCCGGTACCCCGTTCGAGGACTATCCGGTGGTCGAGGGGACGGAGGCGCTGCGCACGGTGGCCGCCTTCCGGCTGGCGCTGCCGCGCACGATCCTGCGCTTCGCGGGCGGGCGGGAGCTGACCTTCGGAGACCTCGGTGCCAAGCAGGGGATGCTCGGCGGGATCAACGCGATCATCGTCGGCAACTACCTGACCAATCTCGGCAGGCCCGCCGAACAGGACCTGGCGATGCTCGACGAGCTGAACATGCCGATCAAGGCCCTGAACCGGACGCTGTGATCGGGGCGTCGACGATGGCTGAGGACGACTTCTGCGGCTGGTGCGGCGCGGCGGCGTCGGCGCCGCACGCGAACGGCTGCGCGCGGCGCCGGATCGTTGATCCACCGCGATTCTGTGCGCGCTGCGCCCGCCGTATGGTGGTGCAGGTGACCCCGGCGGGGTGGAGCGCCCGGTGCAGCGTGCACGGCGAGTCGCACGCCTCGAGCCGGGACGCCGGCGCCCGCTGACGCGGCGTCCGGCACGAACCCGAGTTGGCATGGAGGCCGAAGTGGGGCAGCAGCCCAGGGGCGCGGACGGGGTGCCCGCCGGGAGGATTCCCGTCGGGGGAGCGCCCGCCTCGTCGTCACCGGGCGCTGCCCCGCCGCAGGCGGACGTCGGCACGGCGGATGCGCGCTCGAACGGGTTCCACGCCGACGAGTTCGGTTCCGAACACGTCGACGAGTACGCGGCGCACCAGTACGGCGCCGTCGCGGCGGCCCGTCGTCCCGTCGCGCCCGCCTTCGCCTGGGCCGACGTGCTGCCCGCACTGAGCACGCTGTCGGTCATCGGGCTGCTCGGCCTGCCGCTGGGCTGGCTGTGGTCGGTGCTGGCCCCGCCGATGCGACTGCGGGTCCTCTCCGACGGCACTCTGATCCCGTTCTCGATGGAGAGTTACCACCGGTTCGACGCCATCGCGGTGTTCGTCCTGCTCGGCGCGGCCCTCGGCGTCCTCACGGGCATGGCCTGCTGGCTGCTGCGGCGGCGTCGCGGTCCGGTGACCGCGTTCGCCGTCGTGGGCGGCTCGCTGCTGGCCGCCTGGCTGGCGACGCGCACCGGATTGTCCTTCGCGGCTTCCGCGCATCCGCTGGCCGACCAGATCAGCGCCGGGATGACGCTGGTCCGACCGCCCGGCCTCGACTCGCCGTGGGCGATGGTCGCCCAGCCGCTCGGTGCCGCGTTCGCCTACGGACTGGCGACGGCCTGGAACGGCGAGGACGACCTGGGGCGCAGGCTCTCCTGATCGGGTCGGGCCTACGGCCGACCGCGCACTGGGCGTCTCGGCCTTGGGCGGATTCGCTCGGCGGACTTCGCCCCGGACGGTCTCGGGTGGTCCGTCGTCGACGGTCGGGCGCCCGACCAGCCGCGTCGGCGCCACCCGAGCACCTGCGACGCCACCTGGATCGACGCCACCTGCGACGCCACGACGTGCCCGCACCCGATCCGGCCCGCCCCGGCCCGCATACACGGCGGCACGCCGCCATGGCCCCGTGACGACACAGGGCGGCCACCGTCGGGTGACCGCCCTGTCTCGTCTCGCGTCGTCGGAAGGTCAGTCCTCCCGGCAGACCGACAGCATCTCCGCCCGGTCCACGACCTTGATCCGCTCGCGACCGCTCGGGGCGCCGAGGTTGATCTCGTGCTCGTCCAGCCTGGTCCAGCCGGTCCAGTCGGTGAAGGGCACGCCGCGATCGGCCAGGAAGCGCAGGATCGCGTCCGGCTCGGGCCGGTCGTCCAGCTCCACGCCGTCGATGTCGGCGAGGAGGCTGTTGATCGTCTCCAGCGCGTCGCCCTTGGTGTGGCCGATGAGGCCGACCGGGCCGCGCTTGATCCAGCCGGTGACGTAGACGCCGGGGATGTGCTGCTCGTCCAGGTCGAGAACCCGCCCGGCCTGGTGCGGCACCGTGCCGGTGGCATGGTCGAAGGGCACCTCGGGCAGCGGCGAGCTGAGGTAGCCGACCGCCCGGTACACCGCCTGGACGTCCCAGTCGTGGAACTCGCCGGTGCCCTTGACGTTGCCGGTGCCGTCCAGCTCCATCCGCTCGGTGCGCAGGCCCTCGACCTCGGTCGTGCCGGTGACCTCGACGGGGCGGTGCAGGAAGTGCAGGTGCAGCCTGCGAGGCCGGGTGCCGGGCTCCCGCATCGCCCAGTCCTGAAGGACCTTGACGATGGTCTTGACCTGGTTGCTCTCCCGGATCGCCGCCATGCTGCCCTCGTCGAACTCGATGTCCTCGGGGTAGACGATGACCTCGACGTTCGGGGAGTGGTCCAGCTCGCGCAGCTCCAGCGGCGTGAACTTGGCCTGGGCGGGGCCGCGCCTGCCGAAGACGTGGACGTCGGTGACCGGGCTGGCGGCCAGGCCCCGGTAGACGTTGTCCGGGATCTCGGTGGTGAGCATCTCGTCGGCGGTCTTGGCGAGCACTCTGGCCACGTCCAGGGCGACGTTGCCTGCGCCGATCACGGCCACGCTGCGCGCGGTGAGCGGCCAGTCACGCGGGACGTCGGGGTGGCCGTCGTACCAGGAGACGAAGTCGGCGGCGCCGTGGCAGCCGGGCAGGTCGACGCCGGGGATGTCCAGCGCGCGGTCCGTCGCGGCACCGGTCGAGAAGATCACGGCGTCGTAGTGCTCACGCAGTTCGTCGAGCTTGACGTCCACGCCGTAGTCGACGTTGCCGATGAACCGCACCTGCGGCTTCTCCAGCACCCGGCGCAGCGCGTGGATGATCTGCTTGATCCGGGGGTGGTCCGGGGCGACGCCGTAGCGGACCAGGCCGTAGGGCGCAGGCAGGCGCTCGAAGATGTCGATGCTCACCGGCTGCTCGGACTTGGTCAGGATGTCGGCCGCGTACACCCCGGCCGGACCCGCGCCGATCACCGCTACCCGCAGCGGGCGACTCATGGACTCTCCTCATCGGTCATCACACTTGGATTGGCAGAACGTCCACGTCCAGAGCGTGCACCCTGTCGTTAGGTAGAGGTTAGCCCGGCCTAAGCGGCGCGTTCCGCCCGGGGGACTGTGGGCCTGATCACCTGCGCCGCGCGGCGCCCGTCGGGGGTGGTCGGAGCACCGCGAA
Source organism: Actinoalloteichus hoggarensis (assembly GCF_002234535.1). NCBI lineage: Bacteria > Bacillati > Actinomycetota > Actinomycetes > Pseudonocardiales > Pseudonocardiaceae > Actinoalloteichus > Actinoalloteichus hoggarensis. Next base: position 2,079,433 of record NZ_CP022521.1, read on the forward strand.
CGGGTCGGTGACCTGGATGCCGTGTCCGGTGAACCGGAACAGCGCCGCCGGGCGCCCGCCCGAGGGCCCGGAGGGCGAGGTGTGTCCGGTGGGCTCCAGCAGTCCGCGTCGGGTGAGCACTCGCTGGAGGTTCGTCGGGGAGACCCGGTAGCCCAGCGCGACGGAGTAGATCCCGCACAGCGTGGAGATGCTGAACTCTCGTGGGGCCAGGGCGAAGCCGAGGTTGGTGTAGGACAGCTTCGCCCGCAGGCGGTTGCGGGCCCGCAGGACGATGGCCTCGTGGTCGAAGGCGGTGTCGGGGAGCTGGTCGACGGGATACCAGCGGGTGTCCTCGGGGACGGTCGGGTCGACGTCGCAGGGCGCCAGGCCGAGGAAGGCGGTGGCCACCGTGCGGGGGCCCGGGACGCGGTCCGGGGCGCTGAAGACCGCGAGCTGCTCGACGTGGGAGAGCCTGCGGACGTCGACCTTCTCGGCCAGTTGGCGTCGGATCGAGGCCTCGACGTCCTCCGTCGGGCCCAGCCGTCCGCCGGGCAGCGACCAGCGCCCCGCCTGGGGTGCCATGCCGCGTTGCCACAGCAGTACCTGAAGTGATCTCTCCGGTCCGAGACCCCGCACTCCGAGTACTGCCGCCAACACCTCGTGCCCGGTAGTGCTCACTCGGCTGATACTATCCGGCTGGTTTTCGCTTGCAGGGCGAAAACTCTCGGTAGTCAAACCGACCCCGATCCGTGGTCGGGTCAGGAGGACCAGGATGACCGCGAGCAGCACGGCCGCCGCGCACGACACGGCGGCGGAACCCGGCGTCGACCTCACACCCTTCGGCGGCGTCGTCGGCGACCAGGCCTGGCGGGAGGAGATCCTGCGGCTGGCGGCCGAGCAGGACGCGGTGGTGCTGGCGCACAACTACCAGCTCCCCGAGATCCAGGACGTCGCCCACCACACCGGGGACTCGTTGGCGCTGAGCCGGATCGCCGCCGAGAGCACCGCCTCCACCATCGTCTTCTGCGGCGTCCACTTCATGGCCGAGACCGCCAAGATCCTCAGTCCGGACAAGCGCGTCCTGATCCCGGACGAGCGCGCGGGCTGCTCGCTGGCCGACTCGATCACCGCCGACCAGCTGCGGGCCTGGAAGGCCGAGCACCCCGGCGCTGTCGTCGTCTCCTACGTCAACACCACCGCCGCGGTGAAGGCCGAGACCGACATCTGCTGCACCTCCTCCAACGCCGTCGACGTGGTGCGCTCCATCCCGGCCGACCGGGAGGTCCTGTTCCTGCCGGACCAGTTCCTCGGGGCCCACGTGCAGCGCGAGACCGGCCGCGAGAACCTGCACGTCTGGGCGGGCGAGTGCCATGTCCACGCGGGCATCAACGGCGCCGAGCTGGCCGAGCGGGCCGCCGCCGCGCCGGACGCCGAGCTGTTCATCCATCCGGAGTGCGGCTGCGCGACCTCCGCGCTGTACCTGGCGGGCGAGGGCGGCGTGCCCGCCGAGAAGGTCCGGATCCTGTCCACCGGCGGCATGCTTGACGCCGCACGGGGCACCTCCGCGTCCTCGGTGCTGGTGGCGACCGAGGTGGGAATGCTGCACCAGTTACGCCAGGCGGCGCCGAACGTCGACTTCCGGGCCGTGAACGACCGGGCCTCCTGCCGGTACATGAAGATGATCACCCCCGCCGCGCTGCTCCGCTGCCTGCGCGAAGGGCTCGACGAGGTCCACGTCGATCCCGACACCGCGAGCCAGGCGCGCAGCGCCGTACGACGGATGATCGAGATCGGCAGGCCGGGCGGCGGCGAATGACCGTCCGATGGGAGGCCGACGCCGACGTGCTCGTGGTCGGCACCGGAGTAGCGGGGCTGACCGCGGCGCTGCACGCCCGGCGGCTGGGCCTGCGGGTCCTGGTGGTGACCAAAGGAGCGGCCGAGGACGGCAACACCCGATGGGCACAGGGCGGCGTCGCCGTCGTCCTCGCCGAACCGGCCTCCTCGGCGGCGGCCGTCGACTCCGTCGACCGGCATGTCGCCGACACGCTCGCGGCGGGAGCCGGGCTCTGTGACGAGTCCGCCGTGGGCGGGATCGTCGGCGCGGGCCCCACCGCCGTGACCGAGCTGATCGACCTGGGGGCGCGCTTCGACGCGGCAGCCGACGGCGGCGGGCTCGCCAGGACCAGGGAGGGCGGCCACAGCGCCTACCGGGTGATCCACGCGGGTGGCGACGCGACCGGAGCGGAGGTCTCCCGCGCCCTGCTGGCCGCGGCGCGGGACGGCGGCCTCGCCGTCCTGGAGCGGCATGTCGCGGTGGAGACGCTGCGCACCCCGGCGGGGGCGGTGGCGGGCCTGCTCGTGCTCGACCCCGACGGGTCGCCCGGCCTGCTGCGGGCCCCGGCGGTGGTGCTCGCCACCGGCGGGATCGGCCAGCTCTATCAGGCCACCTCGAACCCGGACGGCGCGACCGGCGACGGGCTGGCGCTGGCGCTGCGGGCCGGCGCGGTGGTGTCGGACCTGGAGTTCGTCCAGTTCCACCCGACCGTGCTCTACAGCGGGCCGGCGTCCCGAGGCCGCCGACCGCTCATCACCGAGGCCGTCCGGGGTGAGGGCGCGGTGTTGATCGACGCCGCAGGCGACCGGGTGATGGCGGGCGTACACCCGATGGCCGACCTCGCACCCCGGGACGTCGTCTCCGCCGCGATCACCCGACGGCTCACCGAGGCACCCGGCGGCGTCGACGATCACGTCTACCTCGACGCGACCCACCTGTCCGGCCCGGCCTTCCGGCGGCGGTTCCCCACGGTGTTCGCCGCCGCGCGGGCGGCAGGCGTCGACCCGGCCGTCGCTCCGATCCCGGTCGCGCCCGCCGCGCACTTCTCCTGCGGCGGCATCGTGGCCTCGACCGAGGGCCGCACCGGCGTCGTCGGGCTGTACGCGGTCGGTGAGCTGGCCAGGACCGGACTGCACGGGGCGAACCGGCTGGCGTCCAACAGCCTGTTGGAGGGCCTGGTCACCGGGCGCGCGGTCGCCGAGGCGGTGGCCGCCGACCTCGCCGCCTGCCTGCTGGGCGGCCCGACCGAATCGGTCGACGCCGTCCTGCCCGCCGAGGCGGTGGCCGACCGGCCCGTCCTGCAACGGGTCATGAGCAGGCACGCCGCCATCGGCCGCGACGCCGCCGGGCTGGCGACGGCGACGGCCGCGCTGGACGACTGTTCCGTCGTGCGCCCGCTGCGCACCCCGGAGCTGGTGGCCGACGCGGCGCTCGCGCTGGTGGCCCGGCTGCTGCTGCTCGCGGCGAGCAGCCGCACGGAGACCCGAGGCTGCCACGTGCGTCACGATCATCCCGGACGCGACGACCGGCACTGGCGGCGCAGCCTGCCCGCTCGGCTGGACGTGGCCGGACAGCCCATCCTCGTCGATCCGATCAGTCTGAAAGGCGTCGCATGAGTTCGCGTTTCGCGGAGTTCGCTCCGGCCGAGTTCTCCTCGACCGTGCTCGGTGAGCTGGAGGCCGCCTCCCTCGACCCCGTGGAGGTGCGGCGGATCGTTCTCACCGCGCTGGAGGAGGACCTCCGGTACGGGCCTGACGTCACCACCGCCGCCACGGTCCCGGCCGAGGCGGTGGCGGTCGCCGACGTGGCCGCCCGGCGGTCGGGCACCGTCGCGGGCATCCCCGTCTTCCTGGCGGTGCTGGACACCGTGATCGGCCCGGATCGCGTCGAGGTCCGCACCGAGCTGTCCGACGGAGATCGGGTGCGGCCCGGTCAGGCGGCCCTGCGGATCAAGGCGCCCGTGCGGGGACTCCTCACCGCCGAGCGCACGGCGTTGAACCTGCTCTGTCACCTCTCCGGCATCGCCACCCTCACCTCGGCCTGGGTCGCCGAGGTCGCGGGCACCGACTGCGTCATTCGGGACAGCCGCAAGACCACCCCGGGGCTGCGGCATCTGGAGAAGTACGCGGTGCGCTGCGGCGACGGCGCCAACCATCGGATGGGTCTGGGCGACGCCGTCCTGATCAAGGACAACCACGTGGTCGCCGCCGGCTCGGTCACCGCGGCGCTGGCCGCCGTCCGGGCCCACGCCCCGGATCTCTCCTATGAGGTCGAGGTGACGACGCTGGCGGAGCTGGACGCCGTGCTCGCCGAGAACGCCGAGCTGGTGCTGCTGGACAACTTCACCCCGCAGCAGTGCGCCGAGGCAGTTCGGCGGCGCGACGCCGCGGGCACCGGCACCCGGCTGGAGGCCTCCGGCGGGCTCACCCTGGACGTCGCCAGGACCTATGCCGCGACCGGCGTCGACTACCTGGCCGTGGGCGGCCTCACCCATTCGGCGCCCGCGCTGGATCTGGGACTGGACCTGAGCTGACGGGTCCGACGTCGAACGGGCGGGTCGGGCGTCGCCGATGCCCGTCTCCCGTCGCCGTTCGCCATCGTGCGCCTGCGGCGGAGCGAGGCCGCCCGCCCGGCGCGGCCCGAGGCGGGCGCGAGACGGACCCGGTTGCCCGGCGCTCGCCGTGCTTTCTAGGGTGATCTGTGCCCACTCCCCGCCATCGGCTGCCCGCCTGCGTGCTGACCGTCGTGCTGCTCTCCTCCGCCTGCACCAGTCCGCTGTCGCCGGGCGGGAACACCGCGGACGCCACCGCCCCGCTCGTCCTGTCCACCGTGGACGAGCCCGCGACCCTGCATCCGTTGGCGGGCTTCGGCCGTAGTGGCGCCGCGAAGTTCTACGACGGGCTCCTCACCCCGGATGCCCGGCTGGACCTGGTGCCCGCGTTGGCGGCGGAGCTGCCCGAGCCCGATGAGGACGGCCGGGCCTGGACGGTGCGTCTCCGCGATGACGTGACCTTCCATGACGGCAGCGACTTCGACGCGGCGGACGTCGTCGCCACCTATCGGGCGCTGCTCGATCCGGCGGTCGGCTCGCCGCTCGCGGCGGAGTACTCGGTGATCGACACGGTGACCGCCGTCGACGAGACGACGGTCCGGTTCGAGCTGGCTCGGCCGTACGCGCCGTTCGCCGCGCTGCTCACCCTCGGCATCCTGCCGAGCGAGCCGCTCGCCGAGAGCCGGACGGTCGACGACTCCCCGCTGGCGGAGGAGCCCAACGGCACCGGGCCCTACCGGCTGACCGAGTGGACGCGGGGCGAGGAGATGGTCTGGACGGCCGCGGAGGACCACTGGCGCGGTACGCCGGAGGTCGAGCAGGTCCGCGTCGTCTTCGCCGCCGACGCGGCCGAGCAGGCGGAGTTCCTCGCCTCCGGGGAGCCCGACGGCGTGGTGCTGCCGCCGGGCGATCCGCACGGTCTGCGGGACCCGGCCCGCACTCCCGCCGCCGAGGACTACGACCTGCTGCGACACGACAGCGTCGAGTATCGGGCCGTCAGTCTCCCCGCCGACGGCCCCGTCACCGGCGACCGCTCGGTGCGGATGGCCTTGAACCTCGCCGTGGATCGAGAGGCGCTGGTCGAGGACGTGCTCAACGGCCTGGGAGCCCCGGCCTCCACCCCGGCGAGTCCCGCGCTGGCGGAGCTGCGCGAGCCCGGCGCCGAGTTCATCGTCGACCGGCAGCAGGCCGGGCGGCTGCTCAACACCGGCGGATGGACGCCCGGCGCGGACGGCGTTCGGGAGCGCGACGGCGAGGTGGCGCGGTTCACCGTGGTCTACGACGAGCTGCGCGATCTCGACGGCCGCCTCGCCGAGGCCTTCGCCGCCGACGCGGCCGAGGTGGGCATCGAGGTCGAGACACGGGCGCTGTCGGAGGCCGACCTCGCCGAGCAGGCCGCCGAGCACGCCGCCGTGATCAGCGGCGGTCGGCAGCTCGACGCCGACCTTCAGTTCTACGAGGCGCTGCACTCCACGGCGCCTGCCGACCCGTCGGGCAACCCCGGCCGCTACGACAATCCGAAAGTGGACTCGGTGCTCGACGACGCCCGCGAGGTCACCGATCCGGCGCGTCGGACCGTCTACTACTGGGAGGCGCAGCGGGCCTATCTGGACGATCCAGGCCTGGTCTACCTGGCCTTCCTGGATCACGCCTATCTCCAACGGGCGGGCTGGGCCGGCTATCAGGCCGTGCTCGAGCCCGCGGAGCACGGACTCACCTGGGGCCCCTGGTGGAATCTGCACCGCTGGACGCCGAACTGACGTGGCGGGACGCCGAGAGCCTGGTCTTCCCGCATCACGACATCGCGGTGGGCCACACCCGGCAGCGGCCCGCCGCCGACGAAGCACTCGTGGCGGTCGACGAGACGAGCCGAGAGGGCATCGTGGTGTGCGTCGTATCTAGCGGCGCGCGAGGCTGGCGGATCACCGTCGGGCGACACACGATGGTGGCATGAGCGAGATCGACACGGCCTCGACGCCGACCGAGCCGGGGGAGCGCGGCGCCTTGAGCGTCGAGATCTGGTTCGACTTCGCCTGCCCCTGGTGTCAGATCGGCTTCCGACGCTGGGGCGACGCGCTCGGCCGTTTCGCCCATGCCGACCGCGTCGAGACCCGCTGGCGTTCGTTCGAACTGCGCCCCGGCTACGCGGAGACGCCGTCCCGGCCGCTCGTCGACATCATGCTCTCGGACTGGGGCATGGACGAGCCGACCGTGACCGGGATCGTGGAGCGCATCCGGGCCGAGGGCCGCGCGGCGGGGCTCGTCCTGCGGCCGGAGGGCCTGCGTCCGACGAGCACCTTCGACGCGCATCGGCTCGCCCACGCCGCCGCGGAGCACGGGTTCGGCGACGTCATGCGGAAGTCCCTGTTCGCCGCCTGCCATCGGGATCTCGGCGACCTCGCCGATCGAGGGCTGCTCACCGAGCTGGCGAGCGCGGCCGGGTTGAGCAGGACGGAGACGGCGCGGCTGTGGAGCACCGACGCCTATGCGGACGTGGTGCGCGCCGAGCATGCCCGCGCCGCGACGGCGGGGGTCTCCGAGGTCCCCGCCTTCCGGCTCGGCGGCCGGGTCCACTCCGGTTCGCCTGCGACCGGGGACCTGCTGGGCCTGCTCGACCAGGCGTGGCGGGAGCAGGCCTCCGGCGCTGACTGACGGTGGACGGCCGCGCGGCGCGGCGGAGGGGCGTGGTCTGTGGGTGAGCTCGGTCTGTCAGTGGGCGCGGTGGGGCGGTGGTGCGGTGGGAAGTCGTCGGACGGCGGGTGAATCGGGGGCGGACGGTGCGGACCGCGCTCAGCCCGGCGGCAGCTGGCCTGGCGGTCGGCGGCTTGGCGGTGGGTGGCCCGGCGGCATCCGGTTTGGCGGCAGCCGGCCCGGCGGTGGGCGGACTCGGCGGCCGGTCTGCGGATCGGCCCGCGCCGTGCGACCCCTCATCCGGGCAAGGAGACGGGTCGGGTGGGCCTGAGAGACGAGGGTCGGCAGGCGACGAACGGTCGTCGTGCGTCCCCGCCGGACCCGTCGACGCTCCCTGTCTCGCCGGTGCCGGCCGGGGCCACCGAGCCGAGCAGCAGGCTGGGGCCCGGGCCGGTCCGTCTCGCCCGTGGCGCGCGCCGCGGGCGAGACACCGGGCGTCGAGGGTTCAGTCCCCGGCGTTGAAGGCTGCGCTCGACTCGGCGGACCTGTCCGCGATCCCGGCCACGTCCGGGTAGAACTCACGGATCTCCAGGTCGCTGACCGCTTGGCCGACCTCGCTCATCAACAAGGCCGCATCCACCACCGGGCCTGCACACCCGTCGACCTCAGGCTCACACGACTGCAACGCCTCGTCGACCGCGACCAGCTCAGGGCCACGACCCCAGACGAAGTACACACTCACCGGCGGGTCCTCCGACACCGCGGTCGACACCAGGTCGGGCGCGCTGCCGACCCGCACGCCCGAGCCTTCGTAGGAGGGCGGCGCGCATCCGGCCAGTGCCACGGCGGAGAACCCCAGGACGACCAGTCATCGCCTACGCGAGGACACGATCCTAGAAGACACAGGTGTGCTCCGGGATGCTGCCGTTTGCGAGGTAGTTGACGCTGGCGACCATCGGGGACTCTCTTTTGAGTCGTGCCGATAGCTCCTTTCCTCGCTCGATCCAGTCACGCTTGGCATCGGGAGTTGCGAAACCAGAATCTCTGAATTTCACGGGGTTGTAGGTAGCTTGGTATTCCGCGTCCCAGGATTCGAGGTCGCGAACGAGGTCGGCATTGAGATCAAGGAATTCTGCGGCCTCCTCGATATCGTGGCTGAGTGTGTCCTCCTCGTACCCGCTTTCGTAATAGAGATAGTCTTCTTTCCACCCGACGAGGATCGTCACGTCCACGGTCATCTCAGCTCACTTTCGATGCAGGTCACGGCGAATCTTTCGTCTACGGGCGATGGGGTTGGCGCCGTAGATCTTCCCCTCTGTGGTGGTGTTGACTGCGACACGGCGTCGCTCGCCGAGGTACTCCACCTCATACACTGGCCGATCTCTTCCGCAGTGCCCGACCACGGTACCGCTCCGGAGTGCTGCGAAGAGCAGGTTCTCGATCTCCTCCCGTGGGATGTGCACCTCTTCGAAGTTCCGGACGCGACGCGGCAAGAGGATGTGGTTCCGCCCGCTATCGCCGTCGCCGTTCTCGATCCAGACGATCCGTCCGTCGTCGAGGCGCTCTGCTCGCACGACGTCGTGGGGCTTGACCTCCGCCCCCCGTCGTCGGAGTTCGGCGATCTCGTCGGCGTAGCGGATCTGCGGGTCGGTGTGCTCGTCGGCCGGCGGCGGTGGTCCGGTGGACGGCGGCGGCCGGGTCCTCGTGTCGCCGATGGGCGGTAAGACCGAGACCAGCGACCCACCCTCGCCGATGCCGTGTCCGGCGATGTCACGGCAGTAGCCGTCGATGACGTCCTGTGCTCCGGCGAGCAGCGCGTGCGCGGCGCGGACGTCCTCGGCAGACCGGGTAGCGAGGTGGTTCGCCTGTGCGACCTCGGGTTGGGTGGAGTCGTGGGTGGCGGTGGCGAAGATCGCCGCTCCGTCGGTGATGGCGGCGTCGGCCTGGCGGGTGGCGTGGCGGGCCTGGGTGAGCAGGGCGTGTGCCTGGCGGAGCTGGGCGACCACGTCGGTGACCGACAAGGCTCGACTCCTCACTGTTCGTGTTCGGCTGACCATGGTGGCGTAGCCGGGGTCGGAACGTGACGGCGCCCCCGTGACCGGTCACGGGGGCGCGGCGGGCGAAGCGGGCGGTCAGTGAGGTACCGGGGTGTCGGGGTCGTCGAGCCGGAAGCGGTGGGTGCCGTCGGGGTGACGGTCAGGCCGAAGAGGTCGAGGTCCGGGCGGCGTTGTATCCGGTGCCCGATCTCCAACACCGAGTGTCCCTGCCGAAGGTCCAGTCGTTCCAAGATCAGGGCCATCAGGCTGGGAGTGGTAGAGGAACCGGTGGCGGTACCGCCTGCCTCGTGCTGGGTAAGAAGTGTCTGGTCGGACCAGGCGGAGCTCGCGCCGAACGTGGTCCTCCTGAAGGGCCGCTCGCGGCCCGGTTCCTCGGTGCCGTCCCCTGCCCCGACACCGCGTGCCATCAACCGTGCCGGAAACGGGTGCCTACCACGGATGACCTCTGATTCGGGCAGCGGATACGCGCCCCCGCCGGAACCGTCGTCGAGGCTCCCTGTCTCGCCGATGCCGATGCCGATGCCGACCCGAGCCGGCCGGGGCCGGCCCGTCTCGCCCGCGGCGCGCGCCGCGGGCGAGACGCCGGGCGTCGAGGGATCAGCCGCAGCTCGCGCCGATCACCCGAGGAACGCAGTCGGCGTAGGACAGCAGCAGGTCGACGGCGGCGTCGTTGCGCGCCGTCTCCCGATCGATGACGTCGTCGATCGGGTAGAAGCCGTTCAGGCCTCCGCCGCGGGGATACATCTCGAAGGTGTAGCTGTAGATCCCGTGTGCCGCCCACATCCAGTCGTTGATGCTGCCGTCGGTGATGTAGAGGTCGCTGGACTGTTGCGGCGTGTATCCGTTGGTGCGGGCCATCTGCGTGCCCAGGGTGCGGAACGCGGCGGCGTCCTGCGCGCTGAGGCCCGGTCCGGTGTCGGAGTAGGTGTAGCCGTACGGCCAGAGCACGAGTTCCGAGTAGGTGTGAAAGTCGATGTGGGCGGTGATCCGCTGGTCGCCGCCGACGACGCGGGAGGCCACGTAGTCGCGGACGCGCTGGGTCTCGATCGCCGAGAAGGCGCTCGTCCCCCGGTAGGTGTCGCTGCTCGGGGAGCCGCTGGAGCCGCCGCAGCAGCCCCACTGGTGTCCCCAGTTGCGGTTGAGGTCGGTGCCCTGCCCCTGCCGGTTCTTCCGCCAGCCTCGGAAGGTGCCGGTGGCGTGGTCGTACTCGGCGCCGTCCGGGTTGACCGACGGGATCACCCGGATGATGCGGGAGTTCACCAGCTGAGTCACCGCGGGGTCGCTGCCGTAGCTGTCGGTGAAGCGGTTGACGATGCGCAGGCACATCTCACGGGTGAGGTGTTCCCTCGCGTGCTGCTGGCAGGTGAAGAGCACCTCGGGGGAGCCCGCCGGTGCCCTGGTGATGCTCATCAGCCACAGGTTCCGCCCCTGCGCCGAGGTGCCGATGGTGCTCAGCGTCGCCAGGTCGGAGTGCTCGGCCGCCGCCTGCTGTAGGGCGGAGGTCAGCTCCGCGAAGTCGTGATAGTCCTGGTAGCCGTTGGGAAAGGCGTTGATCGACGGGCCGTCGGGGACGTCCTCCGGCGCGCCGCCGAAGTACGCCTCGCGGTCGGCCAGGAAGGTCAGCGGCCGTCCGACGGCCCGCAGGCCTGCGAGCTGATCGGCGTCGGCGACGACGGTCATGCTCGTGTCGTCGGCGGTCAGGACGTCCACGCCGAGGTCGGCGATCCGGGTCCGCAGGGCGGGGGTGTCGGTGTCCTCGACGAGATACACGCCCGCCGAGTCCTGCTCGGCGTGCCGCGTGTCGTTCCGGTCCGTGCCCGCCGCCGGTGTGGCGAGCGAGACGGCGAGGCAGAGGCAGAGGCCGACGGCGAGGGCCGTGGGCACACGTCTGAAGCGGGACATGGGGCCTCCGGGTCAGGGGTGTCGGAGTGGGGAACCCCGCGCGTGGGGTGGGCGCGGGGCGGGTGTTCGTGGTGGCGGCGGGCACGGGTGTCGGGTCTTCGTCCGAGCCGGGCGGGGTCGACGGCCGCGATGACCGGCTTCGACGTCGTGCACGACGCGGGGCGGCCTGGGGGTCACGGCGACGGACTCGCCACGGGTGCGCGAAGGATGTTCGGGAGCACGGTGGGAGAAGGCTCCTCGATCGTGTTCCGGCGGGTGATCCCTGACAAGGCCGATGGACAGAACACGCTCTCGTGACCACCGGTCTGCCCGCCTCGATGTCCGATGTGGGCGGTCTCGTCCCATCGGGTCGGCGGCCGATAGGCGGGTCAGACCGGGACCCGTGCGCGGCCGACTGAAGGCCGGTTTCAAGGCCGCCGCGGCACTACGGACGCCGGCTGACCAGACTGCGTGTCGAAGATAGAGCTCCCCGAGGTGGCGCCGTCCCACTTGCCGAACGTAGTCCTCCTGAAGGGCCGCTCGCGGCCCGGTTCCTCGGTGCCGTCTCCTGGCCGGACACCGCGTGCCCCCGACCGTGCCGGAAACGGGTGCCCACCACGGATGGCTTCTGATCGAGCGGCGGACATCGACAGTATGAAATCAACCGATTACGCTCAGCATGCGTGATCGAAGAGGCGTGATCGGCGGCGTCGATTCGACGTTCTGGTCATGACGTCGGGAATCCAGGCGTGGCCGTATGGCCGCTGGCGCGGCTGATCTTCGCGGTATGCCAGCAGAGGAGTGCGACGATGCTCATCAGCCCCACCGGCGTCGCTACCGACATCGGTGTGATGCCGGTTCCGGAAGCAACACCGTTGTCGTCGGCCGGTCTCCGGTATCTGGTGCGGCATCGGGCGACGGCCGACCGGCCGGGACCGTTCGACACCCGGCCGCTGGGATTGCGACATGCCCGCCCAGTGCCATCGCCGGTGCAGCCGGAGTCGCACTACAGCCCCGACTTACAGGTCGCCGTCGATCTGGACGGTAGGCCGTTGATCGAGACGATGGGCAAGGATTGGAAGACCAAGGCGTCGAGCGACGGCGACGAAGGTCCGGAGGAGCACTACGACTGGGAGGAGGAATGACGTCCTCGACATACGATCCGACAGTCGTGGTGCTCGCCCAGGAGACAGACGCCCCGGCCGATGCGGTCGTCCGTGAGCTGACTGCGCGGGGTATGAAGGTGTTTCGCGCGGACACGAGTTGGTTTCCTCGTCGCCTCGTGCTCGACGCTCGTATCGATGCTACCGGTAGATGGACCGGTGTTCTGACCACTGAACACCGTCAGGTCGACCTAGAGGCGATAACCGCGATCTGGTACCGCGACCCTGCGGCCTTTCGGTTTCCCGACGCTCTCACCGATGTCGAGCGCGCGTACGCCCATCGCGAGGCGCGCCTCGGGCTCGGCGGAGTGCTCGCGGCCTTACCCGGAGTATCGTGGGTCAACAACCCGAACCGGGCTGCGGATGCGATGTTCAAGCCCGTGCAACTGGCCGCTGCGGCCGCGTGTGGACTGAGGGTGCCTGCGACTCTGGTCACCAACGATCCGACCGCCGTGGCCAGGTTCGCCGCCGTCAACACCGACGGGGTCGCGGAGGACAGGGCCGGGATCGTGTGCAAGTCGCTCGGATCCAATGCGGTGACCGAGGGCGGTCGACTGAAGGTGGCCTACACTCACCGCCTCACTTCCGTAGACTTGGCCGACCTGAGATCAGTCGCTTCGACGGCGACGCAGGTCCAATGCTGGGTGGAGAAGAGCCACGAGGCTCGGGTGATCGTGGTCGGCAGGCGGATGTTCACCATCCTGATCCGCGCGCACTCCGATTCGGCGCGGGTGGACTGGCGGTCCGACTACGGTGCTCTCACCTACGAGCTGGTGGACACTCCGTCGGACCTTGAGAAGGGCTTGCGGGCCTACATGGACACACTCGGGCTGGCCTACGCGGCGTTCGACTTCGCCTTCGACACCGATGAGCGCGCCTGGTTCCTGGAATCCAACGGCTCGGGGCAGTACGGATGGCTGGAGTCGCGAACCGGGGCGCCGATCACTGCCGCCCTCGCCGATCTCCTCGCGGGGAGTGCGTGTTCGTGACCACCGGCCCCGGCCTCGGAGACGTCGACTGGCAGCCGCATGCGGCGCGGCTAGCGGACGAACTGGCGGCCGCAGGCAAACTCACCTCGCCCGAGTGGCGGGCCGCGGTCGCCGCCGTGCCCCGACACCATCTCGTTCCCGCCTACTACCAGCACACCCCCGGCGGCTGGGAGCGCATCGACACGGCGAGCGAGGCGGGCCTGGCCACTGTCTACTCGAACACCGTGTTGCTGACAGCGGTCGACGACACCGGCTCAGGCACCGTGATCCGGTCCTCGGCCACTCAGCCGGGCCTGATGACGCGCATGTTGGAGTCTCTCGACCTGTCTGATGGACAGCGGGTTCTGGAGATCGGCACCGGCACCGGCTACAACGCGGCCTTGCTGTCGCACCGGCTTGGCGACGACCGGGTGTTCTCCATCGATGTCGAACCGGACCTTCTCGCGCTGGCCCGCGAGCGGCTGGCCGGTCTGGGCAGGCGCCCGACACTGGTGGCAGGCGACGGCGCGGCGGGGCTGCCCGAGTACGCACCGTTCGACGCGGTCATCGCCACCTGCGCGGTCCCGGCCGTGCCATGGGCCTGGGTCGAGCAGACGCGCGTGAGCGGCGTGATCCTCACCGACCTGAAGATCGCGGTCGGCGCGGGCAGCCTCGTCCGGCTGACTCGACTCGCTGCGAAGCATGCGGAAGGGCGTTTCGACCCGGTCTACGCGGCGTTCATGGATCTGCGCCGTCAGGCAGGCGCCGTACCCGAACGAATGCGGGTGCGGCGAGATCATGCCGAGAGCCGCCGCTGCACTCGACTCGATCCCCGCATCCCCTGGAACAACCTGGTCGTGTGGTTCCTCGCCTCGTTCGCGCTCGGTCCCGGCATCGCCCACGGCTATACCGGAGAGGACACGGCCCGGCCGCCCACCGCGGTCTGGATCGCTACCGCGGACGGCTCCTGGGCCGAGGTCACCCTCTCCGCGACCGAGGACGGTCACACCGTCGCCGAAGGCGGGCCCCGCAGATTGTGGTCCATTCTCGAAGACACCCACCAGCAGTGGTGTGACCTCGACGAACCCGCCTGGGATCGGTTCGGGCTCTCCGTCACCCCAGGTCGACAGACTCTCTGGCTGGATCATCCCGACAGCGAGCACACCTGGCCGGTGCATCCGTGACCCGACCTGTCGTGCTGCTTCGAGGGGGTGGCGTCCCGCCCTGCCGGCAGTGCTGCCCTGCCGATCGTGCCGCCCTGTCTGCGCATCGGCCGACTGAAGCCCTGGGACGACGAGCTCTCGATGTCAGGGCGCCGCGCACCGCATGGCTGGACGGTCTGGAGGAGAGGGCTCCTCGATCGTGTTCCGGCGGGTGATCCCTGACAAGGCCGATGGACAGAACACGCTCTCGTGACCACCGGTCTGCCCGCCTCGATGTCCGATGTGGGAGGTCTCGTCCCATCGTGTCGGCGTCTCGCCGGGCTGCACCGACTCGATTCCGGTGTGGCTCGGCGGGCTCATGCCTGTCGGGGCCGTCGGGAGGGAGGTCTCTGGCGGCCGTCGGGCTGTGCGCCCCGTGACGCGCGACCGAGGAGCGCAGGCCTGATGCGGGCGTCGTTATGCGGCGACTCGGCGTACTGAACCGGTCAGACGGCGCAGGGCGCTCGGGGCACGGCTCGTCGATAGGGGCGCGGTCTGACGAGCCCGCCTTGCGTCTGCGAAACAGTCCGGTTTACAGTACAAACCAGTTGGCGGATGAGGAGGGCTGTGGGGATGTCGGGTCAGGCGGATCGCGCCGGAATCGCGGAACGAGCGCGACTGGTGACGAGGGAGTTCCAGGGCTTGCAGGGCTATCGGATGCTGCCCTGGGTCGCGCCGCTGCTGGTGTGGTGGGCGTGGGAGGCAGGAGTGGCCGGAGAGGACCGGTGGTGGATGTGGGCGGCGGCGGTCGTGGCGGCGACGGTCGGGACGTGGTGGATCGGACGCTGGTACGACCGGACCTACGGGACCCTGCGTCACGGTGGGCGATCCGCCCGTGTCGCCCGCGCGGCCGCGGTGCTCGGACTCGGGCTGCTCGGCGTCTACGGCCTGATAGCGGTGCTCTCGATGACCGGAAACTGGCCGCTCGGCACCGATGCTCACGTGGTGTCCTGGTTCGGCGTGGTCCTGGGTGTCGCCACCGTGATCATCGGCTCGCGGATCCGCTCCTTGTCAAGCTCTCTCATCTGGTTCGGCGTCGCGGTGATCGTGCTGAGCCTGATCCCCTTCGGCCTGCTCGTCGACGGTGACGGCCGTCATCCGTTCTCCGCCACCAGCGCAGGCGCAGGCGTGGGACTGCTCACCACACTGCTGATCGTCGTCGGTGTCACCACTCATCGGACACTGCATCGCTGCCTCGTCGGTCCGCGCGCCTCCACGGCCTCGCCCGAGCAGGCGGCCGGGCATGGCGGAGCGGACGCGACGTGACCGAGCCGTTCGAGGAGATCGCCGGTCTGGACCGGCTGTTGCACGAACCCGCGCGGCTCGCGATCGTCACGGCGTTGTCGGCCTGCGCGGCGGCGGACTTCCTCTATCTCCAGCGCCTCACGGGGCTGTCCAAGGGAAACCTGTCCGCCCACCTGGCCAAACTGGAGGCGGCCGGGACCGTCGAGATCGACAAGCGGTTCGTCGGCAAGAAGGCCCAGACCAGCGTGCGGCTGACCGGGCCCGGTCTTGAGGCCGTCGCGGACTACTGGCGTCGACTGGACAGACTGCGTGACGAGGTCCGGGACTGGAAGCCCGCCGAAGAGCCGTGACCCCTGCGTGCCAGGCGGCGGCGGGCAGGTCGTGCCCGTCCTGATGCGGGGCCCCTGGCGCCGCCTGCCTGAACGGCCGCGGTCGTCGCCTGGACGCACTCGAAGCGCTCTGCGCGGCGCTCGACATCGATGACCGTTCGACCACGGCGCCGGGAGGACGGTCCCGTGGTCGGGCGATGACGCACCGGGGAAGGCTGGGGCGAGCGCGCCGTACGTCTCCTGTCGACGGGGCCCGTCGTGCCGCCAGGCCGAGCCATCCGGCGTGGTGATCGCTTCTCGCCGGTTCGTCGCGGCTCACGGCGGGTCTGCCGATCGGCGACCTGCGTGCCGGCTACGCTGGTCGCGGCAGTCGTGCCGCGTCGAGAACCCAGAGGAGCCCGATGCTCTCCCGTACCGACCTGCGTGGTCGAGTCCCGAGTCCCGCCGAACTGCGCGCGGTCCTTCCGCGTGCCGAGATCGACGTGGACGCGGTGCTGCATCGGGTGCGGCCGATCGTCGACGCGGTCAGAACCCGAGGTGTCGAGGCGGCGCTGGAGTTCACCGAGCGGTTCGACGGGGTGCGGCCGGAGCGGGTCACCGTGCCCGCCGAGCGGCTTGAGAAGGCCTTGGCCGAGCTGGACCCGCGCGTGCGGGCGGCGCTGGAGGAGGCCATCCGCCGGTCACGGCTGGTGCATGCCGACCAGCGGCGCACCGACGTCACCACCACGCTGGCGCCGGGCGGCACCGTGACCGAACGCTGGGTGCCGGTCGGTCGGGTCGGGCTGTACGTGCCCGGCGGCCTGGCCGTCTATCCCTCCAGCGTGGTGATGAACGTGGTGCCCGCCCAGGAGGCGGGTGTGGAGTCGCTGGTGGTGTGCTCGCCCGCGCAGGCCGAGCACGGCGGCCTGCCGCACCCCACGATCCTGGCGGCCTGCGCGCTGCTGGGCGTCGACGAGGTGTGGGCCGTCGGCGGCGCTCAGGCCGTCGCGCTGCTCGCCTACGGCGGCGGCGACACCGACGGCCGGGTGCTCGACCCGGTCGACCTGGTCACCGGCCCCGGCAACATCTACGTCACCGGTGCCAAGCGACTGCTGCGCGGCCTGGTGGGCATCGACGCCGAGGCGGGCCCGACCGAGATCGCGATCCTCGCCGACGACACGGCCGACCCGGTGCACGTCGCTGCCGACCTGATCAGCCAGGCCGAGCACGACACGCTGGCGGCGAGCGTCCTGGTCACCGATTCGCCCGCGCTGGCCGACGCGGTGGACGCGGAGCTGGCCGTGCAGGTCCCCGCCACTCGCCACGCCGAGCGGGTCCGAGAGGCGCTGAGCGGCAGGCAGTCCGGCTGCGTCCTCGTGGACGACCTCGACGCCGGGCTGCGGGTGGTGGACGCCTATGCCGCCGAGCACCTGGAGGTGCAGACCGCGCAGGCGGCCGCGGTGGCGGCCAGGGTCCGCAACGCGGGGGCCGTGTTCGTCGGCGCCTACTCGCCGGTCTCGTTGGGCGACTACTGCGCGGGCTCGAACCACGTACTGCCCACGGGCGGCTGCGCCCGGCACTCCGGCGGCCTGTCCGTGCAGAACTTCCTACGTGGAATCCACGTGGTCGAGTACGACGAGACGGCGCTGCGCGAGGTCGCGGACCAGGTGATCGCGCTGGCCGAGGCCGAGGGGCTGCCCGCCCACGGGCAGGCCGTCGCGGTGCGGACGGACGGGCGCCGATGACCACGTCGTCCTCGATCCCCGGCGCCGAGGTCGATCTCGGCGCCCTGACGCTGCGTGCGGACCTGCGGGGGAAGAGCCCGTACGGCGCCCCGCAGCTCGACGTCGCCGTCCGGTTGAACACCAACGAGAACCCCTATCCGCCGCCGCCGGAACTCGTCGCCGACGTCGCCGAGTCGGTGCGGGAGGTCGCCGCGCACCTGCACCGGTATCCCGATCGCGATGCGCTCGCCCTCCGCGGCGACCTGGCCGCCTACCTGCGCGGGGTGACGGGTGTCGAGCTGGCGGCGGCGAACCTCTGGGCGGCCAACGGGTCCAACGAGGTGTTGCAGCAGATCATGCAGGCCTTCGGCGGCCCCGGTCGCACGGCGCTGGGCTTCGCGCCGTCCTACTCGATGCACCCGATCATCGCCGCGGGCACCCGCACCGAATGGGTGGCCGCTCCCCGCCGCGCGGACTTCTCCTTGGACGCGGCGGCGGCCGTGCGGGCGATCGAGGAGCACCGGCCGGACATCGTGTTCGTGACCAGTCCGAACAACCCCACCGGGCAGGCCGTGCCGCTCGACGATCTGCGGCTTCTCCTGGCGGCGGCGCCGGGCATCGTGGTGCTCGACGAGGCCTACGGCGAGTTCTCCGCCGCGCCGAGCGGGGTGCGGCTGCTCGCCGAGTTCCCGACGAGGTTGATCGTCAGCCGCACCATGAGCAAGGCCTTCGCGTTCGCGGGCGGCAGGCTGGGCTATCTGGCGGCGGCCCCCGCCGTCGTCGACGCGCTCCAGCTCGTCCGGCTGCCGTATCACCTGTCGGTGCTGGTGCAGGCCGCGGCGCGGGCGGCTCTGCGTCACACGGAGGCGACTCTCGGTTCGGTGGCCGCGCTGGTCGCCGAGCGGGAGCGGGTCGCCGCCGCCCTGAGCGGGCTCGGCTTCTCGGTGGTGCACTCGGACGCGAACTTCCTGTTGTTCGGCCGGTTCGGCGATCCCGCGGCGGCCTGGCAGGCCTACCTCGACGGCGACGTCCTCATCCGGGACGTGGGCATCCCCGGCCGGCTGCGGATGACGGTGGGCACGCCCGTGGAGAACGAGGCGTTCCTCCGCGCGAGTGAGGAGGTCGCGGCCCGCTTCGACATCGGCTGAGCGGGCCGCCCGCGGGCCACGGCCTCGGAGCGGCGGCGCGGGCGGCCTCGGCGCGGTGATCGGCGGCGCGACGGATTCAGGGCGGCCCCGGCTGAGCGGCGCGCACGACGTATTCAGGGCAGCCGGACCGAGCGGGTCTCTGAATGTCCGTCCCGCACGGCCCCGCCGTGATCACTGGCCCAGTCGGCCGTCGATGCGTTCGCGGAGGAGGTCGACGTGGCCCATGTGCCGGGCGTACTCCTCGATCATCCCCATCAGCGCCTCACGCAGCGACATCGGCCCGCCGCCGCTGCCGTGCTGATTCAAGGGATCGTCGCCGAGGACGTCGAGGCTCGGTGCGTCGGCGACGAACCGTTCGGCGAAGGCCACCTCGCTCCGCCAGGCCTCCCATGCCTCCGCGACGACCTGTGGATCGGCGACGGCGCCGTTGAAGTCGCCGTCGCGGTCGGTCGGAGTGCAGAACAGCCGGGGAGCATCCTGCCCGGCCAGCATCACCCTGAACGTCGCACGTTCGATCTCCGCCAGATGCCGCACCAGCCCCAGCAGCGACATCGTCGACGGTTCGACGGCCCGGCGCGCCATGGCCTCGGCATCGAGGTCGGCGCACTTCATCTCCAGCGTGAGGCGCTGGCGGCGCAGTGACTCGACCATGGTGGTGCGCTCGTCGCCCAGCCGCGGGCCGTGCTCCCGAGGGTCGTCGTCGGACGGCCTGCCGTCGGCGGTGAACATGTCGGCGCGTCGGGTCGCGGTCATGGCCGCCATCATCGACAGCGCGCAGTGTGGACGGCAACGGAATTATCCGTCAGGTCGTCATCGCTGATCGGCTCACCGCGCAGGAACGTTCCCGGGCCCTCGAATCGTCGATGGAGACGACCGCTCTACCCGGGCGAGTCCGATCTGGAACCGGTCGAACGGCGGGTCCTCGGCGTGTTCACGGTGCAGGGCATCGGCTTTCCGCGCCGCGCGGCGTCGAAGCGACATCAGGACATGGCGTTGCGGACGACCGATGTCGAGAACGTTCGGGTGTATCACGCGTTCTTCGTGGACGGGGACCTCGTCATGGGTTCACGGCCTGCGCGGCCAAGCGGGACGGCTCCGGCCCGTCCCGACGGAGGCAGCTGCCGGTCTTCTCGCTTTCGCGGACGATCCGCCTGCCGATATCCTCACGCTCCGAGTTCGGTCTATCGCGGAGTGATGTCATGTCGGTGCCTGCGTTGCAGAGCGAGTTGCTCGGATTGACCCGACGGCTGGAGATGTTCCCGTCCGGACCGCTGACCGAGGCCGGCACGCGGGCCCTGGGCGCGCTGGGTCGGGTGCTCGCGAGCAGCGACGCGAGCGCGGCAGCCGACGCGCTCCGGCGGCTGCGACTGGCGGGGATCGGCGTGGAGGAGTGCGCGGCAGGCGTCCGGGACACCGCCCATGCCCTGACCGCTTATCGGGAAATGGTGTAGATGTCCGAGCTGGCGGAGGTGGTGGCCGCGTTGGCGGCCGTGCAGGCCGAACTGCCGGTGGCCGAGGCCTTGGCGGAGGCCGACCGGTAGGACGGGATCCTTCGCGAGGTCGCCGTGCTGGCGGGCGAGTCCCGTAATCCCCTGGTGACCGAGGCTCGCGATCGACTGCGGCATGCCCGCGACACGTTGCGCCGCACGGCGGGTCATTGGGGCGCGGCAGGCAGCCACCTCGATGAGTACGTGATCGGCGTCCTGGGGCTGGTCCCGCTCGGGTCGGCGGCTCCCGCCGGGCCGCCGGTCGATCCGACCACCGTGGACCGGGCCACCCCGCCGGACTGGCCCGACGAGCCCACCAGGATCAGCACGCAGAAGCAGGCTCGGCACGTGCTGGGGACCAGGGAGTACGCATCGCGGAAGAACGGACCGAAGGGCGAATCGGCGTTCTTCGACGTCGAGTCCGCCCATCGACTCAGTCGAGAAGCCTGGGACAGGGGGCAGCCGATCGATAAGGACAGGACCTACGTGCGTGAGCACGACTTCGGTTACCCCGTGGGAGTGGACGGGTGTGGGCGTTATCAGAACCGAGTGCGCTCTCACCTTGACCACAAGGGGCGGCTTCACGGACATCCCTGCGGCCCCGGAACCAGTCGACGACCTGAGGACCTGACATGACCGATCTCGACATCGTCGCCTTCATCACCCAGGCCTACGGCGGCGACCTCGCTGATCCCGATTACGTCTTCGTTGATCGGCAGCTGGAACAGCGGCCTTACGAGATGGTCTTCCGGGAGATCCGGGAGCTCGATTCTGTACTGGTCGAGGAATCATGGACCGACCCCAACTATCAGGTCTCCTTCGGATGCAGGATCACCCTCGAGGAGCGGTCCTGGGCGCTGGAGATCTCGATGTTGGGCCCGCTCGCCGTCTTCGCGCGGACGGGAAACCGTCGATGGGAACGGCTGCTCTACCCGAATGAGGACGATCTTCAGCCGGTCGAGCGGCAGATCTTCGACGTCCTCGGCAAGCATGGCATCACGTTCCCGAGCCGGGAGACGCTGGAACACCGCCTGGACATGACCTTGTGGATCACCGACCCCGAGAACGTCCGCGTCTACCACGCGCTGTTCTCCGATGAGGATTTCGTCCCGTGGCAGTTCTCACCGCTGTACCGGCGGGATTTCTAGCCGTGCCGACCCGACCGGCGGCGGAGCCCGTCGCGGGACGGGCTCCGCCGGAGTCGTGTCGGTGTGTCAGGCGTGCGTGCTGTGCGCCGGCTGCCGGCCGCTCACCCGCCGCCGGGGCGGATACGGACCCGTCTGGTAGGCGGTCCGCAGCGCGTAGCGGAGGATGAGTTCCTTCAACCGGGCGGCGGTGCGGCCGGTGAGCACCCGTTCCTTGGGGGCGTCCTCGGCGTCGACGAACTGGATCAGCCCGTCTCGACGGCCCAGGCTGATGCATTGGAGCAGGTACTGGAATCGGAAGGGACGGGGCGTGCGGCCCGCCAGCCGGGCGGCGATGGAGTCCGCCGCGTGCCGGCCGAGGGGCTTGGCCGTCGCGCAGGCCATCCGCAGTTCTCGGCCGCTGGGCAGCCGGACCGCCGTGGCGTCGCCCGCCGCGTAGACCTCGGGGTGCGAGGTGGAGCGCAGGGTGTCGTCGACCAGGACACGGCCCGTCGCGTCGACGGCCAGGCCTGCCCGTGCGGCGAGGTCGGGAACGCCGAAGCCCGTCGCCCACACCGTGATGTCGGTGTCGACGGTCTCGCCGTCGGCCAGCACGAGCGAGGATTCCCGTACCTCCGTGACCCTGGCACCGGTCCGCACCTCGATGCCGAATCGGTCGAACACCCGCGCCAGGTGCGCCCGGCCCTTGGTGGAGAGCATCGCGCCCACCGTCGTGCCGACGAGCAGCCGCACCCGGAGTCGGGGATGCGTCTCGGCGAGTTCGGTGGCCGCCTCGATTCCGGTGAGTCCGCCGCCGACGACGGTGACGGTGCCGCCTCGGGCGGCGACGTCGAGC
This sequence comes from Actinoalloteichus hoggarensis, assembly GCF_002234535.1. Taxonomy (NCBI): domain Bacteria; kingdom Bacillati; phylum Actinomycetota; class Actinomycetes; order Pseudonocardiales; family Pseudonocardiaceae; genus Actinoalloteichus; species Actinoalloteichus hoggarensis. Next base: position 2,101,591 of record NZ_CP022521.1, read on the forward strand.
ACCCGTCGGTGCAGTCCGCGTGCCGTGCCCAGCTCGGCGACGTCCTCGGCGTGCTCGGCGACGCCGGGGACACCGGCACCCGCGACGCTGCCCAGCGCGTACACCAGCGTGTCGTAGCCGAGGGTGCCGTCATCGAGGGCGTCGTCGCCGGCGGTGCCTGCGATCCGCAGCACGCGGCGTTCCGGGTCGATCGACTCCACCCGTCCGATCCGCAGTCGCACCCCGGTGCCGCGCAGCAGGTCCGCGAGGGCGTGCTCGCCGACCGCCGCCCCGGCGGCGATCTCGTGCAGGCGCACCCGCTCCACGAAGGTGTCCCTGGCGTTGACCAGCACCACCTCGACGTCGCGGACCTGACGCGCCACCCGCGCCGCCGCCGTGAGTCCCGCATAGCCCGCGCCGATGATCACGATGCGATGAGTCATCGTCGTCCCCTTCCCACTCGGTTCGTCGCCTCCTGAACCGAATGGGCGCGTCATTCCTGACAGCGACGCGGCGTGACGGTGATCACGTCATCGTGAGGGTGCGAGCTGGGCGGCGAGGAAGGCCAGCTTGTCGGGGTTCGCGACCGCGTGGACGGCCGCCACCCGACCGTCCGCGATGTCCAGGGACACGGCCAGGGTGAGCCGCCCGGCGAGGAAGCCCAGGATCGCGGGCTGCCCGTTGACCTCGACCATGGTGGCGGTGACGTCGGGGCCGCCCTTGCGCACCCAGCCCGCCAGCAGCCGAGCCACCCGGTCGGAGCCGAAGACGGGCCTGCGGGCGGCCTGGGCCTTGCCACCGCCGTCGGACCACGAGACGACGTCGGCGGCCAGCAGGCTTTCCAGCCCGGCGACGTCCAGGCCCCGCGCGGCGTCGAGGAACCGCTGGGCGATCCGCCTGGTGGCGTCGGGGCTCGCCGTGAAGGGAGACCGGTCCCGTCCCACCCGTTCGCGGGCCCGGTGGTGGAGCTGCTGGCAGTTCCCCTCGGTGAGACCGAGGATGTCCGCGATCTCGCGGTGGCTGTATTGGAAGGCCTCCCGCAGCACGAACACCGCCCGCTCCGGCGGGGTGAGCCGTTCCAGCAGCACGAGGAAGGCCATGGACACCGACTCGCGCTGCTCCACGGTGTCCAGCGGACCCAACGCGGCGTCCTCGGTGATCACCGGCTCCGGCAGCCACGGACCGACGTAGCTCTCGCGGCGGACGCGGGCGGAGGCGAGGCGGGTGAGGCACAGGTTGGTCAGCGCCCGCGTGAGCCATGCGACGGGCTCCCGGACGGCGGCGTGCTCGGCGTCGTTCCAGCGCAGGAACGTGTCCTGCACGGCGTCCTCGGCCTCGCTCGCGGAGCCGAGCAGCCGATAGGCGATCCCGAACAGTCGAGTGCGGTGCTTCTCGAACTCGTTCAGCTCCTCCGAGGTGACCGGCACGCCACTGATCATACGATCGCCGCGCGCCGAGGGCCGTGGTCCACCGGTGCGCGGCGGGCGCGCGGGTCCCGGGTGTCGGCCGGGGGCCGCCCGCCGCCTGAGACGGTCGACCTGTCGGGATCGGCTTTCGTTACGCTGGCCGAAGGCGTGGACGGGCGATCGGGTCGCCCTGGTGAGACGAGCAGCGAGGAGACGGCCGATGAGCCGGTCGGCAAGGGTGGAACGCATCACCAGGGAGTCCTCGGTGACCGTCGAGATCGAACTCGACGGAACCGGGCAGGTCGAGATCGACACCGGGGTCCCGTTCTACGACCACATGCTCACGGCGTTGGGCAGCCACGCCTCCTTCGATCTGAGTGTCGCGGCGCGCGGCGACGTGGAGATCGACGCGCACCACACCGTGGAGGACGTCGCGATCGTCCTGGGGCAGACCCTCCGACAGGCGTTGGGCGACAAGGCGGGCATCCGCCGGTTCGGCGACTCCTGGATCCCGATGGACGAGACCCTCGCCCATGCCGCCGTCGACCTCTCCGGCCGGCCGTACTGCGTGCACGTGGGTGAGCCGGAGGCGTTCGTCACCTTCACGATCGGTGGCAACTACCCCTTCGTGCTGAATCGGCACGTCTTCGACTCCCTGGCCTTCCACGCCCAGATCGCCCTGCACGTGCGGGTGATCCACGGACGCGACCCGCACCACATCACCGAGGCGCAGTTCAAGGCGGTCGCCAGGGCCTTGCGTGCCGCCGTCGAGCCGGACCCGAGGGTCACCGGAGTGCCGTCCACGAAGGGCACCCTCTGAGCAGGCGACGCGGCCTGGGTAGCCTCGCCCGACCAGGTGTGGACGGCGGCGTGGCCGCGCGACGAGAGGTGTCCGGTGGACGGTGACTGGGTGTGGCTGCTCCTGCTCGGGGTGACCGGCTTCCTGTTGGGCGGGGTGATCTCGCTCTGGAAGACCGCGAAGACCTTCGCGATCCTGCTGCTGGTCGCCGCCGCGCTCGCGGGCACCGCGACGGTCCTCTGGCTGATCTGACCGGCGCCCGTTCCGGCGGCAGGGTGCGGGGGAGCGGCTGATCGCGGACTCGGGCCGGCGCCGGGTGTGCGGGCGGACCGAGTCCGGGTCGTCCCGGTCGGCGTCCCGCCTGCGGGCCTTCGTGCCCCGGACGACGAGTAGGTCGTCTGACCTGGCCGTTCTCGCCGCTCTCGCCGAGCGGCGGGCCGCGGCGGACGCGGACACGGCGTCCGCGCCGAGGCCTGGCCCCGTGACCAGGGGGGCGTGCCCCCCGACGTCTCGGCCGCGCGACCGTTCAGCGGCCGCCCTCCGACGTCGGCTGTAGGCCGGTGGCGCCCGCCCCGAGGTCGGCGAGCTGATCATCGGTGTTGTGCAGTGAACAGGACCTCAGCGACAGGCAGCCGCAGCCGATGCAGGAGGCCAGTCGATCGCGTAGCCGCTGCATGCCGTCGATCCGGGCGTCCAGCTCCTCCTGCCAGGAGGCGGACAGCCGGGCCCAGTGCGCCTTGGTCGGGCTGGTGTCGGCGGGGAGCGTGGCCAGGGCGTCGGCGATCCGGTCCAGGCTCATGCCGACGCGCTGCGCGGCCCGGATGAACGCCAGCCGTCGTAGGACGGTGCGGGCGTAACGCCGCTGGTTGCCGCCGGTCCGCTCCGAGGAGATCAGCCCGCGCTGCTCGTAGAATCGCAGCGCGGTGTGGGGAACCCCGCTTCGCGTCGCGACCTCGCCGATGGTCAACTGATCGCGGAGTCGGGACATGAGCTAAGCATAGCCAAAGCTCTACCTACGTCGAAGTATCGAGACGATCACCGCGCGTCGCGGGTCCGCGCTCGCGCGGCGTGCCCGGCCTCGGTGGCGTTGGACGATCCCGGCGAGGCCTACGTCGCCGACGCGCCCCCGGGCTCGGTGACGGGCTCGGCCGTCGGCCTGGGGCGCCGGACTCGGCCGTCGGCCTCGGGCACCGGACTCGGGCGTCGGGGAGAGCGTCGAGTCGGAGTGCCGACTCGGAGTGCGGCGCCGGGTTCGCGCGCCGGGGGAGTGCGAAGACCGGGTGGACGGCCTCGGTAGCCTGGGTTTCGTGGCAGACGTCGTCGTGCTCGACTACGGGTCGGGAAACCTGCGGTCCGTGGAACGGGCCTTGCAACGGGCAGGCGCCACCGTGGAGGTGACCTCGGATCGGGACGCGGCCCTGGCCGCCGACGGTCTGGTGGTGCCCGGGGTCGGCGCGTTCGCGGCCTGCATGGCGGGACTGCGTGCCGTACGCGGCGACAAGATCATCGACGACCGGCTGGCGGGTGGCCGTCCGGTGCTCGGCATCTGCGTCGGGATGCAGGTGCTCTTCGAACGTGGCGTGGAGCACGGCGAGGAGTCGGCGGGCTGCGCCCAGTGGCCCGGCACGGTCGACCGGCTGGAGGCCGACGTCCTCCCGCACATGGGTTGGAACACCGTCCGGGCGCCCGCGCGGAGCAGGCTGTTCGCCGGCCTGGACGCCGACGCCCGCTTCTACTTCGTGCACTCCTACGCCGCGCGATCCTGGACGCTGGAGCCGACTCCGCCGTTCCTGCCGCCGCAGGTGACCTGGGCCGTGCACGGCAAGGAGTTCGTCGCGGCCGTGGAGAACGGCCCGCTGTGGGCCACGCAGTTCCACCCGGAGAAGTCCGGCGACGCGGGGGCCGCGCTGCTGTCCAACTGGCTGGAGACGCTGCGGTGAGCAGGCCCCGCCGGTACGGCATGGTGCGTCGCGGCGGCGGCACCCGGCTCGTCGCGGTGCTGATCATCATCGCGCTGGTGGGCGGCGCCGGGCAGTCGGTGCTCGTCGGCTTCGGGCTGTCCGGCTGGACGGCGTTGGCGCTGCTGGTGGCGGTGCTCGGCATCCCGGCCGTGGTGATCCTCCGCCGCGATCAGGGCGAGCGCTGAGGGCCGGGCCGCCCCGATCGTCGTGCCCGGTCGGGCACGGGCCGCCGCTCGGGCGCCGACTCGTCGTCGCGGGGGTCGTTCATCCGGGGCTCGGCTGTTGGCGTCGGTTTCGTCTGCGGTCTGGCGCGTCTGGTGCGGCCTGTCCTAGCCCAGACGCATGGCCTGGGGCTTCCCGCGCAAGCCGGGATGGGCCGATTGCCGCCGCTGGGACGCAGCGTCTCGGCGGGTGTGGCCTTAGGCGCGGCGTGAGCCGTGTGGCACCTGTCCACATACGGGAGTAACGGGTCCGCCGATGTCGTCGGAGATTCCGTTCACCTGTCTCCGGCGGCGGGGTGATACGCAGGGGGTGCTGTCGGGTGGACCTCTCCGTCAAGCCATCGCGCCCGCTCAGACGGTCTGCCCGATCGGAGCAGGTCGACGAGGAGACGGTGGAACGAATCGAGAGTGACACCCGAGCTGCGATGAAAGGCATGGCCGGCGCCCTGCCATTCCGGCGAGTCGGGATCGCCGTCGAGAATCCCGACTGCGGGCAGGTCCCCGCCGAAACGGGCACCGATGTAGTCGAGGTAACCCCGACCGTCGTGGACTCCTGCGTAGACGAGGTGATCCGGCCCGGACTCGCCGTCTTCGTCGACATAAGCCGGGCGCCCGAGATGCTCGATCTGGGCGTCGGAGACAGCCGGTGAGGCCAGCCGGTTCACCAGCAGCTCGACCTCGGCAGGATCGGCCACGACCGTGGTCTCCCAACGGTCGGGATCGATTGCGCTGGCGAGAACGGTTCGCAGACTCATCGTGGTGACCTCCTGCTCGGATACTGCCGGCGGGTCCTCACCAGGCCGAGGACGGTCCGAGCTGCGCAGGGCGCCGGCCCTGCTGGTGCGGCCGGTCACGGCATCCGCGACCAGGTCGATGGGCGGGGCGGGGAGCGCGGCCAGCCGATTCAGTCGAGGCGGGCCTCGCCTCACGTGGAGAGCGCCGCGCACCCGAGCGAGAAACGACGTCCTCCAGGCTGCCGGTCGGGTGTGCGAGTCGTCCATCGTGATGACGGCCGAGTGCTGCGCGACGCTGCGGTACGGTGACCGTGTGTATCCGGACAATCCCTCAGCGTTCGATCTCAAACGTATAACGAGCTTCTGAAACCCCAGTTCGCGAAGGGTCCGCCCCGCGCAGCGGGGGTGAGCCGTGCATGTCTGGTCACTCACCGTTGGAACTGGCGTCCGCCCCGCGCAGCGGGGGTGAGCCGCTGGACTGCACCGTCAGTCACCTGTCCACCTGTCCGCCCCGCGCAGCGGGAGTGAGCCGTGCTGTGTCACGCCGAGCGCGGTGGCGAGGGCGTCCGCCCCGCGCGAGCGGGGGTGAGCCCGGCGGCTCGGCCGGTGTGCCCCGATACAGTGCGTCCCGTGACTTTCACCCTGCTTCCCGCCGTCGACGTCGCAGCCGGTCAGGCAGTTCGCCTGGTCCAGGGCGAGGCGGGCACCGAGACCATGTACGGCTCGCCGCTGGAGGCGGCCCTCGCCTGGCAGCGCGACGGTGCCGAGTGGGTCCATCTGGTGGACCTCGACGCGGCGTTCGGCCGGGGCACGAATCGTGAGCTGCTCGCGGAGGTCGTCGGCGCGCTGGACGTGCAGGTCGAGCTCTCGGGCGGCATCCGCGACGACGAGTCGTTGCAGGCGGCCCTGGCCACCGGTTGCCGCCGCGTGAACCTGGGCACCGCCGCGTTGGAGGACCCGGCCTGGTGCGCGAAGGTCATCGCCGAACACGGTGACGCGGTCGCCGTCGGCCTGGACGTCCGCATCACCGAGCAGGGACACCGCCTCGCCGCGCGGGGCTGGACCAGCGACGGCGGCGACCTCTGGGAGGTCCTCACCCGGCTGGAGGCCGACGGCTGCGCCCGCTACGTCGTCACCGACGTCAGCAAGGACGGCACGCTGCGCGGCCCGAACATCGACCTTCTTCGCGACGTCTGCGCCCGGACCGACGCCCCGGTCATCGCCTCCGGCGGCGTGTCGAGCATCGCCGACCTGACCGCGTTGGCCGAGCTGGCCCCCGCGGGCCTGGAGGGCTCCATCGTCGGCAAGGCGCTGTACGCGGGCGCCTTCACCCTGCCCGACGCGCTGGCCGCCGTGCGCTGAGGCAAGCCTGACCGCCGTCGATGCCGCTCGGCGGCGGAAGACACCGCGCACTCTCACCGGCCGGGGCGGCCCGGCGACCGGGCTCGGCTCGGTCGTGTCAGGTCGTCCCGGTTCCGGCTCTCTCAGCTCCGGCTCATCTCGGTCGTGGTGCGGGTCGGAGTCCGGCCTCCTCGGGTGTCGTGAGCGGTGCCGCGCCGACTCGGCTCGGTGTGGCGGACGTGGTCGCCGGTGCGGGTCGGGCTTGTTCAGGGCCGCCCGCCGACGTCACCCGGCAGCCGCGGTCGGATTCGACGCGGCCTGGCGGAGGCCGGCTCCGGCTGCTCGACGCGGGCGGGCCGAGGTCCGAGTCGAGCAGCACTCGCCGGGGGCGGTCTCCGATCACCGAGTCCGAGCACGGCACTCGACAGAGGCTCTCGATCGGTGACCGCGAACACCGACTCCCCGAAGACCGCTCTGGATCGGCGCCGCCGTTCCCGCCCACGGCATCGACGGACGTTGTGACGAGAACCGGCTGACGCGCGGGCGAGGTCCCACGCCCTCACGGCGTCTCGTCCGCGTTCACCCGCTCGGAGACGGCGGGCGCCGAGTCGGAAGGCCGGTGCCATGTCGGGACGAGACGGCTCCGGACACCGCGCACTCCTGCCGTTCCGCCGCCGATGCTCCCGCCCGGCGCACCGGCACGGACGCCTCAGACAGGGGCTCGCCTGCGGCGGGCGGCGCGTTGGACGAGCCAGGAGACGAGATACCCGCCCGAGTTCGTCGCCAGGTGCACCAGCGCGGGCGCCAGGACGCCTCGGCCTCGGACACGCAGGGCGTGCAGGGCCAGCCCGACCACGAAGGTGCTCGACACCCCGGCCAGGACGGTCGGCAGCCTGCCGTGTCCCACCGCCGCCTCCACGGCCCGGTTGTCCCCCGCGAGGCGCAGGGCGGGCAGCACGTGCCAGAGGCCGAACATGCCCGCCGAGAGGATCATCGCCCGCGTCGGGTGCCCGGTGCGGGCGCCGGTCAGCGCGGGCAGGACGCCCCGGAAGGCGACCTCCTCCAGGAGGACGGTGCCCACGGGAATCCGGATCAGGACGTTCCACAGCAGCTCGCCGACGCCCGCATCGGCCGCGCGATCGTCCTCGAAGGCCCGACGCAGCGTCGGGACGGCCAGCGCGGCGAGTCCGACGGCGCTGATCGCCGCGGTGGCGGCACCGCCGACCCGCAGCCCGGCGGACACCGAATCCGGCCCCATACCGATGTCGTCCCGTGACAGCCCGCAACGCCTTGCGACGCAGAGCGCGGCTACTGTGGCCGACAGGCCTCCGACGGGGTAGGCCTTCGGGGGCAGGAGCACGTTGCCGCTCACGGTTCCCGCAGTGAGCAGCGCGGCCATGGCGGCCACCCCGGTCGCTTCGGGCCACCGGGTTCGTGCCAGGCCGGATCGTCGTCGAGGCATCCCGCCGCCATGGTGCCGCATGGCGGGTCGAGAAGGGAATCACCGAGTGTCGAGTTCGACCCCGTCGGAGCAGCCGAACTCGCCGGAGGACGGTGCGACGGAGGAGCCCGGCCCGGCTCGGTCGTCCGCCCCGGCGCCAGCCCCCGCCCAAGCCCCCGCCGAGGCCCGCGCCCAAGCCGCAGCCCGGCCTCCCATCCCCACACCAGCCCCCACCCCCGCACCACCCCCCGAACCGGCCCGCCCCGCCGGCTCCTCCGCGCCGTCCTCGAAGCCCGATCGCCGCCGCGACCGCTATGTCGACCTGTTGCGCGCGATGAGCCTGTTGGTGGTGGTCCTGTGGCATTGGGCGTTCACGATCCTGGTGTGGGGGCCCGACGGCCCGGAGGCCACCAGCCCGCTCGGCTTCACCTCGGGCCTGTGGATCGCCACGTGGCTGCTCCAGGTGTTGCCGGTGTTCTTCTACATCGGCGGCTATGTGCACATGGTCTCCTGGGAGCGGGCCAAGGCCAGGGGCACGACCCTGGCCGCGTTCGTCGGCTCCCGGCTGCGTCAGCTCGCCGTGCCCGGCGGCGCGCTGCTGCTCACCTGGGTGGTGTTGGGCGGCGTGCTGAGCACCATGTTCAACCTGCGCTGGATGGGGCAGGTGGTGCTGCTGGTGATCAGCCCGTTGTGGTTCCTGGCCGTGTATCTGGTGCTCATCGCCCTGCTGCCGTTCAGCCTGTGGCTGCATCGCCGCTTCGATCTGCTCGCGCTGATCTGGATGGGCGGCGCCGCGATGCTGGTGGACGTCCTGCGCTTCCGGTACGGACTGGAACTGCTGGGCTGGCTGAACATGCTGTTGGTGTGGGGGCTGGCCCATCAGGCGGGCTTCTTCTACCAGCGGCTGGCCAGGGTCGGGCGCCGGTTCGGTCCCGTGGTGCTGTGGGTGGGCCTGTTCGCGCTGGCCGGTCTGGTGTTCTCCGGTCTTTATCCGGGTTCCATGGTGGGGGTGCCGGGTGATCGGCTCTCCAACATGGCGCCGCCGACCTTCGTCATCGTCGCGTTGCTGGCCTTCCAGATGGGCGCCGTCGAGGTGTTGCGCCCCCGGATGCAGGTCCTGTTGCAGCGGGCGAGGTGGCAGCGCTTCAACGACGTGATCAACCGGTTCGCCCTGCCGTTGTTCCTGTTCCACACCACCGGGATGGCGCTGTCTCAGGTGGTGACGTGGCTGATCCAGGGCAGCCCGGTGAACGACACCACCGTGCCGGACGTCGGCTGGTGGCTGGAGCGGCCGATCGCGGTGATCGGTCCGCTGTTGTGCACGCTGCCGGTGATCGCGTTGTTCGGCCGTTACTGGATGCGACACCGCACGGAGAAGGCGACCTCACCGCCGCCGTAGGCTGGTCGGCATGTCCGTAGCACTCCGGGTGATCCCCTGCCTCGACGTGGATCGGGGCCGGGTGGTCAAGGGCGTCAACTTCACCGATCTCGTCGACGCGGGCGATCCCGTCGAACTGGCCGCCGCCTACGACGCGGAGGGGGCGGACGAGCTGACGTTCCTCGACGTCACGGCCTCCTCCGCCGATCGGGAGACCACCTTCGACGTGGTTCGCCGCACCGCCGAGCAGGTGTTCATCCCGCTCACCGTGGGCGGCGGGGTGCGGGCCGTCGGCGACGTCGACAGGCTCCTGCGGGCGGGCGCGGACAAGGTGAGCCTGAACACCGCCGCCGTCGCCAGGCCGGAGCTGCTCCGCGAGGCGTCGCAGCGTTACGGCGCCCAGTGCATCGTGCTGTCGATGGACACCCGCCGGGTGCCCGAGGGCCGGCCGCCGACGCCGTCGGGCTTCGAGGTCACCACCCACGGCGGTCGCCGGGGCACGGGACTGGACGCGGTGGAGTGGGCGGAGCGCGGCCAGGAGCTCGGGGTCGGCGAGATCCTGTTGAACTCGATGGACGCCGACGGCACGAAGGCGGGCTTCGACCTGGACATGATCCGGGCGATTCGTCGGGTGGTGGGCGTGCCGCTGATCGCCAGCGGCGGCGCGGGCGCCGTCGAGCACTTCCCCCCGGCGGTGGACGCGGGCGCCGACGCGGTGCTGGCCGCGAGCGTCTTCCACTTCGGCGAACTGCGGATCGGCCAGGTCAAGGACGGCCTGCGCGAGGCCGGGGTGGTCGTCCGATGAGCGGGACCGGTGCGGGCTCGTCCGGCACGCCTGTGGAGGTGCGGGTCGCGGCACTGGCCCTTGCCGGCGGCGCGGCGGCGTTTCTGCTGGTCGGGATCATCCGCTGGCTCACCGAGGGCGGTTTCGACGTCGTCGGCCTGCCACTGGTGATCTTCCTGGCGGTGGGCTCGGCCGCCGCGGGCCTGTTCACGGGCCGTGCGGGCCTGCGGGTCTTCGCCATGGTCATCGCCGTGCTCGTGGCCCTGCTGTACCTCCAGTTCGTGCTGAACGACGGCTTCTGGTGGGTGCGGGTCCTCGGCGGGCTCGCCGCCGCGGGCACCGTCTACGCGGTGGTGCTGCTCAACACCGGCCCCGCACGGGGCTTCTTCGGACTGGAGGGCCCCGGCGGCCGATGAACGACGAGATGCTCGATCCGGAGATCGCCGCCCTGCTCAAGCGCGGCGCGGACGGCCTGGTGTGCGCGGTCGCCCAGCAGCACGGCAGCGGCGAGGTGCTGATGGTGGGCTGGATGGACGACGAGGCGTTGCGTCGGACTCTGACGACCCGGCGGGCGACGTACTTCTCGCGGAGCAGGCAGGAGTACTGGGTGAAGGGGGAGACCTCGGGGCACGCCCAGCATGTCCGGGAGGTCCGGCTGGACTGCGACGGGGACACGGTCCTGTTGGTCGTCGATCAGGTCGGGGCGGCGTGTCACACGGGGGATCGCACCTGTTTCGACGCTCGGGTGTTGTTGGCCGAGGACGCCTGACCCGCGGCGCGGCTGCTTTCCGGGTCGTCGTCGGTCGACGAGGGTCGCGCGGTGCCTGTCGAGGTCGGGTGCGATGGACCCGGCCGACGACGGGAGTCGTGGGCGGCGGATCAGCATGCTGCGGTCCGCCAAGCAGCCGCCGGACGCGCGACCGATCACGTCCGGGGGCGTAGTCGTGTCGCGTGGGCGCGCCGCCGGGTCGCGATGACGCCGATGAGCAGCACGCAGAGGGCGACCTGGTACAGGGCGAAGGCCCAGGACTGCGGTTCCCACGAGGCGATCGTCAGAAGGGTGATCGTCGCGCCGACACCGACGAGGACGTAGAAGAAGACGTTCTCGGAATCGGGGTGGCGCCATGCCTTGACGATCGTCGGCGGTGCGGCGACGGCGTCGGCGGCCACGGCGAAGAGCACGGCCAGCGGTGCCGCGCCGAGCCCGAGCCAGACGCACAGGGCGAGCGAGGCGATCCCCGCGCAGACGAGATCGAGGACGCCCAGCCGGGTGTAGTGGCGTCGGGCGATCACGCTCGTGAGGATCACGATCAGCGGTCCGGCCCCTGCGGCGAGCGTCATCACGGCGGGAAGACCGACCTCGGAGTCCAACTGGGCGAAGAAGCCGATCAAGGGTGCGGCGGCCCAGAGCGACCAGGTGACGAGATTCGGGCGTACTCGTCCCCGCGTGATCGCGAACGCATAGCGGACGCTGCCGACCAGCCCGAGCACCGCGCCCGCGAACACCCAGTGCGGGTCGAGCATCCCTGCCTCCATCCCCGAGCGCGGTGGGCCAATGACAACACCATGATGGCGCTCGCCGCTGCGAGCCGGGCTGGGCCGGGCCTGCTGTCGAAAGATTGCCCGCCGCTCAAACGGCGCTCCCGAGAACTCGCCGACTCAGTAGTTCTCGCTGAGGAGACGATGTTCAGCGGCTACGGCCATGCTTGAACGCCGGGGCTCCCGGCTCGGGACCTCGTCGTGCTCGCAGTGCATCCGTATGGAGGTCGTGCGTGGGCCGACCTCATGCTTGCCGGAGGCGATGACGACGTGGCGGGCGATGCCGCCAGGCTCATCTCCCGTGCTGATAGAGGCAGGCACGGCGCTTCACACTGACCGACGTCGGCAGTGACCCGTTGTGCGGTCAGGCATAGCGGGAGGGCAGTGGCCATCGCCGTCAGCGACTCCGCCGCGCGGCGGTCGGGAGGACGTCCACGA